>CAZKFA010000011.1:0-53724 GCA_964551925.1 uncultured Gammaproteobacteria bacterium
TAAGTTAGTAAGGGATTGGTCATAAAACTAATCTAGCATGGAGCTAATTTTACAGCGCTTAATTATTAATTAAGCACTGTAAAATTAATTCTCATTCTAAATATCTTTGACTCAAAGAACAATGTTATATAATTATCAATACGTATTGCGGGGCAATGCGTAGGGTTCAATCAAATGAGCCTGATTAATAATGAAGATAAGTAACACTTCGGCCAACTTGCCTCAGGGCAATGAGCTTGCTTTAGCGCAGGCTCCAATTCCTGCTGCCATTATAAATCATGACAAGTCCTCAGAAATCCCAGAACAGTTACATCAAATTGCAGAGAATATAACTCCAGACAAAAACGAGACAAGTCCAACTAACAAAACTAGCGGGCAAATCTTTTATGATTTCTTGCGTAAAAATTTACCAATCAAAGGTGCTTACATTACAGCAATTTTACATTCCGTTGCGGCTCTGCAATATATCTTCAACTCTAAATCGAAGAAACGCATGGACTCAACTGCCCTAAATACTTCTAAAGTAATTCTCAGCTCTAATTGTTTAATCCAAACCTATGAAGCAATGAAAGAAAATCGCATCTGGGAGGGCGGCTCTAGATTCCTCGAACCATTATTTATTCTAGCTGAGAATCGTGTTGAAGACTTAGGATTAGCTCGTGGTATAGGTTTGGGGATTTCACAAATGGTAGAGTCTCAAGATGGTATCTACCAAGAAATTGCCAAAAGCAAAAAACTCAACCCTGAATCAATAAGCATGGGGCAAGATCATGATATTAATTGGACCGCCTGTAAAAAACTATTTAGAGAATTAATGATAGGCGGGCTTGGTTCTGGTCGGCGCTTTATGACAGCCTTCACCTTCAAAAATATAAAAGAATCTCTCGGCGAAGCTTACCAAAACTTCTCGCTATCAGCATTTACCAAACCATTTGGCTCAGAGTACAAAACTAGTCGAGAAAGAATTCAAGCCTTTTTTGATCTTAGCGGATTAACCCAAATCAAAAAACTTTGTGTTGGAGACAGTACTAAGGATAAAGGACATACCACCGCCCTAAGTGGAGCAATGATGATATTAGGCTCAGTAATTGGCTATATGGGCAAGGGACATAAAAACATTCTCTACAAACTTGGTGGTACGCTACGTAACGTAGGTGGCATGGTTGGAGACGTTGGTATTATGGGGCATCCAGATGTCAGACATAATCTTTCAGCACCATTCTTATTTGTCAATGGTATCTTTGATATCGCACAACGCTTCGTACCAAGTACTTGGACTCGTTTAATCAAAGCTATGGGTAATATTTCTATGGCATTCTACAATATTGGAGTTGCCATTTATCTAGATCGCTCTAACGATAAAACTAACGAGAAAAAACAAATCAAAAGATTTGATACTGACCTTAAAACCACTCCTACTGCTCAATTCCAGCTAGCTGTTTAGCTTCATATGATTCACTTGCATTAGGGAAGTCCTTAGCTCTAACATCAGCAATATATGCCTTAAACGCAGTAACCATCTCTTCATATTGATTAGCATAGCGGCGAAGGAATTTAGGCTGTATGAGATTATAACGCCCTAACATATCGTCACTAACTAAAACTTGACCACTGGTATTAACACCAGCACCAATACCAATAGTAGGAATACTTAAGGCTTCAGTTATTTCTTTAGCAATATCATTTGGTAGCATCTCTAATACTATTGCCATAACACCCTCATCTTGTAATTGTTTCGCTTCTTGGATTAAGCGCTCTCTATCCTTGACTAGAACTGGTTTGTCATAAGTTTGTGGTGTATAACCAATATGCCCCATAACTGGGATCTTGAGCTTTTGTAATTTACCAATCAACTCAATAGTTTCAGTTTGAGCATTTTCGATTTTTATAATATTAGCTCCTGCCTTAATAATTTGCTTAACCGCTTTAATAGTGTCATCCATATTTTTATGGATAGCTGAGAACGGCAAGTCCGTAATGATCTGAGCTTCAGGCGCTCCTCTACGTACCGCACGCGTACAGACAAGCATCTCACCCAAAGAAACTTTATTAGTATGCGAATGCCCAAAAGCAACCATCGCAAGCGAATCACCAACTAGAATATAATCAACACCCGCTTCTGCCAGCGCGCGAGCAGTATTGAAATCATAGGCAGTAAGTACAGTAAGCTTCTCGGACATTTTGCTACATTATAGCATTAACTATAATCCCAATAACTCAACAAGCCTCTTACTTGCTTGCTGAGCCACTTCTACCACTCCTTGGTGACCTAATTCTTCGGTCTTGCCGTAGACATTAGTAATGATACTAACCGCCGTTAATTTTATTCTATTTGTTAATGCTATCTCTAGCTCAGGTACCGTCGACATACCAACAGCGTCAGCCCCAAGACTTCTAAACAAACTTACTTCAGCATCAGTCTCATAATTAGGGCCGTGCACTGCGATATAAGTACCATGATGCACACCTTGAAGTAAGCTAGTCCGTAATTCAGTAATAGGCTGCAATAGCGCATCTAAATTACCTCGTGAACGATTAGGCTCGATAAAATTAAGATAGCCAGTAATCTGCATCAAATCACCAATTTCATAATTAGGATTCAAGCCACCAGCAGCATTAGTTACAATCAGCTCTGTAATGCCGTGATCAATTAAAAATTGAGTCGGGAAACAAGCTTGTTGCCAGCTGAATCCTTCATAAATATGTGCTCTGCCGCGTAGCACCCAAATATCTTCATAAATATCCAGAACACCTTTGTGCCCTTTAACCTGCCCTAAAGGCCAATCAGGGATTTGATTATAAGGGATAGAAGTAATCGGCTCAACACCTTCTAGTACCGTAACGCCAGATCCCAGAATAATCGCTTTCTTTACTTTGTATTTAGTTAAATCCATTAATTTAAAAATTTCATCAGACTCAAACCATATTTAGCCCAAGCTCCTTCATCACCATATTTATCATCAAGCTCAATAGTAATACAAGGTACCCCAATATCCCTAGCATAACTACCAAGTGAACCATTAGTGCTATAACCAATATCATGCGTAAATGGCAATTCCATCAATTGCGCCAAATACTTTCCCTGAGCATGTCCCCAGGTATTTTGCGGACCATCAAAATTCACCTGTGGTGGGTTGCGATACTTAACGAAATGATTTGTATGAATAGAAATAAAAAGATCCCAAGTTACCTTCTTAATTATCTTCACTAATTCTTGAGTTTCTTTTTCGCTAGCTGGATATTCTCCTGGAAAATAAGCCTTATCAACAAAATTAGAAGACCAATTAACACTAGGAAAGTTACGATTAATATCAACACCTCTAGCATTGCCTCTGGTATTGTTTTTGAGCCCATCTCTATTCAAATCAGGTATAACAATAAAATTCTTTTTCACACTATAAGGCAGATCCTCTGAAATCTGACCTATTACAGAGCCTTTATAAATAGCAAATAAATCTTGCGGCTGAATAAATTGTTCTAAATTCAGAAACTCTGCTAATTTTTTTGCGACATAAGCAGACTGCGGCTCTACACCATGCACCCCACCTATCATCAATATATTGTATTCTTTCTTTACCATAAACTTTCAGGGCAAGTCGATTAGACTTGTTATGAAAGTTCGAGAACAAGGCTTGGGGGTTCCGAGAAATCTGAGTTGACTACCTGTCAATGATGATTTCGAGGAGCTCGCGTAACGCAGTTATCGGACTTTCAAGACAAGTCTATTATATCATCGGTTTTTGGATGTTATAACAACAGCATTATGCGGATGCAAGCTCTCATGGTGCTCAACTTGAATCGTATAATCAATTACATTCTCATCATTATCTAAGCATTCAACCAATTTACGAGCGGCATCTTCACTAAACATCATATTACTACCATTCAAACGTGCGAACTCCTGCTCGTCTTCACGTTTGACCAGAGACTGCACTGAAGTACCAAGAGCCGCTTCACATTTGCTAATCCACTCATCAATAGTGAATCCAGTGAATTCTTCTAATTGTATTTCAATGCGTGCTGTACTACGCTGTGCGTGCGGCACTGCAGCTTGCGAGCGGCTTGAATTCAGCCAAGCAACGACTTCTTCTTTGGTTAGAACTTCCTTTGTTTGATGATCTGATAAAAATTCTTCTTGTACTATTTGACGAGACAAAGCTGCCGAACAGGGGCAAGTACTAGAATAATGAATCTCAAAGGTAAACTTAGTTAATAATTGTTGACTACTATTAACAACAGAGAACTGTATTGGATAGAACCTCCAACCAAACTGATCGGTCTTAAGAGCTGGCTGCTTGACCATATATTCAAAATCAACATTAACGCAAGCACTACTACTAACATCACTATGACTATTAATCATGCGCTGAGTTAGTTCAATAAGATTCATAAAATTCAACTGACGATTAGACAAAAATTCTTGCGCCTCAATGTACAAGCGAGACATATGAATTCCTTTCATCTCTGGATCATCTAAACTAATCAATAAATCACAACGAGCTGGCAAACTTTGAATACCAGCAGTTTTATTGGCAATAATAACTGGCAGCTCGACTTGATTCATACCAACCCAATCAAGTGCACTCTGGTAAAGAGCTTTGGAGCTGCTTATAATATCTGGTTGAGATTTCTTGTTCATTAGAGTTAATTATACAAGAGTTAGACCATATTGTTTTATTTATACCCAGAGCTCGTGCAGTTGGCTTAGTTCAAGGCACGTTTGAGCCGAAAAATTTGAGTTGACTACCCCGTCAATGATAATTTTGAGGCGAGAACTAACGCAGAAATAAGCCGACTGCGCGAGCTCTGTTATAGCGCAGTTGCCATACCGAAGAACATCTGGAAGTCTGTTCCACCTTGTTCTCCATTGAGAGCCTGCAATAATGGGAGTCCTATATTCAAATTACAAACCACTGACTTATTAATAGTCATTCTTAGTCCAGGATAAACAAAAACGGTGAACCCACCATGATTAGGATCTTTAGTACCATTGATCTCAGGCTTCTCTTCCCAACGACCAACACTTTCTAAAATAAGATCCCAAGTTAAATGCTGTCCCAATAGATGCTCAGGAAAAAGTTTCTCTAAAGTACTTTTGTTACTACCATGTTCATGCTCATGATGGAACTGATCACTATGTGAGTGATTGATCGGATAGCTCATACCTAAACCAATATTCACGCTATCACCAGTAGTTGTATTTTGAGCGCCCTCAGTTGATAAAGTATACAAAACACTAGAGTCTAATGCTACAGATTTCAATTGTTTACTAAAAGCCAAACCAATCATTGGATCAAAAGATCCTGTACCCGGCTGATTCCTTGCTTCAAATCTTTCTCCAGTATCAGCAATAACATGGCTATCTCCAGTTGGGAATTTTATACCTGAGATCAAAGCCGCTTGAAAAGTTAATCTACTTAAATATTTATACTTAGATAATAATATTAAATCACCAAAACCAATACTATTACCCTGCCTTTCAAAACTCCCATCATGAATCTCATGGAAATCATAATTAATGCGATAAGGCATCGTAGCTAATAAGTTTAATTTATCAGTTAATCCATAAGTTGCAAAAAAACTAGAATTAAGTCCACCATAATTATCATCAGAGTGAGTTCTAGTACGCAATAGTTTATTAACCTGACTAGATGACAACCTACCAGAGTTAATATAGGATGTCCCAAAGCCAATGCTAGCGCGCCCTTGATCCATAGTATAAGCTGGAATAGTAAAAATTGGTCCAGCAACAGAAACACCAGAAATTGGACTGCCAGAACAACCACCACAAGCAGAAACTGCGTTAGTCGTAAATAAAATAAATAACAATACTATTATTCTAAACATAAAACTATTCATAACTGAGTAGGATTAGGAGCGTCGCCATAAACTTCTTTAGGATCAAAAGTTTTCTCCGTCTCGACAAAAGTTAATTTTATTGGTTTATTAACCTGATAATCTTTACCATTAGGGACTGTTCTATAGAAGCAAGAGCGGAAACCCACATGGCAACTAGCTCCTGAACCAGAAACTTTCACACGAAGCCAAACACAATCTTGATCATCATCAATGCGCATCTCTACTATATCCTGATATAGCCCACTAGTAGAGCCTTTGTGCCATAAGGATTTGCGAGAACGACTATAATAAACAGCTTGACCAAGCTCTATAGTCTTAGTTAAAGCTTCTTGATTCATATAACCATGCATCAATAATTCACCAGAAGCATAATCAGTAGTAACAACTGGAATCAATCCATTCTCATCAAACTTGGGGGCAAGTTCTTGCCCTTCTTCTACTTGTTCTATGCTAGTCCGTTTTTCAAACATTTTAGTAGAGCTAATTATAACCTAGTATAGTTTTGAATACTGGTTCAAATAATGAATTAAAATCTAACACTAATTTTTCTGCTAAGAAAAGATAAAAATAAGCTATAGTCCAGCCCGCCAGCACATCTACAACAAAATGTACTCGCAGATACAAGCGACTCAAACCAAGCAGAAAGGGCATGGCATAAAACAAAGCCGCGTAAGGCATTGGGACAAGGAAATATTTTGCGATAGACCAATACAAAACTAATGACACCAAAGAATGTCCCGACGGAAAGCTCCAACCATTAACATGAGGTACTTTCCAGTATTCACGCGGCGGTCTTGGCTTACGGACAGTGTTTTTGACCAAAAGATTTAATGCATAGCCCCAGAACCACAATGAACCAACTTTATAACCACTATCAAAATCTATATAAAGTAGCAAACAACAAATTAAAAACTGCGGAAAAATATTACCGAGAAAAGTAAAATAGCGTACTATAACTCTCATCACAAAATCAATCAATGTAAGGCTCCTAATAAGTTAGTAACAATATCACCAGTAACAGGTTGTAAGGACTTAGCAACTTGTAATCCCCAATAACGATAGTCGGTACGGCGCTGCTTACTATGTCCTAAAGATTGTTCTAATTTTAATTTGGCTGTTGCTATATCACCGGCTACTATGTACCAATAAGCTGCGCGCAAATAAGCTAAGCTATAAGCTTCGCGCGCCACTCGAGCAAACTCAATCGGCTCAAAGTCTCTGGCTGAGAGTTTCATATAATCTTCAAGCTCAGATCTCTCTATACCAGTGTTACGATCTAATACTTTAATAGTAATATTTTCTATTTTATGAGCTTGTACATTACGCACTGATTGACCCGGATGCAAACGATAGTCTCCAAGTGCCGTGGTAATATGATAAAACTTACCAAGCCTTGATAAGCGCAACCAAAAATCCCAATCCTCATAAGGAATCAGCTCTGTAACCTGCTTACCAACTTGCTTAGCAGCTTCTTGCCTAAACATCGGGGTTACAGAAGGGATAAAATTACGCATCAACAAATCATAAAAAACATAACCAGAAGATCCATGATGCTGCCTTGATGCTGCCTTCACACGATGCCCTGACATATCAATGCGATTAACAGACGCATAGCTAAGAACCACATCAGGATTGGCTTCCATAATATCAAGCTGCATACTTAACTTCTTAGGATACCAAATATCATCCGAATCAACCAAACAAAGATACTTACCTCTAGCTTGTTCAATGCCATAACTCCTAGCAACAGCACGCTCAGAATTCTCTTGATAATAATATTTAATACGAGGGTCTTTCGCTGTGTACTGCTCTAGAATACTAGCCGTATTATCAGTACTGCCATCGTCGACAAAAATAATTTCGTAATCGTGATAATCCTGCGCCAAAATACTATCAAGTGTGGCAGGAATAAATTGAGCTCGATCATAGCTAGGAATAATTATAGAGATTTTGGGCATATAAACTCTTTTAAATCAATATTATTACGATCTAATATTTTATTGCCCGCAGCAACATACGACCAAAGGACGCCTGGATACACTAACATTGGGGCGTAGTAAATTTGCTGATCGACAAAAACCTCTTGCAGATTGCATTGTGCCTTCATCAATTCTTCTTGCATAAAAATTGGTGAACCCGACTGAGCACAAAACACTCCATCGCTAGTAAGTATACGCTTAATCTTCTTATAGAAGTCAGTTTCAATTAAGCCCGCAGCGAAACCAACTGGATCAGTAGAATCACAAAGCACTAGATCAAAACTTCCATCTGCTACATTGTCAATAAAACTAAGTGCGTCAGCCACTTGCAGATCAAGCTTAGGATTATCAAATTCAGCCGCGATCTGCGGGAAAAACCTCTTCGACACTTCAATGACATCGCGATCTATTTCAACCATAGTAACTCGGTTAATGCGCTCGCCCCAATTACGCAAAAGATCTCTGACTATGCCACCATCACCGGCACCAATAACAAGAATGTTGAGATTATTTTTCACGGAGTCAATATTTTGCATACCATATCGAGTCAGTGCCATATGATACATATGTTCATCAAGATCACTGAGCATATAACAATCATCTAAGACCATTACTCGGCCAAACTCATCATTATCAAATATCAAAATATCTTGATACTCACTGCGTTTGTGATAAAGTACTTCCTTAATAGACAAACCAAAAGAACGCTGCCCCTTGTGAGTTTCTTGAAACCAATTAGTAGTTATGACCATAGCCCATAATTGTAACAAGCCTTATACAGCCCTATAGTGGCACTATAAGGTTGTGCGAGACAATAATGCTTGACAAATTAGCTCGAGATAATATACAATATTTTTATTATGAATTTAAATGGAGTTTTAGGTAATTTTAGCAAACAGGCAGCTTTATTAGCAGCCTTAACTGGAGCAACAGCTAGCGCACAAGATGGGCCAATATTACCAGCACCAAGCGTTCAAGTACAACAAGAACCAATTTTACTTCCTCCTCCTCTTGAACAAGAACCAACAGTAAAAGCAAATCAGCCAGCAATACTTGCACCGAAAGAAGATGCTAGACCATTAGTCGCGCCTTTATTTACTCCAGCACCAAATCCACCAACTGCTGTAAGAGTTAGACAATATCAAAAAGCAACTAAAGCTCAAATTGACCAAGCACAAACGCAAATTAAATCTTTTGCTGATATGCAAAAATTACTGCAAGATACACTCACTGATTTAAGAACGGATATTCCTTATACTCATATCGACTATTTAGTAAAATTAGTCAACGAAGTCAAAGATCAAGAGAAGCCAACTGCTCAAGAACTTACTAAATTCAGCAAAGCCGTTGCAGACACCAAAAAATTTGTAGCTGAGTGGAAGAGCGCTCAGGCTAAAGGTCTAGTTCCACAAAACGCTAATGTATTTCAAGAAGGTGATGCTAGCGCTGCTCCATATCTATTAACCCCAAGCGGCAAAAGATTCACGCCAGAAGGTTCTCTAGGAGCACTTTTTATCCACACTCAAGGACAAGCTGGTGTCGCCTATGTACCAAAACCTCAAAGCGTCGAGGTTCCACAAAACATTGGAACACAAGGAACTGACACAAACAGTCCTTTTAGTAAATTCTCTACAAGACCACTCGTTAGATAATAACTTCGCCTTATCAATAGACTTGTTGTAAAATCGTTCAGAGCAACGAGTCAAATATATTCTGCTATTATACTGCTATGAGATTTATCATACTCTTTGTACTATTCTCTGCATTCAACCCAAGCTGGGCACAAGTAACAAGTGGAAATGATTTATTCAGAGAAGTTGATAGCAAGCACGATAGCTTCACTTATTACGATCAAGCCAGCAAAAGATTTGTAATGATTAGCGGAATGACCTCTGGCATCGGTACTAGTTTACAAGCAGCTAATAATAATTTTCGGCTACTAATATTATCAGATGAGTATGTTGTATTAAAAATGTGGCGCTCACCAAGTTCATCAGCCATCTCATCACTATCAGCGACAGGTCCTTATGCTATTAATTCCATCAGCTTCTACCCTGGAGATACTAATAACGACGGCTTAGTAATACTACACACAAGTGGAGGTGAAATAGTATGTAACATTAATAAACTAACAGCAGAATTAGTTACAACTCGCACAATATATTTCTTCAACTCTGTTCGCTACGAACCAATCCAAATCCCAATCAAAGAGCCAAAACAAGTAAATGTAAACAGTCCGCAGCCGTAATTAATGCTGTTGCTCTTCGTCTTGCTTACAGTGCTCATCAGGAGTATATGCTAAATATGGCAATGGGGGGAGATGGTTTTAAATGGTGGACCCGAAGTGATTCGAACACTCGACCTCCTCGGTGCAAACGAGGCGCTCTACCAACTAAGCTACGGGCCCTTAAGTATTTTTGCTAAGACCGAGCGCCTCTTCAAGGCGAATCCCTCTCGTTGAATCGTGATTGCTAACGCAATCACTCGCAACTAAGCTACGGGCCCTAGCAAAATCGATTATTAATCGATTTTGCGCTCTTAAATTTAAACTAAAAGATTAAACATAGAATCCTCAGTCCAAAATATAAGCACGCAATATGCTGAACAAAAAGAATATACCACGCAAAATCGCAAACGTACATAAAACAATTCTTTAATCTATAACCCTATAGTAGCACTATAGGGTTATAAGAATGACTTGATGTACTCTTGGCGCTCACGAGCTTCTTTAGCATAGTCACCCTTTGGCATGATAACTAAATATTTGTCATAAAGTTTAATCGCTTCAAGCAATTTGCGCTGTTCTTCTAGAATCAGAGCTGCAAAAAATATTGCCTCAGTTTGATTCTTCTCATCTAAAGTATAAGCTCGGGTATAAGCATCAAGTGCTTGGCCGTCTTTAGCGACAGCTTGATAAGCAGTGCCCAGATTATACCAAGCGTTAGCGTTATTAGGAACGAGAGTTACAACTTCTTCATATTTAGCAATTGCAACATGATTCTCTGCTCCAGATTGTGCTTCAATTGCTTCGCGCAATAACGCATTCGCTTTAGCTAATTCAGCTGACTTAATGGCATCGGTGTAAGTTTTATCAGCTTTCAACAAACTTGCTTGTTTATAATGAGACAAAGCTTCATTATAATTACCCTGCGCCTGGTAAGCCACTGCCAGATTGTAATGCAGAGCATCATCATTTGGTTTATCAACCAGAATTTTATTATAGATTTTGATCGCGTCAGTATAATTAGCAGCTTCTTGAAACTTCACCGCTTGCATAAATGCCTCTGCCACTTGACGCTCTTTAGTTTCATTGTCCAAGATTGCAAGAGCCTGCCTTGCTTCTAAATGCCCAGACTTCAACTCAGTCGCTCTGTGATAGGCTTTGCGGGCGCGAATCAAATCATTCTTCGCTTGAAACGCAGTACCAATGTTGTAATGGATATCAGCATTCAATGGATCTAAGTTTAATGCTTTTATGTAATTAGCCAAACTCTGATCATAGTTAGCCTGCTTCTGAAAACTTACCGCACGATCCATGAACAAAGATATTTGAGTTTTAATTTGATCTTCCTTGAGAGTATCTAAACCTTTGACAGCTAATTGATTAGTCGCATCTATCTGTAATGCCCTCCTGAAGCTCCTTTCAGCCTGCAAGAAATCTCCCTTAAGTTGATAAGCAGTTCC
Source organism: uncultured Gammaproteobacteria bacterium (assembly GCA_964551925.1). GTDB lineage: Bacteria > Cyanobacteriota > Vampirovibrionia > LMEP-6097 > LMEP-6097 > CAZKFA01. The sequence continues at coordinate 11,523 of CAZKFA010000011.1, forward strand.
CAAACCAACATGATTATTAGCAAGATGCGGTGCTACACGAATAGCAGCTAACCAACCATTAATAAGAGCATCTTGAGCCTCACCATTACTCGGTGCGATTTTGATTGCCTGCTCGTAATTATCAATTCCTAAATTTATCTTGCCAACAGCAATGTGCAAATCACCCAAACGTATAAAAGGACGTGGGTCGTTTGGGGCAAGAGTCGCTGCTTTATTAAAAGCATCTACCGCATAATCGAAGTAATGACTATCGTCCACAGATTTCAAATTAAGCAGATGGTAATTAGAACCTATCTCCAAATATGCTTCTGCAGTAGGTTTGATACGATTAGCTTCTTGCAATTCAGCAATCGCAGCATAGAAATTCTCTCGCAAACGTTCTTGCCTAGCTTGCATAATACGCTTTATATGATCCTTAGTATCAATCTTCAGCTCTTGTAATTTATATTCAAGATTGGATCTAGCGATGTCATTCTTGGAATTGTAATATAAGGCATTACGAAACTCACGCGCAGCCCCATCGCCATCAGTTCTCTCAGCTAAATATTTACCGTAATTGTTGTGAACTATACTTAAATTATTTTGGATCTGTAAATTAGTTGAATCCAAATCCAAAGCTTGACGGAAAGATCTTATGGCTAATAAGTAGTTTCTGTTAGCATGATAGGTCATGCCTTCATTAATTAGGCGCGCCACAGCTTCTTTATCGACAGCAAAAACTGGCGGCACTAAGACCAAAAACGTTGAAAATAAAGCGATCAGCGCAAATCTTCGGGACTGCATTATGACTAAAATACTAACACGACACCAAAAATTAAGATAATTTCATTTTAACGTTTTCTTAAACAAAAAAACGTATTATGATAGAGTTGCCTCTTTTTGTGGATTAATAATAAAAAGAATGTAAATGAAAGAAGAATTCTACAACATTGCCAAGGCCTTAATTTATGCCTTGGAGATAAAAGACCCATATACTAGCGGGCATAGTTATCGCGTTTACAAAATTGCTAAAGAACTGGGTTTGATGTGTAAGCTCAAATCTGAAGATCAATTTAATTTAGAAGGTGGCGCACTCTTGCATGATATCGGCAAGATCGGTATTAAAGATGACGTACTCTTTAAACCTAGCTCCCTGAGCATGGAAGAGTTCACCATTATGAAAACTCACGTAGTACTTGGAGCTAATATTGTCAGTCAAGTACCAAGTCTCAAACGTTGCTTAGAACCAATTTTGTTCCATCACGAACGCATTGATGGTAAGGGATATCCTCACGGTGTTACCGGCGAAGATATACCAATGGTCGCAAAAATCACGAGCGTCGCAGACGCCTATGATGCTATGACTACTAATCGAGTTTATATGCCAGCTCGCAGCCCAGAAGAAGGTCTAGAAGAAATGCTCAAATTCTCTGGTACACAATTTGATCCAGCAGTAGTAGAAGTTTTTGCAGATTGGTGGCAACAGAAATATAAAGCAAAAGACCCTATTATCAATTCAGGCAATCACAAAGATCATCGCAGTATGTTTATTGATCTGGCGCACTTGCACTAATTGTTTCGATTATTTCAGTGATAGCATAACCCAAAGCCTCTTTCCCAATGGCTTCTGTAGACAATGAATAATCCGCTCTCATCACTCCATCGGGGTAATATTTTTTGAATTTATTTGGCATCACCCAAGCAATATTCTCATTCTTAACTTCTTGCTGAGGGCAAGTATAAGAGTCTGGCATCACCATGGAACCCGGCACTAGAGCCATTGTCACCGAGACTTCTGTTGGTGTTGCGTGATAACCTTCCTTATCACCAAAATATTTAGCAATGATATTTTTCTCTAAACCTGGCAGAACCCACCAATTAATAAAACTAAAATCCATATCAGCAAACTCGTCAACCCGCTCAGCAAGCGCACTCTGGAAGGGACCCTTGTTGCCACCATGCCCATTAATAATAATCACATGCTTGAAGCCATGACGCTTAAGACTCGAGATCAAATCAACAATCACATTAATATAAGTAGTAGGGCGCAAAGCCATAGTCCCAGAGAACCCCAAATGATGCATTGCCATACCATAATTAAGAGGCGGCGCGCAAATTACTCCTGTTAATTCAGCAACCGCATAAGCGATACCAGTTGCAGTAATATGATCAATACCAACAATGGCATCTGAGCCGTGCTGCTCTGTACTACCTATTGGCAGAATGATCCTTTGATCCTTGCTTAAATATTTTGCTATTGCTGCTGAAGTCATATTAGCCAGCAAAAACTTCTTATTACTGGGATTGAGCAGATCAGCAGGATTAGCTAATAAGTTTTCTAGTCCTTTCTTCAAGTTCATTGTAAAATTATATATCGAGCCTATGAAAAAATCATTAATTGTATTATCACTTAGCTCCATTCTTATTGGTGGAGTACAAGCAGAAGGACTAGTTGACCGCAACAGCAAATTACAATTATTGATAAAGAGAGCTAAAGACAGACAAGCCGGAGTCAAACTAGCACCCCTTGAATTAGACAAATATAGACTAATAGAAAATCCGCAACCAGAGCCTGCTGTAATAAATGAAGCAGTAATAACTCCTACTACAACCTTCCATCAAGAGAAACGAGCTGCCAAAGAAGCTAAACGCAAACTCAGCAAAGAGGAGAAACAAAAACTCAAAGAAGAAAAAGCATTATCTCGTTCTGCAGCTAAAGCAGAAAGACAAAAAAGAAGAACAGAGAAAAGACTTGCTCGAGAACAAGCTAAAGCAGAGAAACAACTTGCCAAAGAAAAAGCCAAAACAGAAGCAGAGTTAGCTAAAACATTATCTCAGGCCAATATTGAAAAACAAAAATCTCAAGAAGAACAAGTAAAACTAGAAATTCAACAACAAATAACGAATAACCTTGGGCAATTGCAATCAGAGATTGAGGTTCAGCCGGTTCAAACTATAGCTCCAACTGCAACTAGCGACCCTGCTCCAGAAAGCAACAGGGACAGAGTGTTGCAAACTCACCCACCAGAAACTACTAATCCATATTTAGACATAGATAAATCAGTTCCTGTCAGCGAAACTACTGGTACATTAATTAACCCTCAACCACTTACAAGCTTGAATACAGTTACTAGCCAAGTAGTACCAGCGATTAACTCGCCAATTGCAAACATCTTAACTCAAACCTTACCAACTACTACGCCTGCTATTGTGCCAGCAGTCTCTATACCTGCGGCACCAATACCAGCTGTGATTCCAGCCAGAATACCTACGGCTCTTGTACCAGCAGCAAGCTTACCTGCTGTAACTCCACCAACTATAACTGTTGCACCAACGACAACAACTACAGTTAAAGCAGAGCTCACAACCCCGTCAGCAGTTGAAACACAGGCTACTAAAAGTACTAGTGAACTTATTAAACAAATCAGCTCTGATATCAAAGCCACTGATACTAGCTTCAGTTCTATAACAACCAGATTAGCAACTCCAACGAGTACTGAACAACCAATAAGTAATGGCTCCACGACAACTGTTGATACTAGCGCTGTCGACAAGAACGCCGAATACATGCTAGTACTACGCAAGAGTCTCAAATCATTAGAAGAAGATGCTTGGGCTGATGTGAAGCACAACATGAGCGAATCGTTAGATTATTTCGCTCACGAGAAAACTCTATACAACAATCCAGATCTAGACATTTATTACAAAACAATTTTAGCTTTTTTGAGATTCAGTGAAGCTGGCTTAGAGTTAGACCAAGGTGATTTGGCTGATTTTGAAGAGGCTGAAGCCTTTTATTTAGACAGTTACGACATCTTAGAAGAGACAAAAAAGAAATTAACAATCGATGACCCTAAGTCAAATAATATCAAAGAAGTTATTGGCACCGTCATGAAATACATAGAAGAAGACCTTGAATATATTGAAGAAATGCTCGGCATGGAGTAAATTTACCGTCAAATCACCCATAGCTGCTCGGAACTCGCAAGCCTTGCTCTGAGCGATTTGACGGTAAATTCAACAAAGTCTGCTATACTAATTAGCCATGGTGAATACTCAAACAAATTCTGGGTATAAAGTAGATATGCGGTCTAGCAAACTCAAACGAGAAAGTAAAGAGACCTCTGTCGAAGTAGAAATTAATCTTGATGGTAATAATCACGGGGCCATTTCTACAGGCGTGCCTTTTTTTGATCACATGCTCGAACAGTTTCGCAAGCATGCTTTTATAGATTTATCAATTAAAACAATTGGCGATCACGAAATTGATGATCACCACGCAGTCGAAGATACTGGCATAGTTCTAGGACAAGCTATCAAAGCCGCTCTAGGAGAGCGCCGTGGAATCAAGCGTTATGCTTCAGCTCGTGTTGTGATGGACGAAACTCTAGTAAGCTGCGATATAGATCTTGGTACCAGACCATATTTAGTTTATAACGTGCCTGTAGATAAAGAACGCATCAATACCTTTGAAACAGAGTTGTGCATTGAGTTCTGGCGCGCCTTAGTAAACAATACCGGCATCTGCGTACACTTCCACAAAATCAGCGGGGTCAATAGTCATCATATTATTGAAGCTAGCTTTAAAGCCTTTGCATTAGCATTTGATCAGGCTAAATCTATAGATTCAAGATTGGCTAATGAAATTAGAACTACCAAAGGAATAATTTAAACAAGATAACAGTATATAATGTGGGTTTATTTGACCCTTTGTTTTCTTTTGATATAATTCAGCATAGAGTTTCATTTTTTAAAGGAGATAAAAAGAACATGAAGAAAACAGTAAAGGCATCAGCAAAATTATTAGGTACAACTTTAGCACTGGGTTTAACAACAACATTAAGCGCTCAAGCGCTCAATACAGCTCAGTTTCAGATTAATCCAGAAAGTACTTTCAGTATTTCAGATTTGTCAGCAAATAATCTATTAATCAGCCAAGAAGGTGCTGAAGGTGCTTGCGGTGAAGGCAAATGCGGCGAAGAAGCTAAATGCGGTGAAGGCAAATGTGGTGAAGAGGCTAAGTGCGGCGAAAGCAAGAAAGCTGGTAGTGAGGCTAAATGTGGCGAAGGCAAATGTGGTGAAAGCGACAAAAATGGTGAAGAAGCTAAATGTGGCGAAGGACACTGTGGTGAAGATCAGCACAAAGCTGGCGATGAAGCTAAATGTGGCGAAGGACACTGTGGCGAAGATCACCAACACTAATCTGCATCTAATTAACAAACTAATATTAGTAACAAAAACCCAGTCCCACGACTGGGTTTTTGCTTTGCTATAATAGACTTGGTGTTAAACAAAAACCACTTACCGAATTTCGGTCTAGGACTAGGTTTAAGACGCTCCATACTCAAAGAGACTTTGGCGTATCTGGAAACTAGCAATCCGTTGATCAAATGGCTAGAAATAGTCCCAGAAAATTATATTGCACTTGGTGGATTCAAGGTCAAGCAATTTCAAACTGTTCTAGCAACAGGTATCCCACTTATTCCTCATGGTATCAATCTAAGCATTGGTACTGCTCCAGAGACACTGGGCAAACCTGTTTACGACAAATATTTATTAGATGAGATGAAAGAGTTATTCAGTGAGATCAAACCACCTTGGTTCTCAGATCACCTCTCTTGCACAAGGATTAACGGTGTCTATCTACAAAACCTAATCCCCATACCACTTACAAGCGAAGCTGCTCAAGTAATATCAGATAATGTTAAATTTCTGCAAGATGAATTTCAGCTCAAATTTCTGATAGAGAATCCTAGTTACTATTCAACACTTATCACACCAGAAATTACAGAAGCTGAGTTTATTAATAATATTCTTGCTAGTGCTGATTGTGGATTATTACTAGATGTGAACAATATTTACGTTAACTCTGTCAATCACGGCAAATATCAACCCGAAGATTTTATTGATTCTTTAGATCTAGATAGAGTAGTACAAGTCCATATTGCTGGTCACCATGAAGGTTTCACGGCAAAAGAAACAGGCAAGTTTTTGGCGGTACTAGACACTCATGGCAATACTATCAAAGAAAATACCTATGATATCTTGGAGATGCTGTTGAAACGCACAACTGTTAACGCCATTTTACTAGAAAGAGACTCTAATTTCCCTCAGTTTCAGGACTTGATTGATGAGCTCTCTAAGATACAAAAGATCATGAACAAATATGAGTTGGTGCAACAATGAGCCTCTATGCCTTACAACAAGAAATATACAATTACTTTAGCGGGAAGCCAGTTGATCCACAAATCCTAAGCAGCGAATCTCAAGATGATTTGAGTATCTATCGTAGCCTGATTATCAACAGCATGGAAGATCTAATGGAAAAGGTCTTCCCTTTAACCTACCGCATAATTGAAAATAATTGGCGCAATATAATCTTTGATTATTTACAACAACATCTTTCAAGCTCACCAATCTTTAACTACTTAGCAAAAGATTTTTATGTATTTCTAGCAAGCGATTTCTTTCACAACAAATATCCAGACTATCCTAACTATCTAGCTGAACTTAATTTGTTTGAATGGACCGACCTTGAAATCTATAACCAAAAGAATGAAATCGCAAGCACTCTCATCACTCCTATTCATAAAATTCTGAAATTCAAATATCCTATAACCCAAATTATGCTCTATCTCAAAAATACCAAAGACCCAATCAGCGAAATCCGTTCGACTGACATGGAAGAAGAGCCTGAGACTGTTTGTATTTTTAGACCAGTTCAAGGTACTGATAGTAAATCTATAGTCCTCAATCCAGGTTCAAGCTTCGTACTATATGGACTGGCTGCAGGCAAAACGCTTGATGAAATATATGCCGAATTCTGTCAAAAGCATACGATTAAAGCGGGGCCCAAGATCAAAGAAAATTTTGATAATTTGATAATGAGTTTAAAAAAAATACGTTTACTGATACACTAATGTTGAGTGGCCATTAGTATCTACGAACAAAGCAAAATGAACGCACACAAAGTTGAGCTTAATTCTGGTATTGGTGAATTCAAAAAATCTACTGCTGTTAAAAATATTGATAAGCCTTATTTGACCTATCCACAAGTTACAGAATTACTTACAGAGACTAGAATACTATTTGAAAACAATGTCAATATCTGCTTTGATACACTTCCCCTCTTAAATCATTCTAATATCGAAGATCCTAATTTTTTAAACTACAGCGGCAATTACAATATCCCAACTCGGGAGCATACGGCAGGTTTAGCGAGTAGCCACTTCCAAACTTTACTAACACCAAAGATCTCTGGACAAACTATTTTGGGCAACTTTAGCTTTGCTCATCTTGAAGCTAAGATTGCACATACCTTCTTCAAATCTTTTCATGGCAATCAAGCTGTTGATCATTTCTACTCTACACAAGGTGCAGCTAATATCGAACTCATCGGAGATGTGGTTAAAGCACATGATATTAGTAAAAATGATTTAGTTATTTTTACAATTCCCGACAATGGCATTAAAGCTTTTCGCAATACCAAATTTGGACCATGGACAGTCGTTGAAACTAAAACCAGAGAAGCTACTTTCAATGGCGGAGAAATATACCAGATAGACCAATCAGGGACTGTGCTTCACAAGATTAAACTTAGCGAAGAATATACCACAAATCTGATTTCTCCAATATACAAAGTCAAAACTCAAGAACGTTGGGTATTAATACTACCAAGCAAAACTGACTATAAATCTATAAATCAAACTCTCAAGCTTAACTTATCAAAGAACTTTGTACAAAATTTACAATATGACTCTAATGCTGAAACCAAAACTATCCAATGCTCACCAGGTCAAGCAGCGCGAGTAATCTATGAATTGTTCGGTGCTAATTTCGATGCTATACCAGAAGCAATGTTACACTTCGAGGGTGGCTCTTGGTCATCAATCGTACAAGAGAACTGTAGTAGTGGCAGGCATAATGGAAGCAATAGCATGCACGAAGTCATTGAACAACAATGGTTTTTGAGTGCTGATGCTGCAATACCATGGAACTATTTAGGATTCGACCGTCTCACTAGATTACAACAAATTGATAAAGATGATTTTATACTTGCTTTAGATAGCAACATCAAAGGAGATTTAGCTGATAATATTTGCTTCATCGAAAGCAAACAAGATTGGAAAAAAGATCAAGCAAAGATACTTGCAGAACAAATCAAAAAAACCTACAAAAATTATTCAGATATAGGTAGCAAAAAATATCTTTTTAGTAATAAAGATTTACTTGGTATCGCCGCTAAATACTTAGCTAATCTTTCTATACATAGCTTCAAACAAGAAAGCTCTTCCTACCAAGCAAATATCACTAAATTAAACGTGCCAAGCGAACTATTATCTTCCTTGAAAAATCTTGCTTTTTTGCATTTAGCCTGTTCTGCTGCTGGCGATTTTTATAGTTCTTATGATCACCCCAAAAGCCGCCTAAGAAGGATCTGGTTGAACAAAATTCTCAATAACTAAAACAAACTCCCCTTGTGGCTTATCAGTAAACTGCTCAGTAAGTATGTTAATAAGATGAGCAGATGTGGAATAATATAATTGCTCGAATTTTTTTGTCAATTCACGAGCCAAAAAAACTTTTCTATCAGAACCAAAAATATTCTCTATATCGGCTAAGGTTTTACTAATACGATGCGGGCTCTCAAATAGAACCAAAGGGTATGGCTCTGTAACTAATTGTCTTAAGATGCGACGCCTTTGCTTGGGTCCATGAGGCAAGAAACCCTCAAAAATAAAACGAGAACAATCAAATGGCACCACCGACAAGGCTGTAATTAAACTCGAGGCACCTGGTATTGGTATAAGTTTATGTTCAGTAACAAACAATGCCTGCACTAATAAAGCCCCTGGATCAGAAATCAATGGAGTACCGGCATCACTCAACAAAGCTAAATCACTACCACGATCAAGATGATTGATTATCTCAGCAATCTTTTTTGCTTCGTTATCCTTGTTATAACTAATAATTTTTTTAAGTTCTATTTCATAATGATGAAATAACTTTGAACTCACTCTAGTATCTTCACAATAAACAATATCAACTTCTTTAAGTATACGTAACGCCCTCAAAGTGATGTCTTCAAGGTTGCCAATAGGAGTTGCAATGATATAAAGATTAGACATACTATTTGTTCACAAATAAAGTCTGCGTCGGGAACGCAAATTCAATGCCTGCCTTCTCAAACTCTTCTTTGATTTTCAAATTCACATCTTGTCTTTGGAGCATACACTCTTTATAGTCATTCGATAGGTGATAATAAACGATTTCATAATTCAAACTAAAGTCCCCAAACTCCTTAAAAGTAACTCTGTCTAAGTCAGCTCCATCAACTTCCTGAAAAACCTTAGCCACCAATTCTGGGATAGATTTACACTGCTCTAAAGTAGTATCATAGGTAACAGCAATAGAAAAAAGCACTCTGCGTTTCTCCATTTTCTTGAAATTTTGAATACGCGCACTGGTCAATTCTTTGTTAGAAATAATGAGCTCCTCTCCTTGCAAAGACTCTAAGCGAGTGGTTTTTAGACCAATCTTTTTAACCGTACCCGTATCAGTACCAACAGTAATGGTGTCACCAACCACAAATGGTTTATCAAAGTAAATAGAAAAAGAACTAAAAATATCGTTGAGAATATTCTGTACAGCGAGAGCAACAGCGATACCACCAATACCCAAACTTGCTGCCAATGAATTAACATTCACTCCTAGATTAGAGAGAAAGAATAAAGTACCACCAGCCCACAGTGCAATCTTTGCCAGCATATTCATTGCTTGCAAAACAGTGGCATCAGCACTATCCTCTTGTTCTACCGTAACCAACTTAGACAAAAAGTAATTAAGTAAGACCTGAATAAATACAATAATTTGGTAAATAATAATGGCAAGTACTATGCCATTAAGTAATTTATCAGCAACTATAGGGAAGTCTAAGGTCTTACCAACAACGCACAAAGCAATTAAATCATAAAAACGAGGATGAATTTTACGAAAAGCTGCTATCAAACAATCATCAAACTTGGTTGCTGTTTTACTAGCTAAGATCTCTAATCTACTCAAAATCACATAACGAAATAACCTAAAAGCAAGAATTAGTCCCAATAAAAGACCTAAGGCATATAAATACTCTTGAATAGACTTACCACAAAGCTGATAAGATAAGATTTCATAATAGTCCATAAACTACAGTATAACAAAGATTTTTACTATAATCATAATATGCATTTGATAACTCTAGGTATAGGAGCAGTAGGTGGTTTCTATGCTGCCAAATTGGTTAAGCACTATGAGCTCAAGATTAGTCTCATTGCGCGTGGTCAAACTTTTAGTGTTCTTACAAAGAATGGATTAACTTTAATAGAAAATAATTCTTCGCCTGAAACTTATTCTGTAAATGTCTATCAAAATTACTCAGATTTAGATATTAAAGAAGACGAGTTAACAGTAGTATTACTCTGTACCAAATCCAAAGATACTATTGCAGCAAGCGAAAACATTAAACAAAAATTGACCGCAAATACTGTTGTAGTCTCAATTCAAAATGGAGTCGAGAATGAATTCAAAATTGCTAGCATCCTTGGCAAGCAACACGTTATTGGAGCTCTAACCAATATTGCAGCAACTAATCTTAGTCCTGGAGTTATAGAGCAGCGAGGTAATTATAGCCTTATCATTGGTGAACTAGATGGAAGTCAATCTGCAAGAATTCAGGCTATTCATCAAGCTCTATTGGACGCAGGGATTAAAGTTCATATCTCATCTAATATCACAATAGATCTATGGAGTAAATTAGTTTGGAATGCTGGTTTCAACCCTCTCAGTGTGCTGCATCAAGCAAGCACTGGCGAACTATTAGGCAATGCGACTTATAGAGAACAGATTATTGGTATCATGAAAGAGACTTGTGCTGTCGCGAAAGCTCAAGGTATTAGCTTACCAGCAAATATCATTGAAGATCATATTCATAGAACCGACATACCAGAATGGTATGACTTCAAAACTTCTATGCTACAAGACTTTGAGAAAGGCAAAGAGATTGAATTAGAAGATATATTAGGAGTGGTAGTACATAAAGCAGCTGAACTTGGCATTGAATCAACATATTCTAATGTGGTTTATCAACAATTAAAAACTATGAATTCCAACCTTTGTAGGAAGTCTATTATATAATACAATCAATGAGAGCATTTCTAATTACTCTGCTAATCTTTACAACCAGCACCACATGGGCAGCTGAACAGCATACTGATTTTGCCCTAGTCCCACAGGCTATTCAAGATTCTCTACTCAAAGAGTTCCCGCAGGGTAAATTCAGAATTGACGGTTGTTTTGAAAATCAAGGTCAACTTTGGCTTGCAATACGCCCATTGAATCAAAGTACCTCAACTACAATTGCGCTCAAAGAAAAAACTAAGACTTTAGATTTCTTATTTGATAATGGCTGGATATTTACACCAATAGAAAACAATACCGTCAAAAGCTTTGATTTCTTTCCTTTAAGCTTCCAAGAAAGCTTAGTAAAAGGACAGATTCTAGAATCTTTCGTTATACCAAAAGAATTCACATTACCACGAGATCTAAGCATTCTCAGTGGCAGATTACCAATCCCTTTACGCAGCGTAGAACTAGCTAGTAACAGAGAATTGCGTTACACTCAACGCCTCAAAGAAGAATCACAAAAAGCACCTGTTAACTTTATTAGCTATTCAAGAGGTGATGGCAGTATCAATTTCATCAATGTCTTAGAATCAAATGGTAGCCTTAATTATAATGATAATTTGAATAATGATTTCGAACGGCTGAATGCCGACTTGTCCTTCGTCTCCAAAATTAAAAAAATTGATGGCGACATCTACTTAGCTGATTACAACAAAGGTATCATACATAAAATAACTCATGAAACAAAAGAGCCTGATGCCAAAATTGCTTATGAACAAATACAGGAACCAAGTAGATTCCAAGTTGAAGAAGTCGTGGATCTACATAATTTTGAAATTAAGAGTAAACTAAAAGATTTCATTCTCAGTAAAGAAACTCAACTACTCTATATACTTACAGAGCTTGAGCCTGAGTTATTAATCATTAACAGCAAAAATCAAGCATTGCTCAAAAGAATCAAGGTAGAGAGTAATTCTGATAATCTACTCCTGGCTAAACGTAATTTCAATGAGGCTAATCAAGTTCTATTCTTCTCCAAATCTCCAAGTAGTCTCACCTCTGTCAATTCCTTTGACCATAGAATTGCTAGTACTTTTCAAATAGATCACAAAGAGGCTAGCTACCAAATACTGCCTATTACTATGAGCATTACTCCAGAATATTTATTTATCGCAGGTGAAAAAATTAACCGTAATTCTGTTACTAATATCACGGGAACAGTGCTTGCACTAGACAGTGTCTCTGGCAATAAAGTTATGGAATTGGACTTAAACTTCATACCTAGCAAAATATTACTGAGTAAAGATGAAGCTACATTATTGGTATTAGGGCATGATAAAGAAGGCATTGGCTATCTTAACAAACTCAACATTCATGACCTAACAATTAGCAGCAGTCTTAATCTAGGAGTGGATTTGAGCAGTCCAGCAGATATGACGAGCTCTGAATCTGGTGGGTTCCTTATTATTACAAGTAGCAAAAATAAAGTGCTTGGCATTGTAGATTACGAGAAGCTTGAACTAGTCAAAAAATTTGACATTAACAAAGCGGCTGACCTGGTACTGGCGCTGTAAACAATGCAAACCTCAGCAAAAAGCATATATATCCATCTACCATTTTGCAAAACCAAATGCCCGTATTGTGATTTCACTTCTTTTGCCGGCAAATTTGAAAAAGACAAAAACCAATATCTTCAAACCTTATTAAATGAAATCGAGCAAAGAGGACAGGTTTGGATCAAAAAGCCACCAATAATAATCGAAACTATTTTTTTTGGTGGTGGCACGCCAAGCATTCACTCTGCAACTGAATTGAAAAGCATTTTAGATAAACTAAAAGAATTTTTTACATGGGATCAAGAATCCGTCGAGATCACAATAGAATGTAATCCTGGCACTATTGATATAGCAAAGCTAAAAGAATTTCAAGATATTGGTATTAATCGTATTAGCCTAGGTGTACAAACATTTGAGCCTACACTCTTACACAGCCTAGGACGGGGACACACAGTAGAAGATAGTATCTCTATTATTGAAGCAATTAAACAATGCTCCTTTAAATCTTGGAGCTTAGATTTAATTTATGGACTAGCTGGACAAACTTTAGATATCTGCGAGCAAGATATTTCTACCGCAATTAAGCTTCAACCCAAACATATCTCAGCCTATGCTTTATCAATAGAAAGCAATACTCCTTTTGGTAAGATTTATCAGAACTCCTCACACCCAGATCTGCCATATGAAGATGATGTTGTACGGATGTATGAAAAAATTGACAGTAACCTTAGAGATAATGCTTTTGAACGATATGAAATTAGCAATTGGGCTCAAGTGGGACATAGATGCAAACATAATTTAACTTACTGGCAAGCTTTAGAATATTTCGCCTTTGGTATTAGTGCTCATGGATATATCAATTCTTACCGTTACGCCAATTCAAAAGATCTACAAGAATATTCCAATTCCCCAGCTAAAAGTAGCGTTGAAGAGCTTATTGATCCCGTAGAAAAAATTCGCGAAGAGATAATTCTAAAATTAAGACTAGCTGATGGCTTAGAATTAAACTCTATGGTTAATACACAATTAAGAGTTGATAAATTAGATTACTTTATCAAAACTGGATATCTTGAAACCCTACAAAACAGTAACATAAGATTAACTAATAGGGCTATGATGGTAAGTAATAGAATTATTAGAGACCTAATTAAGTAGCCCTAATGTCAATGAAAAAGTATTTTAATAAAAAGAACATATTAATAGCGATACTAATTGGGTCTTTGTTCGCTAGTACATACTGGTTGCTAAGAGATTTTAATCTTAATGACTTTATACTAGAACAGATTATTAAACAAATCAATTCTTCTATTAATGGCAAAACCATTAGTAAAAAATTAATTTGGAGATTAGATAGACAAAATCTCCAAATCAATTTTGATGAATTAGTACTCATTGACTCAATCAATAATGAAATCCTCAAAGCTAAAGATCTAGAAATCACTTATCCACTAAATAACTTAATCAGATTCAAAAAAGTAATCAGTAAAATTGCTTCTAAGAGCATCGTGCTCAACGCATCAAGAGCAACTAATAATCAATGGGATGTAGAAATAGTCTTTGAGAAACTATTAAAGAAAAGCCCGAAGAAGCAAAAATTTGAGGTGCTATTACTGGCTTTGGATAACTGTACAATTAACATCAATGATCGAATCAACAACAATCAAGTTCATTACGAAGACTTCAAAATCTTCTTTGAGCAACAAAGAAACCATATCTACTCTTTTGACATAGAAACGAATAATGCCACAAGTGAAGCCACTAAAAACATTGCTCTTAGCGGCTTCCAAAATTATATCAAAATCAATGGAGATATTAATCTAAGTAGTATTGAAGACTTATTAGATAGTGCTAATGATCTAGATATTACTATTAGTAATTTAGATTACCTTAGCTTGCACTTCTTCTCGATCTTCCTGCCTAATAACATCAAAACCTTGGCAGACAAATATTCAACAAACACTTCACTTTCATTTGTTGCTCAGTTGGAACCGATCACTAATGAACACAAATACAAACAAAGCATTAATCTCAGCCTAATTATTAACAACTTAGCAAATTATCCAAAAACTACTCTTGAGGGCAAAATGAAAGTTGGCCGGGACTTGAATATTGAAAATATTTCATTAAGCTTCCTTGACTGCTTAATAACCTTCAAAGGACAAGTCTTTCGCTGGAATGATGACTATAGATCAAAATTACAAACTGAATTAATCTTCAAAAAACTAAATCTAAGTGAGTTAAGAAATAGATTTAGTGAATTGCAAACTGTAATTCCTGGCTATGTCGTTGAAATTCTGTCTCTGATTAATACTGAAGACACTGTTGATGGTTCAATAGCTTTTACAAACACTAGAAAAAATCCAAGCCTTAAAGCCAAAATCCCTCTTGCTAATCTCTATACCAAAGCGACAGGGAAAAGCAATGATCTAGAAATCGAACTCAAAAGTAATAGCAAAAATTTTATTGTAGATAAATTTACCCTTCCACTAGATTTCTCAACGATCAACCTTAAAGGAGAGTTTGATAAGCATAATAATAGTTTTCAAATGTCAATTCAAGGACAAGATATACCTTTATTGAAACTCAAGCCTGTTGTTTTAAATCTGCCTTTTCTCAATGAATATCATGACTTCATGGAAGCCTCAAAAATTACAGGCTATGCTGGCTTAGATTTAATTTTTAACAGACCCAATATTACTCCTATCAAAACATCAATTCATGGCAATATAAAACTTGCTAGAAGCTATTTCCTTTTTAAAAACTATCCACTAGAATTCAATAACTTCGCAGCAAATCTAGAACTAAAAGATCGTAGCCTCATCATCAATAAACTACAAGGACAAATTAGATCCCATAATGAAAAACCTTATACGACTAAAACTATCACCATTGATTATGGGGACTTTATTGAAGCTGAAGGAACGATCAATTTAAACGACATCAAAGAATCCGAACTCAAACTTCAATCACCCAATATCTCAACTAGTACCATTATCAATTCACAATTACTGCGCTTTTTGCCAAAACAACTTGCGATAGAAACAATGAGTGGTAATTTAAATGATCTTAAAATTGAGATCAACAATACAATGGTACAAAAATTCTCCACAAAATTGAACGATCTCAATATACGAACAGCTAATAGCTTTGATATCTTACATGCCTTTGGCTTTATAAACTTAAACGATAACAAAGTAACTTTTGATAGGCTTCATTTTGCAACAGCACCTGAGTCACCCGTTTCCATAGACGGTTACATCAATAGGGACCTCGAACAAGGTGTTCTCACAATTAAAGCAGATAATATAAACTTAAAGTATCTAAGCGAAGCTCTCTCATTATCAGAGAAGCACAAATTAACGATAGATAAAGGACAAGGCTTCTTAGATCTCAAGTTCAATAACAAAAACCTTAATGGTCAAATAACCTTTCAAGATTTAGATTGTTTATATAGTGGCTCAAAATATTTCAAACACAAGTTCTCTAACTTAACTGGTGAAATTAAATTGGAAGAAGACTTAACTGCAACTATTACTAAAGGTAAATATGGTGATTCTGTAATAAACAAACTTTCACTAGAGATTGGTTCTTTCCTTGACAAAGAATTAGCCAGTTTTCGGAGCTTAGACTTAGAAGCTAACATACTGACAAACGAAGTCTTAGACCTAATCCCAACATCTATCCGTAACTTCATGAATATGAAAGGCTATTGCCCAACAAAAGTATTATTAACTGGTAATAATTTAAATAAAAATCTGACCGTTGCAATTAGACCATCAAACTTAGACTATTTTAGCTTCTCGAATTGGCTGGTTCTTGACCGCTCAGTTGAAACCAATATTATTAGCTCAATGACGATTACTCCACGTCTAATCAAATCACAGGAGACGATTCTAACTTTCTCTAATCCACAAAATCCTACACAAAGTGTTAAATTAAAAGCTGATTTCGAAGTCAGAGAATGGAAAGATAAGGATCTAAACTATAACGCCAATTTCATTACGAATAATGAAAATGAATTAGGTTTAAATCTAAAACTACTAGAGCCGCACATTATTACGCTGATCCCATTAAATTTAGACCCTGGCTACGGTAAGTTCACTTGTAACACACAAGGTACTATAAAAGACAGATCTACCTATTGCAATTTCAATATTAATAATGGAGTCGCAAAAAAATATGGGATCGGGGATTTGACAGCTAATAAAATTGATCTTAATTTACTATCCCTTGCCAATGAGCCTTTATATATGATTATTAGCTTAGCTGATGGTAATTGGAATGGCATACCTTTACGCAAGACTAAATTTGACCTTAGAGCCCTCGGTGAGATGGTTTATATTGACGACCTCAGAACCAGAGTCCTAGATGGAATGGTAAGAGCAAACATTAGTTTCAATATTAAAACCTTTGAATCTACATTCACTCTCAGAGGATTAAACACCCCAGCTCATGAATTGGTACAAGGCATTTGGGGATTAGGACAAGAGGTACCAGAGGGTTTGGTGAGTGGTGTTTTTAGTGGTTCAACCAAGGGACTCTTACCTGATGAGATGTTCTTTAACTTGGACGGAACAGCTAACATCATTGTCAAGAATGGTAAATTAAGCCAACTAAAAACAATGCAAAAAATATTAACAGCAGTAAACACTCTTGATAATTTCGAGATCAATAATATATTCCAGTCACTCATTACCTTCAAGGGAGGGTTGTTTGACCATATCATTAGCTCTCTGGAATACAATCATGGAAGAATAAGTAGCAAAAAAGTCCTACTCAAAGCAAGTCAAATAGAATTTGATATGAATGGATATTTAGATTTCAACAAAGACTTACTTTGGATTGAAGGTAATGGCATGATTCCAAAACACTCACAAAGCATTTTACAGACAATTGGATTAGGAAAAGCAAATCTTGGCAATTTACTATCAATTAATCGCAATAGCAAAGATAAAAGAATGTTTACGCTCAAAATACTCGGACCACTAAGCAACATGGATAAATCAATAGAATCTGTTAAGTCGAGCTTCCGCTGGCTTGAGACTCCAGAGTAGCCAAATACTTCAATGCCTGAGTGGCTTCTGGTAACTTCTTAATTTTTTCAAGCTCAATAGTAAATCTAGACTCTCTTTTCTTTAGCCAATGGGTATAGTCTGGATGCTTAACAGCCTCTAAGACCAAAACATGAGTATGTTTTTCAATTGTAAAATTATATTCAAACATAAATCGCACGGCTCGATAAATACGAGTAGGATCATCAATAAAACTATGATTATGGAATACCCGTATCAAACCTTGACGCAGATCATCAAGTGCAGACACATAATCTACAACTTCTCCAAAGTGATGTTTAGAGAATTTCTCCGGCATCAAAGAAAAGAGTAACGCATTAATAGTAAAATCTCGACGCGGTAAATCTTCTCTTATATCATCAATAATAGTAATTTGCGGGAACGCTGCTGGTTCAGAATAATGCTCAATTCGAGTACTCGCCAATTCAATTTGATACTCTGGATAACGTGGATGATTGATTTTGATAGTACCAAAAGGAACATATTCTGCAACTATATCAAAGGTCAAATGCTCTTTATCATTATCTTCTAGATATTTTTGCAACTTGTGCGTAAACTCAATAGCATCAGTATTAATGACTAAATCAATATCAGTACAAAATAATTTGTTTTTGGAATAGATTTCCTCATATAACTTGTTACGTGGATAACCACCAACAATACAAACCTCATGTCCTAAAGAAAAAGCCGCTGAGCCTATTTCCTGTAAAAAAATTTTAATTGGTTCAGAAATCATTATGTCAAAGAACTTAATAAGTCAAAGAAGCCAGGAAAAGATGTGTTCACAAACTCTGTTTGCAAAATATCCAATGGCTTGGTTGACACCAAAGACGCTACTGCTGCGGACATCGCTAAACGATGATCACCGTGACTATCATAAACACCAAGAGTAGGCTCAAAAGCCCTATTAGCACGACCTTCTATAACCATGCCATCGGCTGTTTCTTCAACTACCACGCCAAGAGTTTTGAGTAGAGCTATAGTTGTGGCAATACGATTAGACTCTTTCACTTTCAACTCTTCAGCATTTTTGATTACAGTAGTACCTTGAGCTTGAGAAGCGAGAATGGCAATAATAGGAATCTCATCTATCAACCGTGGGATCAAATCCTCACCAGAGATTTCAGTAGACTTAACATTAGAACTTCTTATTATAATGTCAGAAATTTCTTCATTGTTTACAATCCGCTTATTTAGGAGCTCATAATTAACATTCATTTTCGAGAATACATCGAGAATACCAGTTCTAGTTTTATTAATACCAACATCAGTCAACAAAAATTCAGCATTAGGTAAAATAGCTGCTGCCACCATAAAGAAAGCCGCACTAGAAATATCATTAGGCACCATGATCTTCTGTCCCTGTAATGCTTCTAAAGCAACTCCACCCTGTAAAGAAATAGTGGTGTCAGTGATTACAAGCTTAGCACCAAAATACTGTAACATCCTTTCTAGATGATCTCTTGAGCGATATGGCTCTGTTACAGTTGTGTGACCATTAGCGTTAAGCCCAGCTAAAAGAATAGCTGATTTGACTTGAGCTGAGGCTATAGGAGAATTATAAGTTATGCCATGTAAACTATTAGTAGGCTGAATTAATAAAGGCGCCTTGCCGTCATTACTAAGGATAGTAGCTCCCATTTGCGTTAATGGTTCAATAATACGTTTCATCGGACGTTTCTGCAATGAATCATCTCCAGTAACTCGAACTTCAAATGGCAAAGCTGCAAACAAACCAGTCAATAAACGCATTGCAGTTCCTGAGTTGCCCAAATAAATATCAACATTAGGTTTAGTCAAAGACTTGAAGCCTTGACCTTCAATAACAACCGTTTGCGCGCGTTTATTACGAACCCCCATCTTAGCAAAAGCATCTAAGGTACATAAGCAATCCTCGCCATCCAAAAAATTACTTACTTCTGTTTTACCTTGAGCAATAGAACCAAGGATGACGGAGCGGTGAGAGATAGACTTGTCTCCAGGGACTTTAATAGTTTTGACCAATCGCTTTGTTGTTAATGGAGATACCGTTTGCTGCATAATCACTAATAAGAATACACCAAAACAGAGTCAGAGCGCAAATAAGGACACCCTTTTAGGCGTCTAAACGAAATCTGCCATCTTCACTAGCAATATCAATATTGCCTCTTACCTTCCACTCAACTAATTTGATAGCTAATTCTTCTCTTTTTAACTTACGTTCCTGAATTTTACTATCAATATACTTAATATCAGCTTCAATTTTTTCAACTTCAGATTTCTTCAATCGTGGCTCATCAAGCTGCTTTGTTAATTCATCAAGTTGACTTAATGCTTGATCATCTAGCCAATCAAGCTCTTTGATCTGTTTATGAATTTGCCTATCTAATTTCTCCCTGTTACTTGGTAGGGTTTTAAGATTATTAATAAATTCAACCGGTTCAATTTGTCCAATCGCTATCATCAACAGAATTTCTTCTGGTGTTCGCCGAAAACTAGAGACCATTTTGCGACAGTCTTTTATATAGTTTTTCAAGTCAAAAAGAATTTTTTTAACAGCTACTTGTTTATAAATCCGTAATTCTTTAGTAAATAGTTCAAGATGATCTTTCCAGCCCTGAGTATTAAGATCTTTCCAATATACTGCTAAATCTTCTGGAACTTGATCTCGCTTGCCTTTAGCAAAAGCCACAACTGCAAGTTTAATAGCAGCTCGCGCCATCATTAGATCTCGCTCGAACTTTAATTCAGCTTTTGATTTACCTTCAGAAGCCATTTTATTAATTTTATACCCAATAATAGTTTCTGGTTAACATCAACTAAGTTCTAGCTCTCTAGACCAACATTAAATTATCCCAAGGTGCCGGCAAAGTCGCTTGACTAATAGAATTAATATATCTAGCAGCTGTAGTTTGACTATCTGGAGTAGAATTCATTCTCAATGGCTGAGGTGGAGTTATTCGAACATCTGTATTTAAATTACGTACAGCCATCAAATCCAAGCGTTCTCCAGCAGATCCTGCTGTTGAATTAGCCAAATTGTCATTAAAGCGTTGATGATCTTCCGTATTATCAGCGGCCATCATCCCTCTTAGAGTTACAATAGGCTCTTGACCAGCCTCAAGCATATCAGGAGCTGATAAACTACTGCTCTTGAGACTTGCTAGATATTCATCAACCAACTGAAGCATGCTCTCAGAAAGTTCTCCTTGAGACATTTGCCTACGAACAAAAGCAGCAAAGTTTTTACCTTTATCGCCACCATCTTTGATGATATTTTCTAATTTTTCTTCAGTCTTCTTATTACGCGCTTTAGCATCTGGATCCAAACTATCTAACTGTGTTTGTGAGGCAAGTGATGCTAAATTCTGATTTTGTGCAACCTCTTTATCAAGAGCCGCTTCAGGCGCGATGCCATCAGCAATCAGAGCTTGATTAATCTTCTCGGTGTATTGTTTGGTTAATAATTCTAATTGTTTACGATCAAGAATTTGCCCTGCAAACTTTGATGCTTGCTGTTCTTGTTGAGTGCTATTAATATCTTCAGCACTATGAAAACTGTCTGCTTCCTTTGCTTTATCACGCTTAACATTGTCTTGAGTCGAAATTTTATCTGCTTGTTGCTCTAGAACTTGTTTCGAATCAACAGGAGCATCAAAGCTTTCTTTTTCAACAGGAGTTGTTGGGGTTGTTAATTGTTGAATCGCTGGCCGTGTTTCTTCTGGCCTTAATGGAATACTTGGTGGTGTAAATCCCCCTGCTTGACTTCCTACGCTAGACATTACTTGCTCCTATCTAATACAGTTATAAGAAATTTAGGTTAAATTACGGTTAAGAACAGAGAAAAATTATAGGAATTTTAAATCAGAATCATTGTTATTACCATAGTCAGTAAAATCATATTGAACTCGACCAGAATTAGATCTTTGATTATTAATACCCTCTTTAACGGAACCTATCATTCCCCTCAAAGCCTCTGCTGGAGCACTACCTGCGACTTCATCTTTAACTTGATCAAAGTCCTCATTAGATGCTGTAGATCCCAAATGATTTTGGGTTTTATTAAACATCAAAGAATTTTGCTTTTGATAATCTATTCTATCCACGAATCAGCTTGTCCTAAGTTTGTAACGCTTCTAAATTCTTTATAACAAATTAAAGTTAAGCTTTGGTTAGCGAAATGAAATAATTGACTCAACTAAACAACCGATTTATTTATAAAAACATCTCAAAAAATATAAAGGACCCCGGGAAGAGGTCCTTTATTGGGAGGGGAGGGAGAATTGTGATAGTAAATTATTAAGTACTAGTACTAGCAGAACCAGTTGTAGACTTGATTGTAGTAGATTTATCGCTAGTAGCCGATGGATCAGCAACAGGTTGTCCGGTGACTGGATCAACTCTAGTGGCTGCAGCCCTGGCGGCTGTAGTAGGATTTACTGCTAAATCAGGATGCTCTAGGAAACTTAATTCTTCTCTGTGCTGCTCTTGTTGAAATTTTTCAATTTCTTTACGTTCAGAAGCATCTTGGTCTTCTTGAATCTTCTTATCTGCGGCCTGTGCTTCTTTTTCAGTAACAGAGATTTGTCCGCGTAAAACAGAAATCTCTCCTCTAATTGATAAAACTGTATTTTGTCCTTGAATATCATCTTCACTCTTAACATTCCTAAGAGCAGCAGCAAGTTGTGAATCAGCGCTAAGTAGCTGACTACCAAGGTTGGTTAAATTTGCGGCATGTTCTGTTGTCATATCATGTTCTCCTCTTTGGATATGAGACGTATAACATTTTTAGGTTAAGTTTCGGTTAAGAAATACAGATTTTTGGTGAACTTTTATTAATTTTAGCTAGAATTAAACTTTATCTATGCAACCAAGCCAGGTTCAACACAGTGTTCTACGTAGCAATATTGAAGCTATTGCTGCAATCGCAGCTGCTGTAAAAACAACCTTAGGCCCAGCAGGCTTAGATACCATGCTGGTTGATGAATTTGGTAACTCAACTTGTACTAATGATGGTGTAACAATTCTTGAAAATATAATAATTCAACACCCTGTCGCGAAACTCGCAGTTGAAATCGCAAAGGCACAAGAAGCCAAAGTTGGAGATGGAACTACTAGTATCGTAGTTGTGCTAGAACGCTTATTAGAAACATCGTATCGATACATAGAACAAGGCATGAGCCCAAACAGGATAGCCCGTTCTATTGAAGTAGCCACGACTGAACTTATCAAAGAGTTCAAAACAAATAGTCGCGATCTAACCATAACTTCTCAAACATTGATTGCTCTTATTAAAGTTGCAGCACGTGGTGATCGCACAATAAGCAGCTTAGTTCATAAGGCTCTACTAACAACCGCAGAGCAAAATGGCACAGACTATATTAGTAATGCCGCAAATAGTTACCTTGAAGATACCATTACAACCAGCTCCCTTATTGACTCTCAAGTACTTGATGGTTTTTTGATCAAGAAAAAACCTCATTTTAATTACCCAAAACAATATACTCAAGCACCTATATTAATTATTGAAGGAGCTTTTGAGCCCGAGCCAATTTCAACTGAGGCGATTAGCACCAATGAAGGTGTTAAGAGATTCCAGAATAATATCGAATACTTACAAGACACTGCAAAACAAATTATTAAAACCGGAGCAAGAATTATTGTCACCAATTCTTCAATGTTTCCAAACACAGAAGAAATTTTTGCCCAAGAGAATATCTTAGTACTAACTCACCTAACCAAGAATCAATTACAAACCTTGGCTCACATCACCGGAGCAAAACCACTACTACGCTCACAATTACGCAATGACCCTATTAATACCGCTCTAGGGAATCTGTCTTCTGCATATTTTCATGAAGACTTGGGAGGCTATGTTTTTAAAGGCAAAGCTCACTATAGACCGACGATTGTCTTAAACGCGCAGACTGAGACCGTTCTAGCTGAACAGAAACGTATTTGTTCTGACGCCTCAAAAGTTGCAATCGTTGCCTTAAAAGAAGGTTACCTTCTTGGAGAAGGAGTGGCAGAGCTCAATCTTGTAAGCACTCTCAAAAATAAAGCAAACCAAGAAGGTCCTTACCCCGCTGCTGGATTTAACATCATGGCAGATGCTTTAACTGCTGTCTTTGAACAAATACTTGAGAATGCTGGTTTTGAAGCGCAGACTTATTACAAAAATATAAATTTCAATTCTCAGAACACTCGAGGAGTTGATCTCAACTCAGGCGCCGTCATTAATCTAGAAGATTTATGCATCTTTGACGCCACTGCCGTAAAGATTTCTATTTATAAAATTGCTAGTGAAATCACTAGTCAAATATTGAGGATTAATAAGTTAATCCCTGGAAAATGCTAAAATTATATTCATGGGTAAATCTCTCTTTGACAAAGTTTGGGACCAACATGTAGTTGAGAAACTAGCTGGTGATAATTATTTGATTTTTATGGATCGCATTGTTGCGCACGAGATCACAACACCTCAAGGTGCAGTGCAGATCGATGAAGAATTTGGTGGACAAATTTTTGATGCTTCGCGCATTCTTGCTATCAACGACCACGTTGCACCAGCCAAAGACACAGCAACAGCAATTCAAGCCGACTTATTACGTAAATGGGCAAAGAAACACAATATTCGCCATTTTGATATCGGCGAGAATGGTATCTGCCACGTAGTAGCTCCGGAACGTGGTTATGTACAACCAGGTATGACTTTGTGTTGTGGAGATTCTCATACTTGCACGAATGGTGCTTTTGCTTGTTTTGCGTTAGGTATAGGCACGACTGCTAACGCGGGTGCCATGCTATCTCAATGCTTATTACTGAAGAAGCCAAAGGTAATGCGCATCAATATTACAGGTAAGCGTCCAGCTGGAATTTTTGCAAAAGACATAATACTTGCAATTATTAACAAGATTAGTTTTAAGGGTGGTACTGGTTATGTTCTTGAGTATACTGGTGATACTATTAAAGATTTATCAATGGAAGAGCGCATGACTATTTGCAATATGGCTATCGAAGCTGGTGCAACTAGTGGCATGATTGCAGCTGATGAAGTAACTTTTGAATATTTAAGAGATAAAGAACAAATCCCTAAAGACACAAAAGAATTTGAACGCCTCAAAGCCACTTGGCAACAGTATCAGCCAGATGCTAACGCTCAGTATGATACTGAAGTAGAATTAGATATTAGTAAATTAGAACCAATGGTAACCTGGGGTATCAATCCAGGCGAAGCGATAAGCACCAGAGGTAGCATTCCGGCAGATGCCGAGAATAAAGCATTAGAGTACATGGAACTAGCTCCTGGAGATAAAGTCGCTGACTTAACTTTAGATCAAGCTTTCATTGGTAGTTGTACTAACTCACGTATTTCTGACTTGCGTATCGCAGCAGCTATTCTCAAAGGTCACAAAGTTAGTATTCCGACTATCATCACCCCAGGCTCACAAGCGGTGAAACGACAAGCTGAAAGAGAAGGTTTGCATGATATTTTCCAAGATGCTGGTGCCCTTTGGACGCATTCTAGCTGTGGTCCTTGTTTAGGTATGAGCATGGGAGTTGTGGCTCCTGGCAATCGTTGTATCTCAAGTACCAATCGCAACTTCCCAGGACGCATGGGAGCCGGTTCCCGAGCACATCTAGCAAGCCCAGCGACTGTAGCTGCTTCTAGTATCTATGGCAAAATTATCAGTGCCGAAGATCTTGCTAAAAAGCTTAGTCTTAATAAAAATTAATCTTCTTAGGCTATAGTGCCTAAGCTAAATGACCGATACCTTTATCAACAGCCGGCCTATCTGCCTCCATCAGATAATAGCCACGCTTTTACTGGGCTATTAATCCCTTTTAGGGCTCCGCTTCGGAGTAGGGATAAAATGCAAGGGGAACCAATGGAAATCAGATTTGAAACTCACGAACTAGCTTCTAAGATAGTTAATGAGTTATTGAGGCGAAAGCATAAGTTAAAACATAAAAATAGTGAATTTGAGCTCACCGAAGTTTGGACTGGTGACACGAGTTTTACCGAGATACAAAATTATTACAAAGAAGTCTTGTTAATACTCGAACACAATTACGAAACACGGCGAGACTTAGTACATAAATTAAAAACTCTGCATCAGCAGGGGTTTGATTTGAATCAATTTTACCCAACCAATCTATTAGTAGAAGAAGGTTCTTTATTAAGCTTGCTATCATAGAATAAGCTTGCTAAAAATCGCCCACCTCTATCCAAAACTACTCAACCTCTATGGCGACAAAGGTAATATTCTCACTCTCTGTCAGCGCCTAAGTTGGCGTGGGATTAGTTTTGAAGTTAATGAGATAGATATTAAAGAACACGACAAGAAATTATCAGATTATCATTTATTTTTTATTGGTGGTGGTCAAGACTCACAACAAGAATTAGTTGCTCTAGATTTACTAACAAGAGAAAATGAATTAGCCTATGTTTTAAATTCTGGTGCTGTGATGCTTGCTATCTGTGGTGGCTATCAATTATTAGGTCATAGTTATGAGACTTCTGATGGTTGTGCTATTGCTGGGCTAGGTATTATTGATGTCACGACTCAAGCGAAAGCGCGCGAAAAAAACACTAAACAAGATCGCCTTATTGGCAATGTTACAGCAGAATTACTAGTAGAGAATTTACAAGGAAAGACTCTAGTTGGTTTTGAGAATCATGCTGGTCGCACTTACATCAAATCAGAGTCCAAGCTCACAAAACCACTCGCCAAGATCATTAGTGGCTTTGGCAATAATGGCGAAGATGGTTACGAAGGTGCGATTCATAACAATATTTTTGGTACTTACTTGCACGGCAGCTTACTACCTAAGAATCCTCACTTAGCTGATGAATTGATACTCAGAGCTTTACAATACAGTAAACATGAGTATCTACAATCTCATCACTCTTTGGAAGGTCTCGATGATAGCCTAGAAAATTTAGCTCACAACTACGCTCTCAAACTATGATAGTTTACCAAGACAAACAAGAAAATATTTTCAGCTCTAAAGCGTACAATGACTCTAATCTAAGCGCTCTAACACTTGACTGCAAAGTCCCAGAATATTTAATTGAAGCAGATGACTTAGTAGTAGGAGCACCAGGCGATCTTAGCTTAGCACAATTAGACAAAGACCTTAAACAATATGGATTAACATCTACATTAAACGACACAACTTCTAAGCCAATCAGCCAAATACTTTCAGAAGATCGAGATTGTTTTCAATCGGTGCTAGGTTTATATCTAAAACACATCGACAATAAAGAAACTAAATGTGGCGGCAAGGTAATCAAAAATGTCTCTGGTTACGACATGGCAAAACTATATCTTGGCAGTTGTAATTCTCTTGCTATCATAAGCTACGCTTATCTTCGCCTCATCAAGCTACCAGAATATCAAATCCACTCTAAGATTGATTTAGAGCCTAGCTTTGATCTCTCTTCCATTATTAATTTACATGAAGACTTAGATCTTAGTCTCGATCGCAACATCTTATCGCTACAGCTTAACAGTAATGCTAGCTTAGTCGAATTAAGACATCACAAACTAGAAACCAAACTCAAAAAAATCTTCGGACCAGAAGCAACTACTACTGTAAGTCCCTTCAACAAAGATTATGCAACAGAGAAATTAAACGTAAAAATAAAAGCTAGCTTAACTAGCCTATTAACGTTATACCCAAAACTCTGTAAAACAATTACCGACAGAAATATAATACTCAACCAAAAGAAATTAGAAATAATAATTTACACCGACGAAGTGCCGCAAGATGAACTTAAATATCTTGCTCAAACACACCGTTTCTACGTGCAAGTTTCACCAGTAAATCAAAAAAATAAAATAATAGAACGCCAGCTCAATAATCAAAATAATGATGAAATAAAAATCATCCAAAAACTAAAAAAACTTTATGATCCGCATCATAAACTAAACCCGGGAATACTCAATGCTTGACTCCAAATCACTAGAAGACCAGCTTAAGGCTTGCATCCACTGCGGCATGTGCTTACCCGCCTGCCCAACTTACGTGGTCACTGGTAACGAAGGTGAGTCCCCGCGTGGACGTTTGTATCTAATCAATGATTTGATACAAAACCAAAACGCAAATCAACAAGCTATAAAGTATCTAGATGATTGTCTAGGCTGCGCCGCCTGCCAAACTGCCTGCCCATCAGATGTTGAATATATCAGCATCTTAGAGCATGCTAGGCACGAGCATTCTCTAACTAACTATAACAAAGGACTAGTAGCTAAATTCCGCAAAATTATTTTTCAATATTTACTAGCAAATCGCTTCTTATTAAATTTACTACGCAAAATATCAAATTTCTGCTCACCAATTCTCGAACTACTACCACAACATTACCAAAAGCTGGGAATCAATCTCAGAGCTAGTTACAAAGCAATAAAGACCGATCATTATTATTACGCAACACCAATAAGTACAAAAACTCTCAGTTTACCATTGGGCTGTGTTATGGACACGCTTTATAATAGCGTTCACTGGGATACTATTGCCGTTCTCAATGCTTGTGGTTATAACGTTTATATTCCACCGAGTAATTGTTGTGGAGCACTAGCTAGTCATAGTGGCGAGCCAAAGCTAGGACACAAACAATTGAATGAATCAGTCGAGATCTTCTTAAACAAACCCTATCCTGTTGTCATAAACTCCGCTGGCTGCTCAGCCTTTATTAAAGAACATTCTAAAGCAATACAATGCTTAGAATTAATTGAAATTTTAGAACAAGCTCCGATATCATTAGCACTCACTGAAGCATTGACAGCTACTTATCATCCAGCCTGTCACCTTAATCATCAGCAAGGATTAAGCAAAAACTATCTAAATTTACTCGAACGAATTAAAGGTTTAACTTTAATCGAACTTCCACAAGCAGATCTCTGTTGTGGTTCAGCTGGCTTATATAATCTACTCAAACCAAAACTAGCAAACGCAATTGGCAAGCTTAAAGCAGAAAATATCAAACTTACAGCTACTACTACAATCTTAACCGCCAACCCAGGTTGCATCTCTCAAATTCAAGCCGAACTGGGATTAAATTATAGGGTAATGCACCCAATTAGCCTTATTCAAGCAGCTCTTTGATATACTAAGACTATGAATAGAATAACAAGTCATGGAATATTATTAAATGAATTTCTTGGTTCACATACCGCATACCCTGATCAAATGAGCGCAGTAACATCAAGATGCGAAAATGCTTTAGGCACATTAGAATCTGCGATCTCCCACAGAACACTTGTAGCACCAACCCCAGAAGACATCTCTGAGTTACATTGTAACTTATTAGCCAAGCAAGATTCAGAACCAGCTAAAGCTTTACAATCAACAATTCAATATTGGACTAAATACGAAGCTCTAGCCAAAGCAGCTAAAGCCGTTGCAAGCTGTCTTAAAGAAAATCTCATCAGCCCTATTGTCAGAGGCTTTGATGCCAATACTAAAGCGCCTGATGCCAAAGGCTTGGCTCTATTAAATCCACTAATACCAAAACGCTTAAAAGATCAATTTAATTTAAGCTTGGCGTAAGCACTTGCTACTTTAGCGATATTACCAGCACCAACTATAAACAAATAATCACAACCTCTGAGCTGTCCATCAATACCAGGTTTGAGAGCAGAGATCATATCAGCATAATTACCCTGGGTAGTTGTATCTTTAATAGAAGCTGGTAAAAATTTCACATTAGGTAGATTAATTTCTGAGACCATTCTCTCGCTATTGATATTAGCTATATGCTTACTACGTGCCACATAGACATCAGCGATAAGACAGAGATGCTCAGCTGGAAAAGTTTTAAACACCGCAACAAACTCATCCCAGAACTGCTTAGTACGCTCTGGGTGATGTGGCTGATAAACAAAAACCAATCGCTTAGGATTCAAGCTCAGAGCGGCTTCCAGAACAGCTTTAATCTCAGAAGGATGATGAGCATAATCATCATAGACCTTAATTCCATTATAATTATCGTTGATTAACTCAAAACGTCTTTTGATGCCATTGAATTGCCTCAATATGGTAATTGATTTGTCCTGAGTAAGACCAAGAGCCTCTGCTGCTTTCATTACTCCTAAGGCATTGAGCTGATTGTGTTTGCCCTTCATCGACAAACCATAGTCTTCTAATTCAGTCTCAGAATAGGTTATAGCTTCTGGATGAGCTTTAGCATAGGTCGCTAATACGGGATCATCTATATTAATAACTTTGATCTTAGCTCTATCCAAAAAACCAATAAAACAACTTTTGATCTCTTCAAAACCACCAGGATAATTCTCCAAATGATCTGGCTCAACACAAGTAACTAAGGCAAGATACGGATTAGTCTTCGTGAAGCTCTTGTCAGACTCATCACCCTCAAGCACAAAATACTCACCCTGACCAGCTTTACCGTTCGTATCATAATCAATCAAGATACCGCCAACGGCAAAACTAGGGTCATAATTAGCTTGCTGTAATAGATATGAAAGCATCGCAGAACAAGTAGTCTTGCCGTGAGTACCAGATACGACTATTTGTTTGAAACCCTCACTAAGATAATTCAACATGTCTGAACGATGCCAAATCTCAACTTCGCGCTGTTTCAATTCCACAAAATCCACATCATCACTAGCAATCGCGGTACTACGCACGACTAAATCAATACCAGCCGGCAATTCAGCCATCTTGCCATAAGACAAATCTCGCTTACAAATTTGCAATTGAGTATCTTGTAAACCAAAGTTTTTTTGCTGCTCAAGAATATTAATCAAGGCACTCATGCCGATACCTTCAGCACCAAGAAAGCAAATGTGTTTATATTTAAGTTTTTGCAAAATTTCTAAGCTGCTATTTTCTGTAAAGCTGCAACTAATCTAGCTTTCAAACGTGCTGCCGCATTACGATGAATTAAGTTACGTTTATAAGCTTTGTCGATCAAACTAAAGGCCTTAGGCAATTTAACCAAAGCTTCGTCCTTGCTTACTGCTTGGCGAACATTCTTGATGGCCGTTCTCATAGCAGATCTCTGAATAACATTTCTGTTCTCGTTTCTAGCACTTGTTCTGACGCGTTTCTTAGCTGATTTAATCTTAGGCATAGCTATAGATATTAGCACACGAATATCCGCCAAATCTAGTTAAGATAAATACACCAGGCTCAGGCACGGGCGAATTATAATAAAAATATTAAGAAAATTGACTTGATTAAATCAATTTCATTATATTAGAACCAAAGACTAAGGATATCCTAAAAAGCGAGTAACCACGGGAAGCCTGTGTTGCCCCTGCTAGAAGAATTTGAATTTTTCAGTGGATCCTAAGTAATTAAGGAACAAAAAGTTGGTATATCGAATCTATTAATAAGAACTATAATATATAGTCATATGGCTCAGCACCCCCACCACAATTTGGCTATTACTACCATTCTCATGGGTTTGGTGCTTTTGCCTGCACAGGCCATTAAGATTGATTACGATAATGAATTTTTTGCAAAGTACTCCAAGGGAGTAAATAGCGAGAAAATTAACAAACCTAACGAAGCACTTGCTTACTATAAATTAGCTTACGAATTCAAACATAGAGACGCTGGTGCGCTCACTAAACTGGGCTTAGTAAATCTCAATAATATTAGAGAAGGACAGAAGACAGCTAATCTAAACCGTGCATTAGGTTATTTCAATCAAGCATTAGCCTTAGACCCCGCTGATCCAGTTATTAACTTGATGTTAGCTAAGACCTATCAAGAGCTTGGTGATAATCCTAACGCTATTAAGTTCTATAATAAAGCAGCTAATTTAGATCCAGAGAATATTCTACTAAAAGCAAACCTCGGCAGATTATATTTCGAAGAAAAAGACTTCAAAAAAGCAATTGAGATTTTTAACCGAATTATTCTTGCTTATCCAGAAAACCTCAAAGCAAGAAGCTATCTAGGAGCCTCTTTGCAGGCTACTGATAATTACCTTGCTGCGATTGAACAGTATAATTTCGTACTTAATTATGAGCCTAATGAATACAGTATTGCTAAGAATTTAGGTGACTCATGGTTAGCAGTCAAACAACTAGATAAAGCTCAAGAGAACTATGAGAAAGCTAAAGCTATCGATCCAAAGGTTCCAAACATCTATGCTGATATTGCTTATGTAGCTAAACAGAAGTCTGACTTTCCAACAGCAATCAGCAATTACCGCCAAGCTCTAGAACTTAAAGATTCTCCAGAATGGCGTAAAGCATTAGCTTATTCACTATGGTCTAACAATGATCTGACTAGCGCAATCACTGAATTCAGAGTAATTGAAGATTATGCTGTCTCTGGATACTTATATCAACTACAAGGTAATCTAGATGGTGCTTTGGCAGATTTCCAAAAAGCTATCGAAGTTAATCCTAAAGACAACAAAACGCGTTTTAATTTAGCAAGACTTTATCACGAGCGTGGTGATATTGCTAAAGCAAGAGCAGAATACGTTAAAGTATTAGAGCAGAAACCTAATGACACTGAAGCTTTATTCTTGCTGGCGGTATTAGAACAAGAGCGCGGTAATCTTACATTAGCAACCAAATACTACAAAGACATCCTACAGAAACAAACAGAAGCAACTCTAACAGCTAAGCAACCTAACAGTGATGGTGACAAGCTTATCAAAAACAATGTACATTACAATCTAGGATTGGCTTACAAACAACAACAAGATCTAAATAGCGCAGAACAAAGTTTCCAAGAATTATTAGATGGCAAAAATAGAGCAAGTGGCTTCGATAAAGGCAAAGACGTCTACAAAGAACTTAGCTTTATCAAGATTGCGCTGGCTAAAGACACCGAAGCTGAGAAGATTATTAATGATTGGCTGAAAGAAGATCCGACCAGTGTTGAAGCTCGTAACATCTATGCTGATTTCTTGGTACATATGTCTAAAGAGCGCCGCGCGATTGAGCAATTACGCTTGGCATCAGTATTAGACAAAACAACTAGCACAAGATTAAAACTTGCAAACCTATTACACAGCCAAAATAATCTCTACGAAGCACTTGCTGAGTATCAAATGGTCCTTAAAGATGATCCAGCTAACCTAAATGCGATGTTAGGAGCTGCTAATAATTTCAAAACGCTTGGATTTAGAGACGAGGCTATTAATATCTATGGTGAGATTATCAAAAAATATCCTGAAGATGTACTTGCTAACTACAACTATGGCTTGTTAATGCAAGAAGCTAATCAAACAGATAAGGCTCTTATCCAGTACCAAAAGGTTGCTGAATTGAATCCAAACTTCATGCAAGTTTATTACGTAATGGGGCTTTGCTATTGGGATCTCAAACAAAAAGATAAAGCAAGAGAAGTCTGGAATAAGTTCCTAGTACAGTCCAGCGACGAAAATCTTAAAAACGAAATCAACAAAATTATTAACGAGGATAATAGCAAACAAGTTCCAGTAGATCAGCCAAACGACGAGCAAAATAATGTTAGTCCGATAGGCAATACAGCTAGTTATCCAGATGTCCACA
This sequence comes from uncultured Gammaproteobacteria bacterium, assembly GCA_964551925.1. Taxonomy (GTDB): domain Bacteria; phylum Cyanobacteriota; class Vampirovibrionia; order LMEP-6097; family LMEP-6097; genus CAZKFA01. The sequence continues at coordinate 44,778 of CAZKFA010000011.1, forward strand.
CTTAAATCAACCATAGAAATTTTAACTAGTGGTATTACCGAGATCAAACCCGGTGGGGCTAAGGCTTTGGAAGAACTATTGCTCAAAGCTCAAAAAGACAATCGCCAGCTTAGAGTAAAGCTTGGTATTGATCCAACTAGCGCAGACTTACATCTTGGACATATGGTCTGTATCCAAAAGCTCAGACAATTTCAAGAGCTGGGTCATCTACCAGTGTTAATTATTGGTGGATACACAGCACAAGTTGGTGATCCTTCTGGACGCAACGAGGCTCGTCCTCCGCTCAGCAAGGAAGATGTAGCAAAACATGCTGAAACCTATATAGCTCAAGTAGCAAAAGTTCTGGATCTAAGTAGAGCTGAGATTGTCAATAATGCTGATTGGTTTAACAAATTTACCATGACTGATATGATCAAGCTCGCCTCACAAGTAACAGTTAATCAAATGATCGCCAAAGATGCTTTTGGTAAGCGGATAGATAACGGTCAGCCTTTATATTTGCATGAGACCTATTACCCAATACTACAAGGCTATGACAGCTATGAAGTGCGCTCTGACATTGAGCTTGGCGGCACCGATCAAACCTTCAACTTAATGGTTGGACGTGATATTCAGAAGCTTTACAATATGGAGCCACAGCTCACTATGTGCATGCCACTACTGGTTGGATTAGATGGTGTTAAGAAGATGTCTAAAACAAGTGCTAACTATATAGCTCTCACTGATAGCCCTCAAGAAATGTTTGGTAAGACCATGAGCATACCTGATGAATTAATCTTAGATTATTTCACCTTAGCCGCACGTAGCACCCCAAGCGAGGTAGCTGCAATCAAGTCTAGGCTTGAGTCTGGTGAGAATCCGCGCAATATCAAAGATGAATTAGCTCAAAAAATAGTAAGTATTTATTATTCAGCATCTGACGCCAAAGCAGCCTCCGAGAATTTTACTAAATTATTTAAAGAAAAAGAAATACCAGAAGACATAGAAGAATTCAAACTCAATGGTAATTCTAAACAATTAGCTGATATTCTTGTCGCCTCTGGTCTCTGTCAGACCAAAGGCGAAGCCAAACGCTTAATCTCTGGCGGTGGCGTTAGACTAGATGGCGAGAAGCTCTCTGATCCAGTCCAGGAGCTAAGTGTAAGCAAGCCACAGGTCCTACAAGCTGGTAAGCGTAAGTTCGTTAGGTTGGTAAAATGATTGAGACAGATCTGCAATCGTTGATCGACTCCCTAGATGCCAATCTACAATTTATCTCTGAGTTATTACAAGCAGATATACGCTTATTTATCAAACAGGATCATGGTGCTTATATTCATAGCTATTTCCATCCGAATCAAGATTCTCTTTATCTTGGCTCTCATGAAGCTAAGATCAAGCGCGGTGAGAAATTACAAAGTTACAAAGACCCTTCTGTTGATCGAGCTTTTAGACTTGGTAAGCCAATCATAGGACAATATGGATTAGTCATTAACAACCGCAGAATTCAAGAATTTGCTTATCCTATTTTCCACGACTCGGTTGTTGTGGCAGTAATTGCCGTAGAAAGAGATATCTATCTGACTCGCAATATTCTTGGACAACATTGGGACTTCATGGCAGACAATTTGATTAAAGCCCTCAAAGATAAAATCAGCAACTCAACTAGATTCCCACATATCGCCTTTGGTGAAGGTGCCTTGTTTATTCAAGGTGAGAATAAAACTATTTTCTTTGCTAACCCACTTGCTGTAAACCTTCTAGGCGAGATCGCTGAGAACGTTAAACAATTAGTCGGCAGATCATTTGATGAAATTTTCTCTAGCTTTCAACGCAAGTACAAAGGCAATGATAGTAAGCTATCAATAGAAGCAATTGAAGAGATCACTCTCAGACAAAGAACCATTGCTCTACGCTATATTAGATTGAATCCCGACATGTCCGTAGTTCTAATAAAAGACAATTCTGAAATCAAAATCAAAGAAACTTTACTTAAAGAAATTCACCACCGAGTCAAAAATAATTTACAAACAGTAGTCTCATTATTACAATTACAAAAACGTCGCAACCCAGAACTAGAAGATGCTTTTACCGAAGCGATTAGTCGAACCAATAGTATTTCTTTGGTGCATGAATATTTGGCACACTCGAATGATATCGAGCATATAGATTTTGGCTTCTTGGTACAAAAAATCCTCAAAAGTCTCTTAGCTTCTTTTGGTGCTGATCACTTAAGTATTAATTTTGATTGTCCACAAAAAGTTCTTATTATCAGCGAGGAGGCAACTAATCTTGCCTTAGTCTTAAATGAAATACTCTCGAATTGTCTTGAACATACGGCTGGGACTTTATCCAAAATTGATATTAAGCTTTTTCATGAGAATGGCAAGTTGCATATGAGCGTGGAAGATGATGGTGGTGGCTTCAAAGATAATTTCGATTATCGACAAAGTACAGGCTTAGGCTGGGGGATTGTTCAGACCATCACCGAAGAAAGCCTTAAGGGTAAACTATCTATCGGTAACACAAATCATAATGGTGTTAGGGGTCTTAAAGTACATCTGACGATACCACATGCAATGGACCTTTTATAAAAACTGCTAAAATGATTACTAGCAATGAATAGAGAGCACGATCTAATTAAAGTTGTCATCGTTGATGATGAACCTTTGATCCGTATGGATCTCAAAGAATTATTAGAAGAAGCTTCGACCTGTAAAGTAGTTGCAGAAGCTAAAGATGGTAACGAAGCAATCGCAGCGGTCGCAGAACACAATCCAGATATAGTTTTCATGGATATTCGCATGCCAAATATGGATGGCATATCGGCAGCCAAAGCGATTCATGAACAGTCTAGGCGTCGCGTACCTATCATTATGCTCACAGCTTATTCACAACCCGAATTGTACGAAGAAGCATCGAAGGCTGGTGTCTTTGCTTATTTGACTAAGCCATTGCGTAAAGCGGATTTAGCTCCAGCTATTGAGGTGGCAATGGCCCGTTCACTAGAACTACAAGAACTCAAAAACGAAATTGATTCACTCAATCACAAGATAGAAATCAGAAAACTAGTAGAGAAAGCCAAGGGTGTGCTTATGAAAAAGTACCAACTTGATGAAGCTACTGCTTATCGGCGCATCCAAAAAGCGGCAATGGACCAAAGATCCAGCCTCAAAGAAGTGGCAGAAGAAATACTAGCTGTAGCCAATTAATTTTACGCTGCATAATTAACCCTATAGTGACACTATAGGGTTCTAATCCCGCCCTAAATAAGCATTTTTAATCTTTCATTAGTAAATTAAGATCATCTCAATGTGCTAAAATTCAAGATTCAATGGCTAGACAACAAAAGAAAAGACAAACCCCTGACATCGAAGAGATAACTTACAAAAATATCTCTTTGTTAGTAAGCTATCTTGATGGCACCAACAAAATTATGGGCCGCAAGTTAACGGGACTTGAAGCCAAGAAACAAAGAAAATTACAAAACGCTGTCAAACAAGCTAGATCATTAGGTTTGATTGCATAGTTAAAAGGTTCTATTATGTCAAGAATATGTGAAATTACTGGTAAAAAAGCGGGCAAAGGGTGGAGATACTCTTTCTTAAGGTCTCACTTTAATCCAACGGCTAAAAGAAGATTCCAAGTCAATCTGCAAACTATCACTGCTGTTATTGATGGCGTTAAACAAAAAATCAAAGTCAGCACCAAAGCACTGAAAACGTTTCCTACTCTCAAGTCTGGTATCAGCTCAGCTCAATTGAAAAAAGGTAGCAGAAGAAGAGAAAGAGCTAAACTAAAACTTGTCTAACGATTCTGACTTAATTAGCATTAAAGAATTAGCTTCTAAGCTTAAAGTTGCTGACGCTTTACTCAAAAAAGTTATTAAAGATTTCAATATATCAACAGAGCGAATTGATAAACGCGTTTGCTTATCAGCTCAATCAACACAAACAATACGCGAAATCCTAGCACTGAGAGCTAGTGGCAAAAAGAATCAAGAGATCAAAGAACTATTCGACGCATCTGTAGCTAGTGCTGCTGCAGAAGCTAAGCCTAAAGCTGAGCCCAAAGCAAAAGCTGAAGACAAGCCTGAGACTACAACGGCGAAAGAAACTCCAAGCCGCCCGAAAAGAAAGAAAAAACCTAAATCTAAAGCAGAAGACAAATCCACTACCGAAACTGAAGAGAACAAAGTTGAAGCAGTCGCTGCTATCGAGAAAGAAGCTAAAGCAGCTTTAGTAGATATCAGTGGCTTCTTGAATGATGCCGAAGATGAACAAGCTGCTAATAGTTTATTTGATGAAGAAGGCGAGGAAGAGAATAGCAGTGATAATGATATTGAAGAAGAATTAGATCTTGATGACGATGAGGATATTCAAGAAACTGAAACTTACGATAAAAAACTTAGCCCACGCAAAATTCGTCGTCGTTCATTTAGCTTTAGATACATCCAAAGACAAATCACAAATGACATTAAAAGACTTAATTACATCAAAAACAAGCTCAAACGTGGTCGCTTAAGTACCCAAGAAACCATGTTACTGACTGATTCGCTTGAACATCGCTCTAAATTACTTAGTGGTTGGGTGCATATGTTGCGCTGGGTTAAGAGTTAGTAAGACAAAATCCCCACGAAAGCCTTTTCGAGAAGCTCCCAGATGCTAGGCTTGCGAGTTCCGAAGAATCTGAGTTGACTACCCGTCAATGATGATTCTGAGGAACGAGCGTAACAACGCAGATGGGACTTCTCGAACAGGCTTTAAGTCTGATAAAATTGAACTATGGCTCTACGCTTTCTCACTGCAGGTGAATCACACGGACCTGAGTTAAACATTATCGTTGAAGGTATCCCTGCGAACATGCTTCTTGTTGCTGAGGATATCAATAAAGACCTGAAACGTCGGCAGGGTGGCTATGGTCGCGGCGGGCGCATGAAAATCGAAAAAGACCAAGTGTTTTTTACTGGTGGCGTGCGTCATGGTAGAAGCTTTGGTGGCGCGCCTATCTCCATGAAGATTATAAATAAAGATCACGAGAAATGGCTTAATACTATGAATGCTGAAGCCGTTGATCTCAATGATCCAGTTATAGCTAAAGAACTTGCTGATAAATTTATTTCTAAAGTTAGACCAGGGCATGCGGATTTTGCTGGAGCTATTAAGTATGATGCAAGTGATGTGCGTGATATTCTTGAGCGCTCCTCAGCGCGAGAAACCACGTCTAGAGTTGCTGTTGGTGCTGTTTGTAAAACTTTCCTGGCTAATTTTGGTATAGAGATTTACTCCCATGTGTTAAGGATTGGTGCTGTTGATGCTATGGATACAGCTTGGTGGCAGGGTTTGGATTGGACTAATCCTAAATCTGAATATCATAAACGTAAAGCAAGTATCGAAGCTTCAGAATTGCGAATCTTTGAAGACCAGTCAACAAGCGTAACTCAATCCATGAAAGCACATATAGATGCTACTCGTAAGGCTGGCGATACTGTTGGTGGTTTGATAGAAGTTTTTGCTTTGGGTCTGCCGATTGGTTTGGGCTCACATGTACAATGGGATAGAAGAATAGATGGTTTGATTGCGCAAGCTCTGATGAGTACACATACCGTTAAGTCCGTAGAGATTGGTATTGGTGAGAGGGTCTCACAAATCCCCGGTTCTCAAGTACAGGATCAAATCTATCTCAAATCTACTATTGATAGCGCTTTCAGTCCTGAGACTGAAAAGCAAACAGCGACTAGCTTTCAGCGCTATGCCCGCCTTACTAATAATCTTGGCGGTATAGAAGGTGGTATGACTAACGGCTTGCCTATTACTTGTAGAGTTGCTGTTAAACCGATACCAACCTTAATCTCTAAGCTTGATTCGATTGATCTACAGACTAAGGCTGAGTCTGAGTCTCACTTCGAGAGGTCTGATGTTTGTGTGGTGCCCGCTGCTGGTGTGGTGCTAGAAGCTATGCTTGCAATAGTACTCACTGATTGCTTTCTAGAGAAGTTTGGTGGCGATAGTATGGTTGAGATAAACAATAATTATCAGGCTTACTTGAGGCAGTGTAGTAAACGTTAAGTTGCGCTTCTTTGTAGATCTAACCAACGATTTGCAGCAAGAACGAAGTCAGCTCCTGGATTCTCGAGAGCATAATCAAGTAAATCATTCAAACAGCGAGCTGGGTATTGTAGAGAGTCATACTCACGAACTGGTGATATTGTTTTTAATTGTTCTAAACCAAGGTTTGCTTCAAAGAATGAAGGCATGTGTGTAAGTGGTACGCAAAAAAGTGCAGAATATCTAAATTAGCTGGACTTTGGAATCTGCCACGTGATAAACCAAAAATTTCTTTCAGAGTCTAATTCACTACAAAGCTGGATAAACAAAGAGTTTGCAGGCTCGTATCGTAATGGTGATGCCTTGCTATTCACTCACTTGAATTCGTACAATCAATCGTGCCGCGCTATATTAACCACGATTAGCTATTCTTGCAGCACTGCGATATACATACCTAAAGAGTTGTTGGTGACAGCATTTAAGACTATCAGGGCACTATCACTTGATATATAACCTCTGAATACTTTGCCATCAACAGTAAATGTAATGAAACCATTATCAGCAATAGTTGGTGTAGCTGAAGAATTGCTGGCTGGTACAATCGATGAAGCGACTTCAGAGCTATCAGAGGTTCTACTTATAGTGTTTAAGGTTTGATCGACGAAGCTTAGATTTCCACCAGTAAATTCTAATGAGCCTGCCTTATGGTTAGAGATGGATATCCCACCATCGTTAGCAAAACTAACATCGTAGCTTAATAACTTATATGATTTACCATTTAAGTTTGGCGCTTCACTTGGTAGGCGCACAGCGATATTAAATTCTCTATTAGCATTATCTACTTCTGCCTTAACACGAGAACCTTCTTCATCAACTCTTTGTCCACTTTGACCTCTATCAGCACTGTTGACAAAAACAATCACACCACCATCCGGACGTGGATAGCCTTCAAACACAGACGCACCTTCTTCCCCTGTGGATATAAGTATTTTACGATTAGAGATGGATAGAGTGGCTTCACCATCGCTTTCTTGTTCATTTGAGCTGATGGTCACAGCATTTGAACAAGATTCACCAGAATATTCTCTTACAACTTCTACGTCATGGAAATTAGCAGTAGCTGATCCATCTTCAACCGTTACGATGCCATCTAAGCCTCTCATGGCAATACGTCCATCAGCATTGTAGTCAGCACCTGCTCCAACTAAACCATAATTACCATCCATTTGAGAGATAGAGAAGTCAGATTGTTTAACAATACTCGCAAACCCAATTGATAAATCGTTAGTCATCAAAGTATTATTAGAAGCTAATCTTGTTTCATTACCACCAGCCATAGCCCCAAAAAATAATCCTTCTCCTACTGGATAAAACTTCATGACTTCATCTTTATCTTTTGCCACAAAAGTTGTACCCATATTCGTGAAACTATTTTCACGAGCTGGTTGTATTACAGTCATAATATTTTGTGGATCAATCGTAACGAAAAGATTTGGATTTCCATCTTTCATTTTAGTTGGATTAAATCTGTCTGTTGCTGCTTCTAGCTCATAACAAGCTTCCCCACCAGAACCAGTGATCAAAGCAGCTTCAGAAGACAATACTGGGCGAGGCTTAATGTTAACGACACCAGCAGGAGTAGGGCGACTTAATCTTGCCCAACCTAATTGAATGCCATTAATAAAATGATGAGAACTGTAATAAACATTCTCATCACTGGTGCCAGATAATCTGGCAGTAAAAAATGCTGCATAATAATCACCAGCGACACCACCTGCTACTTCACCAAACTCACTATCTGATTGGGTTACAACCTGTCCATCCACTACAGCAATCCCGTCCTCATCGTTAGCAACGCCTATCATATTAGTCATCACATCTGTAAAGCTTGTTTCCAAATTTCCTATGGTTTCATCAACAGTAGCTTCAATATTCGGATTAAATTCTTCGAACTGTTCTTGTATAGCTTGTAATTCATTAGCTTGGAAATGATCAAGATCAATTTCTTCATTACCAATGGTTTGTCCTACCTTTTCAGCAATTTCGCTAAATATAAAGGTATTAACTGGATCAATCTTGATGTCTTCACCATCAACAAATACCGTCAAATCCGGTCCACCAGAACCTTGTAATACTGCAGCATAGTGCGCTCCTAATGTAGCACCTTCTGGTAGATCAAAATCAAAGTGTTGATTACCATCTACAGTTGTTGTTGAGATTAGTTCCCCTAAACTACCATCAGCGTTAACTTCATACAATTTAACACTTGGACCTTGAAAAGAACTCGTACGGGTAGCTCTTGCATGACGCGGAGAACGAATTCTAAATTGATAATTCTCTTCATCATCCTCAGGAATTGAGATCGTACCACTGATATCTATGCCACCAACATCTATACTTACAGTATCTGAATAGTTAGTCAAATCCAATTGGCGAGCAGTCTTATTAGCTACTCGTACTGAAAATGATACATCGCGATCAATACTTGAGGATTTCTTGAGAGTAAAAGTTACTGGTTGACTATTCCCTACTACTCCATTGGTATATGGGATTTGTATATTAGCGGGACTTACAGAGAAAATCTTTTTATTAAATTTAATTTGAGCTCTAATAACCCCAGTTTTACCTGCTAAAGCGCCCGGATTATCCTCCAGAGTAAAAGTTACGACTTCTGATCGATCAGCATTAGTAAATCTTAAATCCGTGTTGCTTGGAATAATTGGAATAGAAGCAAAAGCTCTAAGTCCAAACAGACAAAGAATGGCAGAAACTATAAAAAAATGACTACATTTTTTCATATTGCTCTACTATCGGGCAATAAGTATATTTTCTAAAGACCTCAATAATCTACCAAGGTTTAAGGCTGTTTTTTGGCGGCGCGCCTGTTTTTCTTTGTTGAGGCGGTGCTGCCTCATTAGCAT
>CAZKFA010000012.1:0-51756 GCA_964551925.1 uncultured Gammaproteobacteria bacterium
ATCTCCGCCAATTCATTCTGGTCTGTAATCAATTCAGAGAGTGCCTTTGGAGCAGTAATTGCTTTATACTTATCTGGACCAGTACGTTGCGTAGTACCATCAAGAGTAGTTTCTTCTAGAGTCTTCTTGAATCGTTCTATATAACTATCTCCGCTATAGCCGGCGACAGAGCTTTTAGTGTCCAGAGCAAATCCAAAAGAATCTGACGTATAATTAATTGGTGTTGGTGCTGCAGCGAAATCTGCGATTCCAGTGTAACCAGTCCCATGACTTACACCAGGTTCATATATTGCGCCACTTGTTAATAAAATTCTTTCTGTCATTGGTTCCTTAACCTCTTCTTAATCTTAAAAGGTAAATACATAGGATTATTTGATAAGAAGTTTGCCCTTATTCTCTGATCATTGTGGTAGAGATCTTGGCCATAAGTTTTGTGAGCAAGGAGCAGCGGAGCCATGTCCCTGCTTTCGAACGAACGTGAGAAAGACAGGGACCGGAGCTGCCGGAAGACTACCCAATGATCAGAGCAACAAGGCAAATTTCAGAATCGGTTACATGAATTTTGCCAGGTTAAACTTGATAAGCAAAATATCTAACCTTTACAGTAATGACAAAAAATCTATAAATTACTATCAACTATCCGAAACCACTCTCGTTTTAGGTTATGAAAAGGTTAAGGAGTAAACAAAATGGCAGACAGCAGTATTTTATCATCAGGGTTCGCATCAGGAATATTCAGCAGATTGAATAACATGGTCTCTATACAGAACTTGCTGGCAGTAGAGAGTGATCCCGGCAAAGCAAAGAAAATGGAGCTTGAAGCTTCAATGCAGAAGATGCTCTTAGACAGTCAATCAGGCTGCTTTGATCATTTCTTACAAGGTCTAACAAGACTTGGGCAAATCGGTCAGAGAGCTTAATTAGGAGTATCAGATGTCAATTTACGGATATAGTGTTAATAGTAAAGGATTTTTTCTAGCAGTAGATCAGGTACATCGAGCGGCTGCCGCTGATGATCTTGCTGGAGTACACAAAGCAAGGCTCTCATTAGCTTATGCTAAGAGCTTTATGGATCAAGGAGCAGCATTACGCGACAAATATTTCCAAGACGAAACACAAGCACAACGTCAAGCTGCTGGCAAATTCAGCCAGCTAATGTTTGCCAAGGCATAATCTAGAACCCTTCTCTTAACTGGGTCTTAACCTAAATAGTTATCAAATTTACATGGGTAATGACTTTGTATTGATAGGTACAAATCATGAACGAAATGCCAGCATATATAGGATTCACTCGCAATACTGACAATGCTCAGCACAAGATGTTCTTTCCAGAACCAGTAACCGCTAAGGGTGAAGAGAAAGAAGATGGTGAATTATTATTAGGTTTCAAAAATCCTCACAAGGTCGAAGCAAGCATTGACGAGCTCACTGCTTACACTGGCGCGAAAGGACTGGGCGCCAAACCAGGTCTAGGCACTTACGCTGAACCACAGGAAGAAATAGGACTAGCATAATTATGGAACTAGGATTACCAGCAATTAATTTTTTTACTGGAACTAAGATCCCCAGCTACGTTGATGATAGTCTAGAAAAGGATTCTGAGCTATTAGCATTAGCTACAGAGATAGACCCTTTTACTGGTAGAGCTAGTAGAGCAGATGATGATGCTACTGCAACTCCACCAATACCAAATCTCAACACACCAGCTCCAGAAGCAGCCACAAAAGATCTAAAAGACTCTGCAGCATTTGGTGGTGAGATAGATGCACTTCGTTATTACTCTGAAAGCTTCGGTATCACTAAGGGAGTTTTTGCTGAACGCTTCAACACCTGGAAAGAAACCGAGGACGGCAAAAAATATATCAAAGAACAAAACAGGTTACAAGATTTATACACTCAACTAGCAACCGATCCGGCTAAGCGCAGTGACCTTGTACAACAGATCACTAAACTTAACGAGGATCAAATAAAATATTTGCAAGAAAATTTTCTCAATCCACTGTCCAAAGAATACGGCAGACCACAAAGCCTAGCAGAGCTCAGATCCGCCATGGATCCAAAGAACAACAACCCGCAATTAGCTTTATTTAGAGGCTTGATTGCAGAGGGTCAAGAAAACGGCATCCTGAGAAACGAGTATCGCAAAGAATACGCTGGTGTCATGCATCGCTACAGCATACAGCTTGAGGATATGCGTCGTTACTTAGAGAACTGGTTTAGTTCTGATGAAGGTAAGGCTTGGAAGAATAACCCAGAGAACGCTGGTAAAGTCCCTCAAGCATTAATGAACTATGCTCGTGAACGTGGTTATACTTTAGATCCTAAGAGTCCAACGGGGGTCGAGGATTTTGTTAGAGTTGCTATGGATACACCGCTTGACAAAATTTTTGATATGAGATTTCAAGCTCAACAATTATATGAACTAGCTAAACTAATGCTTGAATTCTGGCAAGAGCAATTAGCTGCTGATATGTATGCTCTACAACAGTCTATTAAGCTTGCTTCTTCTACTGCTTAGGTTTTTTAATAATTTGTATAGATTTGATAGCGCAAAAAACTAGCGAGAATGCTAGAATATCATACGCTATGTACGCAATTATAGATATCGGTGGTAAACAATACAAAGTCGAAGAAGGTAAATACCTTGCTGTTGATTTAATGGACAAAGAACCAGGTACGGCTCTCAGCTTTGATAAAGTTCTACTGGTTTCAGACGGCACTAAAGCCACTGTTGGTAAGCCAGCTATTGCTGGTGCTAGCGTAACCGCTACGGTAAAAGATCACATTAAAGACAAAAAAATCATTGTCTACAAAATGAGACGCAAGAAAGGCTATCGCCGCAAACAAGGTCACAGACAAAAATATACAAGAGTAACAATCGACAAGATTACAGCATAGGGAGTAAATCAAATGGCGTCAAAGAAAGGTGTAGGAAGTACTAAAAACGGTAGAGATTCAGTCTCGAAGAGACTTGGAGTTAAACTTTTTGCTGGTCAGAAAGTGATCAACGGTAATATTATTATCCGCCAACGTGGCACTAAATACCACCCTGGCAATAACGTCAAACGCGGTAGCGATGATACTTTGTATGCTGTCGCTGATGGTGTCATCAAATTCGAAAAACGCAAAGGACGCCAGTACGTCTCTGTTGCTATTGCTGCGTAACCTTTACAAATTTGTTTAATTTTATCTTCTGGAAAAGTACTGACTGTGAGCGGATCTGTGGAATCTTCCTTATGAGATGAAGCAGCAAGTAGCCACGTCATACGAGTGCGTAGTTCGCGAATTTTGATCAATTAGCCTTGATTCGAACGAGCGGAGCGCTCACAAGCGAGTATAGACGTGGCACGTAGCTGCTCCATCGCAATACAAAAAATAAAAATTCCACACTCTAGCGAACAGTCAGTACTTTGCAAAAAATCGCAGTTTTATCGACTAATTACGTAACCTTTACAACAATGACAGCACTAAGCCAGCTCCTCAGCCTCATGCTGCTGCTCTTCAATAATAATCTTCTTCAATTTAATCTTACGGAATATTACCGGGAAGCCTGGTAATGTGGCAAGTAATATCGCAATAAAAGACACAAAGGCAATCGCCAAACTATCGTTACTAGAAAGTCCTATCAACCCTAAGAAATAAACAAAACAAGCTTCTTTAGCACCGACCCCCTTCATTGCCGGAATCACAAATCCAGCCAATGTCGCTGCTGGAGTCATTAATAGCCAATACCAAAATGGAACCTGTTCCAAACCAACTCCCATTGCTAAGGCAGAGAAGACATTACCTAAGAGCAAGAATAGATGAGTTATAAAGGTCCAAGTGATTACCAGAACCATACTACGATGGCATTTGGTATATTCTTGAATAGCAAAATTAACCTTCTTGATTATACGCAATGGAATCCGCGACCAAATTTTATAGCTCGCCAAACCCACTACAGTACCAATAAAACACAACCACAAACTATCTGTGATCTGTCTAGGCATCGCATTAGCAAAAGGACTAAAGCGAAGAATAATCAAACCAAATGGAATCAAGGTGAACATCACTAAGAAACCAAACATGCGCTCAACAAAGACGGTACTAGCAGCTTTGAGCCAGCTACGGGTCGGCTTCGCTAGGTTATAAGAACGCAAAGCATCACCACCAAAATTACTCGGCAAAAAATTATTATAAAAAGAGGATTCGAAATATGAGCTAAGAGCATGCTTGTAACTCAGATCATAATCCAGTAGGCGAGCGAGTTTCATCCAACGATAACTATTAGTGAATATGGTTATTGCAAACATTAACGTAGCAAGTGCAAAGTATCTTAGGTCGGTGTATTTAAGCTGGACGATAGTTGCTGCAATATCCAAATCACTAAATTTAATAAAAACTGCTAAGAGAATGACTGATACAACAATCTGTAAAAGCAAACTATATTGTTTAGCAATAATGGACCAAGTAAGCAGTCCAAGACCAAGAATAATTAACACTAATTCAATAATAAACATTTAACTGTCCTGTAAGTAGTAAACTGGATTCTGCGGCTTACCTTGTGAACGCACTTCAAAATGCAAATGCGGACCGGTCGCATAACCAGTAGCACCCTCATAACCCAGTACCGCAGATTGATTCACCCTCTGCCCAACACTAACATTGATAGTATCCATATGCGCATAGAGAGTTGTGAATCCTTTCGAGTGATCCACAATGACGACCTTGCCATAGCCACCATACCAACCAGCATAGATAACTAAGCCACCTTCAGAGGCTTTAATAGGAGTGCCTCGCGGAGCTCCCAAATCAATACCACTATGCATACTTCTTACCCCGAAGATTGGATGACGACGCGGTCCAAATGGTGAAGTTATTCTAGCTTTGACTGGATAGAGAAAATGACCAGTAGCTCCAGGATTATCAAGCCTACCGACAGCAAGCTCACTAATCTTATAAATCAACTTGACTGACTCTTGTTCTAATTGTCTTTCTGAATCCTCATAGACTTTACGCTCACCTTGTAAGCGGGTAAGAACCTGTGCCTGAGCAGCTTTTTGCTTACCAACTTCAGACTCTATAACCCTTAGGCGCTCATTAACTTCTTGAATTTTCTGCGCTTCTTGCGCTAACACTGCATTATATTTGCGAATATTTTCAGTTTGATCAACGAGAGCATCAAGTACGTCTTTGTCGTATTGCATGATGCGCTTCTGATAATAAAGATGATCCATATAATCAGTAGAACTATTAGAATTTAAAATTCCATCTACTAATTTCATGCGATCTTGTTTGTAAATAGACTGTATGCGATTGCGCGCCTCACCTTCAAGCTCACTGCGCTGTGCTTGTATTTCTTCTAGCCGAGTTTTAGTCTTGTGCCAAGCAAGTTTATTATTCTCTAGATAGCGACGATTAAGACTCATCTCAGTCTGTGCTTCACGTAATTTAGAATTAATATTGCGTAGTTTATCAGAGGCATAAGCTTCCTTGAGCCTAGCTTCCTTAAGCTTCTGAGCTAGGCTATCCTTACGCTTACTCAAATCCTCTAACATTGTCTGCTTATCATGCATAGATAAGGACGCCGCATCTTCCGCAGAAGCAAATAACGGCAACAAAGCCGTTAATATAAAGCTAATTAGCATGACCCAGATAATGAGTTTAGTTATAGGGAATTTCCGTTTCTTGAGCACAGCTACATTATATAATGGATTTAGGCTATAGTGGCACTACAATGTTATCCGCACGCTTTATATCTTGATCTAATTCTAATATATCAGCTAGTTGTGGATTGATTATTGGAGCATGCTGCTCTATGGTCTTAGCAATAATTTTATAAATATCGAGATAGTGAATTTGTCCTTGAAGGTAAAGCTGGACAGCAAGCTCATTAGCTGAATTATAAGCTGCTGGATAACTGTGTCCCCGACGTCCAACTTCATAAGCCAAATCAAGTGCTGGAAACTTCTTGACATCAGGTGGATAGAATTCCAAATTACTAATTTTCAATATATCAAAATCTTCTTCTAGATAAATTTCTTGCTTAGCTGGATAATCAAGTGCGTACTGAATTGGGACACGCATATCAGTCTGACTAAGTTGCGCGATAGTATTACCATCTACAAAAGTTACAGCACTATGCAAAATTGACTGTGGATGAATTATAACCTTGATACGATCATAATCAAGCCCAAATAAAGTATGAGCTTCTATTACTTCCAAACCCTTGTTCACAAGAGTACTCGAGTCAATAGTAATCTTTGCACCCATAGTCCAGCGAGGATGCTTAAGAGCTTGTTCTAGAGTGATAGCAGCAAACTCAGTCAGCGGCAACGTTCTAAAAGGACCACCAGAAGATGTGAGTAGGATTTCTTTGACAGAATCAATTGGCTGCCCAGCTAGGCATTGATGAATAGCTACATGCTCACTATCCACAGGAATAAGCTCTGAATTATATTTCACTAAATATTCTTGAACCAGATGACCAGCAGCGACAAGAGTTTCTTTACTAGCAACAGCCACTCTGCGCGCATGACGTAAGGCTGTAAGATTGGCTTCTAGAGCAGTGATACCAACAACCGCACTAACGAAAATATCAACTCCATCAAGCGCCGCGATCTCATTAATATCCTTAAGCACCGTTAACCAAGGGAAGTCTTGAGCTAGTGCTTGCTTATGCTTATCATCAAGCACTGTTACATACTGCGGTCTAAATTCATTAATTTGTGATTTGAATAGTTCTAAATTATTACCAGCACTAAGAGCAATGATTGCAAACTGCCCAGGTCTATGCCTGACTATATCTAGGGCTTGAGTACCAATAGAGCCTGTAGAGCCGATTATGCTTAGGGTTTTCATTAATTTACATTCTAGCTCTGATCATTGTGCTAGAGATTTTGACCATCGGAAGACTACCCAATGATCAGAGCTTACAACAACGACTGATTATAGCAAATCTTAACCAAGGCTTAACCTTAGCTGTGTATAAATAAAGCATGGGACCTGAGATTCCAAAAAACGATATCGCACAAACTAAGGTTACGCCACCTCCACGCAAAGGGCCAGAAGTTGTGGAAGCACAAGCTATTACTCCAATAGCAGCTGAAATCAAAGCAGAGTCCGCAAGTAATCGACTAACGGCCTTACACGATACAGAGAAGATTCCAGAGAATGCTGTTGGCTTACCAGAAGCTCGCATCAATGAAGCATGGATTTCAAACAGCCGCGCAGTTACCGTTTGACCACTTTTATTTTTTGTTACACTAATGCATAATCAGATCCATAAAATATGAGATCAGTGATAAATTTCGCGCTGAGATACTGAGACACTTTGCTTATACTCTCTTTACGCCAATGTGTGGAATTGCTCTTAAGGTGATATTGCTAGAATTAGACATTGATGCTACGATGGTCCCGAGTTTGCTCTTTGCGTCAATTTCACTGATCGTTGGATTTGGAGTAATGAATCGGGCATACCAAATAACCATGGTCTTAGATCAAAAGATAGAAGGTAAAATATGACAGAATTCCAAAGAATGTTTCTTCAACAATTCATAGTCTTCATAATTATATTATTTATGTACTGGGGTGTGAACAAAGCCATAGAAAATCCTTTTGATAAAGAGAATAAGTAATTTTTATAATCCCCTGAAATCCGGTCCAGCACCAGCATATGCCGGGTTCACTCTGAGGTTTTGTTCTGGACAAACTATTTCACAAGTACGACACTGTACGCAATTCTCTAGAGACATTGCGTGTACCTTAACACCTTCAGCAGCGATATCCAAGCGATGTACTTCAGCAGTACAATCAGAGACACAAGGTACGTCTAATTTGAGATTCTGATAACGATTGATACATTTCAAACAAGTATCGGCACTAAATTCATCAATGTGATCAGGATGCTCAGGATATTTAGTATGTGCATAGAACACTGCATCTTCCCGACTATAAACAGTATCTTTAAGATATTCATTACCTAAACCACGAGTCATCAACGCCTTATCAAACATTGGATTAATATGCTTGTAACACTCTTTGTAGCTAGGTTCTGTTTTGATCTCACTAGGAGCATTCATGTGGAGAGCCGTTGCCACAGCTGCTTTGATAGAAGCAACTGGATTAGTCAAGCCTACTTGCAAGAAGCCAGGTATAGGATTAGAGAATTTATCCACGCTATCAACAATAGTCGGAACGAACTTCTCAAGCATTTCTGGATGATCTAAAAATGCCTTACGGAAATATCTATTAGCTTTAAATTTATCTAAGTAACTAGAGTCTAAAAGATTCTCTTGGTAAGAAGATAGACCAGAAGCGCTAAAGTCCCTAGTCAAAAAGGCTTCAACAATAGTGTCAGCAGCAATATAACCAGATTCAATAGCCTTATCAACTCCTGACAAAGACTTCATATCAAGTAAGCCAAGTGCATCACCCAAGAGCAAAGCACCATCAACTTGAAACTGTCTTGGCAAGCTGGATAGACCACCCTCGGGCAACACCGCAGCACCATAGTTTAGAAGCTCGGCACCTTTAAGTAGTTTTTGTAGCCAAGGATGTTTTTTATATTCTTGTAATTGTTTCTGTGGATGAATATTTGGATTCTTACTATCAAGCGATATCACCAAACCAATAGTTAGACGTTTATGATCTAAGCCATAAACGAAACCTCCTCCCAGAGTACCATCTAAAGTTGGATAACCAAGTGTATGATAAACTTTGCCCTTCATATTCGGTGCATCATCACTCAATCTCCAAGTCTCCTTAACACCAACAGACCATAATTGTGGATTGCTTTGTAGATTATATTTTTTGATGATGTCTTTAGACAAGAAGCCTTTATCTGCAAAACAGATCATCTTCGCATAAACATTGTCCTCAAGCTCATCTCCGGTGTTAGAGATCTTGACTCCATTAACCTTACCGGAGTCATCATAAAGCACCTCAGTAGCAGGAAAACCCGGGAAAAAATCTATAGTCAGATTTTTTAATTCTTTACTACGCTCTTCTAATTTCTGTGCCATCCAAGCAACCACATTAGAGAGAGTAAGCACATAGTAGCCTTCTTTAACGAAGTCAGGGAGTGCTGCTCGAGTAACAACAGAAGGCACATCAAATTTTTTCTTAGTGCCTAATAGTGAGAAGTAACTTTTATCACAGACTGCTTCAATCGGCATGCCATCAGCTTTGTGATTAGGGAAGGCTTTATCAAAAATATTTTTGTTAACAACGGCACCAGAAACAATATGACCACCAAAATTCTCAGCCTTCTCAAGAATTGCAACATTCAAACGCAGGTCTGGTTTATCAGCCAGCAAATCACAGAGCCGATGTGCCAAAGTTAAATTAGCTGGACTACCACCTACCAAAACAACATCATAAGTAATAGGCTCTTTTTTAACCTTATTACTAGTACTGTGTGCAACCTGTTCTTGTGTAACCATAGTAATATTCTAGCGATATATCAGCAAAAAACAGCAAGATTTAGAAATTCTTGATGAATTAAGCCGCTCAAGTGTTATCTAAAGAGGAGTTCGTTAAACCAAAACTGGCTTACGTGCTTTAAGCTGGCTAATCATCTCAGGAACTACCTGATAAAGATCACCAACAATACCGTGATTAGCAAAAGAAAAAATCGGCGCCTCTGGATCTTTATTAATAGCAATAATTAAATCAGCCTTCTGCATACCAACTCTATGCTGTAATGCCCCAGAGATACCACAAGCGATATAGATTTTTGGTCTGACGGTTTTGCCAGTTTGTCCAACTTGATGTGGATAACTAATCCAACCAAGATCAACAGCCTTACGTGAAGCACCAATAACTGCATTATTAAAACACTCAGCTAGACTTTCAAGCAAAACAAAACCTTCAGCATTACCCAAGCCATAACCACCAGCAATAATTACATCTGCTTCAGTAATATCAAGCTTACTAGAAACTTCTCTCAATATTTTACTGATCTTTACTCTAAAATCACTTGCTTCTAATTTAACAGCAACTTTCTTAATCTCAACAGTCGCAGCATCTCTTACAACCGGTTCTAGCAAAGGAAATACGCCTGGTCTAATAGTTGCCATCTGCGGATCTTTCCAAGGTCCAAGAATTCTAGCCTTCAATGATTCACCAAAGCTTGGACGATTTGCATA
The DNA here is from genome assembly GCA_964551925.1 of uncultured Gammaproteobacteria bacterium. Classification (GTDB taxonomy): domain Bacteria; phylum Cyanobacteriota; class Vampirovibrionia; order LMEP-6097; family LMEP-6097; genus CAZKFA01. The sequence continues at coordinate 10,128 of CAZKFA010000012.1, forward strand.
AAGGCATTCTGGGAAATAACCAATCTTCGATTTGTCCACACCAGCCTTATGCTCATAGGGTCCAATATCAAGTTCGATAGTATCAGCAGTGAGTCCAGTCTCATAAAATGCTGCGATACGTGGAGCTAAATCTCTACCAGTAGTAGTTGATCCCATCAACAAGGTATGGGGAGCTCTTTCCCAAGTATTCAATTCATTGATGATAACTCTGCGATAAACCAAGGTACGATATTCAGCCAGCTCTGGATCATCAGCCAAATAAATCTTATCTGCGCCAGCAGCAACCACTCTCTGGATCTGGTCTTGCATGTTGTGACCAAGAATAAAACAACTCAAAGGTGAACCAAGTTTCTGAGCAAGTTTACGTCCCTCTCCTAACAATTCAAGGGTTACATTTGCGATCTTAGAATCAACCTGTTCTGCTACTACTAAAACTTCACCAGCCATCTTTATACTTTTACAAACTCCATCACCTTAGAGTCAATGACTTCTGAAACCATCTCTCCAACAGCCTTACCTTGATGCATAGTACAGTTGCCACCAACAGTGCCAATCTTCCAAGTCATAGAGACAATAGTCGGTGAGCCCGGCAGTCCGCAACGTGCTTCATCAGCCTTACAATCTTCTAAATTAATAACTTTAATATATTGCTTCTGCAATTCTGGATCACGTTTAATCTCTTGAACGAAACGCGCTCCACGAAAGGTTTTGTATTGTAATTTCTTGTAACTATTAGCAATGGTTAATAGCGCAGGCAACTCAGCCGCCACTTCCATCGCACCGCCCTCAATAACCTTGCGAGCATGAATAATATTATTTGCGATACTAAAATCTTCAACGTAAGTTACTTGCGTCAAATCCAATCTCTCAGAGATCTCTGGACCAACTTGAGCTGTATCGCCATCCGTAGTCTGCAAACCACAAAACACTATATCCGCTGGACCATCAGTCTCAATCAAATGTTCAAGAGTTCTAGATAAAGCATACGCAGTAGCTAAAGTATCAGAAGCAGCAAGCTTACGATCTGACAAAATACAACACTTATCAACACCATGTTCTAGAGCTTGATAGAGAATTTCTACTGCTGGAGGTGGTCCCATAGTAACAGCTGTTACTTTAGAATCAGGTCCCCCAAAGCGCTTTGCACTAAGTGCCGCTTCAATAGCAAACGCGTCAAAAGGATTGAGCATCTTACCAGCTTTGGCTCTATCAATAGTACCGTCAGGATTAATACCAGCTTTAGATCTAGTATCTGGGACTTGCTTGATAAGAACGTATATATTGAGATCTTTATTAGCCATGGACTTTTTAATTTTATTGCGTGTAAGGAGTTTATGACTGGATTTAATTAAATTGTCATTATTTCTTTTTCCTTGGCATCAGCAAGAGCATCAATTTGAGCAACAAACTTATCAGTTTGTTTTTGTATATCTTCTTGATCTTTATGCCTTTGATCCTCAGAAACATCCGTTTGTTTCTTGATTACATCAATAGCATCACGGCGCGCATTACGTATAACAACTTTACTATTTTCTGCTTCTTTACGAATTATTTTAGCTAATTCTTCCCGTCTCTGTTTAGTGAGCTCTGGAATAGAGATGATCAACCTATTACCATCGTTGGTTGGAGTCAAACCAAGACCACTATCTTGAATCGCCTTCTCCATGTCTTTAAGGCTAGATTTATCAAAAGGCTGCACATAAAGAGTTCGTCCATCAGCAATACTGATGTTCGCCATATTTTTAATTGGTGTTTTAGTACCATAGTAATCAGCACTAACTCTATCTAAGATTGCCGGATTGGCTCTACCTGTTCTTATCGTCGCAAATTCTCGTTCAAGAGCTTCAACGGCTTTGGTCATTCTATCTTGTAGGTCTTGCATATAATTTTATTATATAGTATTCCTCTAATCTTTAGTTGATTTACCAGAGAAGCCTCAGAAATCAGCTACTCGAAAAGTTAATAAGATTAAAGCACTTATAAGCAAGGATGCAGCGGAGCCATGTCCCTGCTCGCAAGCTTGCGAAGCGAGACAGGGACCGGAGCTGCCGGGCGCCTTTTCGAGTAGCTGATTTCTAGCTCTTAAATTCAGGCTTGCCCCAAAATAAGTGATACACCATTAGCAGGCATAATACTAAAAATTTTAAGCAATTAAAGGATTTTATTAATGCTGATATGATAAATTAACTCTTATGAACATAGTGGTTTATACTTCGATTTTAGCAAGCCTTCTGGCAATTTTAGTTGGATTTGCCTACGCATGGTGGATTTATAAACTTGATACCGGCACCGCAGCCATGAAAGAAATAGCAGCCGCTATTCAAGATGGCGCAGAAGCCTTTTTAAGACGCCAGTACAAAACAATCGCAATTGTTGGAGCTATACTTGCCATCCTTATATACTGTTTCCTTGGACTTAAGGTAGTACTTGGATTTATCGTTGGTGCTTTGTTAAGTGGATTGGCTGGGTTTATTGGCATGAATGTCTCTGTCAAAGCCAATATTCGTACAGCTCAAGCGGCGACCATTAGCATGAAAGACGCTCTAGATGTCAGCTTTAGAGGTGGTGCAGTAACAGGTTTATTGGTGGTAGGTCTAGGTCTACTTGGAGTTTCTGGTTTCTTTGCTTACCTTCAAAGCACCTACCCGGATGCTATCGAAGAAAACGTCCAAGCCCTTATAGGGTTAGCCTTTGGCTCTAGTTTGATTTCAGTTTTTGCCCGTCTTGGCGGCGGCATCTTCACCAAAGGTGCGGATGTTGGTGCTGATTTAGTTGGTAAAGTTGAAGCTGGTATCCCAGAAGATGATCCTCGCAATCCCGCCGTTATCGCTGATAACGTTGGTGACAACGTTGGTGATTGCGCAGGCATGGCAGCAGACTTGTTTGAAACCTATGCTGTGACTGCAACTGCGGTCATGCTTCTAGGCTTACTCAATTATCGTGACTTAGTTCTTGCTGGTAACCTAGCTCCAATTATGTACCCACTAGCAATGGGAGCCGCTGCTATTGTGGCTTCCATACTTGGTAACTTCTTTGTCAAACTTGGTTCAAGCAACAACGTGATGAAAGCACTCTACAAAGGGCTTATAGTAAGCGGGTTAGTGGCTGCGATTGCTTTTTATTTTATAACCAATTCAATCATGGTTGGTTTAGATCATCCGACTTTTAATTACTATGTTTGTACTTTAGTTGGCTTGATACTCACCGGTTTATTTGTTATCATCACTGAATATTACACTTCAACAAGCTATCGCCCAGTTCAGCTCATAGCGAAGGCTTCAGAGTCCGGACATGCAACCAATATCATCACTGGATTAGCAATCTCACTAGAGGCGACTGCGCTTCCTATAGTGGTTATAGTCATTTCAATTCTAACGACCTACAGCCTTGCTGGTGTCTACGGTGTCGGTGTCGCTGCTATGAGTATGTTATCGATGGCGGGCATCATTGTTGCGCTTGATTCCTACGGTCCAATCACCGACAACGCTGGCGGTATCGCAGAGATGGCTGGCATGGATGCTAAAGTTCGCGCGGTAACTGATCCATTAGATGCTGTTGGTAACACAACCAAAGCCGTTACTAAAGGCTACGCTATCGGTTCAGCCGCACTTGCTGCAATTGTTTTATTTGCCAGCTTTGAGCATGACTTAGTTAATGCGGTTACGAAATTTAATGAGACTCATCCAATACAGTTAGCGATGCCTTCTTTTGATATCTCAGATCCTTATGTACTCAGTGGTTTATTTATTGGTGGCATGATTCCATTCTTGTTCAGTGCGTTTGCAATGATGTCAGTTGGCAAGGTGGCTGGTCATGTGGTTAATGAAGTCAGAAGACAGTTCCTTGAGATCCCTGGCATCATGGAATTCAAAGCCAAACCAGATTATGCTCGTTGTGTTGATATAGTAACCAAAGGCGCTATCAAAGAAATGGTAGTACCTGCTCTGTTACCGGTTTTGGTGCCAGTGATCATTACTATTATTGGTAGAGTTTATCTCAATGATGTTGCGCCAATGGCCTCTGTCAAAATTATGGGTGGCGTACTTGTTGGTAGTATCATCACTGGATTATTTCAAGCTATCTCTATGACCTCTGGTGGCGGCGCTTGGGACAATGCTAAGAAATATATTGAAGATGGACATCACGGCGGCAAGGGTTCAGAAGCACACAAAGCTGCTATCACAGGTGATACCGTTGGTGATCCTTACAAAGACACAGCAGGTCCAGCAATTAATCCAATGATCAAGATCATTAATATCATTGCGTTGCTGTTGATTCCTTATTTACTCTAAATCTAATAATCTCGGCAATCTTCTAAAAGATGGTTTCAGATTGACTTCAGTGTCATCATCATCTTGAACGCGAACTATTTTTTTAGGAGCTTCTGTTTTTGGAGGCTCGGCAAATAGCTCACTATTCTCATAATTTTTGTAGAAACGTTTTGCGATTTCATCCACACTGATAACTCTATTATCAACAACAGAATCTGTTGTAGTTGTAGCTTTAAGTGTCTTGAATTGTTTGTGCAGATCTTCATGTTGAATAAACATCAACTTCACATCGTCAGCATTTTCTTTCTGGCGATGACGCAGACCGACAACTTCTTCTTGAAGTTTTTTGATAATCTCATTTTGTTTCTCAAGAATTTCTTTGATGTCTATAACTTGTTTAGCGAGTACTTTAATAGTTTCGATGGCCTTATTATCCAAGCTGCTTGCTTTTGGCTCAGCTATATCTTTCTTAGTAGAAATCTTCTTGAATAAATCAGCGTGTTCCATGACTCTAATTAGATTATTCTCAGATTTAAATACGTTTTAACTAGGTTATTTGGGGGAACCCATAACCCTATAGTAGCACTATAGAGTTATGGGTTTGTTAGAGAACTGTCAGTTATAATTAAAAGGCAATGTCAAACAAACTCAACAACAACCTAGAGCAAAATGATCCAGAAATCAATAAACTAATAGCAGAAGAATTAGATCGTCAGAATAACACCATCGAGCTTATTGCTAGTGAAAATTTTGCAAGCAAGGCTGTCATGGAAGCTATGGGGACTTGTTTAACCAACAAATATGCTGAAGGTTACCCAGGCAAGCGTTACTACAATGGTTGTCATTATCATGATGAAGTTGAGAACTTAGCAATAGAGCGAGTGAAGAAAATTTTTGATGCTAATTATGCTAACGTACAAACTCACTCTGGTGCAAACGCTAATCTAGCAGCCTTCACTGCCTTACTCAATCCCGGCGACAAATTTCTTGGCATGAGTCTTAAAGAAGGCGGACACCTAACTCATGGCTCTCCTGTAAACGTTTCAGGTAAATGGTTTGAAGCTGTTAGCTACGGAGTAGATGCTAATGGTTTCATTGATTATACTGCTCTTGAGACTATCGCCAAACAAGAGAAACCAAAGCTAATTATTGCTGGTGCTTCAGCTTATCCACGCAGTATTGATTTCAAAAAATTTCGTGCTATTACTGATAGTATTGGCGCTCTACTAATGGTAGACATGGCTCATATAGCGGGCTTGGTGGCTGCTGGAGTACATGAGAGTCCACTACCTTATGCTGATATAGTTACTTCAACTACTCACAAAACCTTACGTGGACCTCGTGGTGGCTTAATTTTGTGGAATGATGACAAATACACCAAAGCTATTAACTCTGCTGTCTTCCCTGGCACTCAAGGTGGACCATTAATGCATGTTATAGCAGCTAAAGCTGTTTGCTTCAAAGAAGCTCTGACAGAGGATTTCAAGGCTTATCAGAAGCAAGTCGTTGCTAATGCTCAAGCTATGGCAGAGACCTTTAGTAAAGCTGGTATCAATTTAGTTTCTGGCGGTACTGATAATCACTTATTATTAATTGACCTTAGTCCACTCAAACTCACTGGTAAAGATGCCGCGAACCTACTAGATGAATATGGCATCACAGTCAACAAGAATGGCGTACCTAATGACCCTCAAAGTCCTTTCGTTACTTCTGGTATCAGAATTGGTACTCCAGCAATCACGACTCGTGGTTTAGGTCTAACTGAGTCAAAACAGCTTGCTCAAAGCATTGCCGAGTTCTTACTTGCTATGCAAGGAGACAGTGTCGAGGCTAGAGCCGCGAGTCAAACGAAGAGCTTGGTCAAAAAATTATGCGAGCAATTCCCGCTTTATAAAGAATAAGTCCACCATATAACCCATTTCATTTATCTTAATACCAGGCTTGTTATTTAACTGGTTTCGCTGGGTATATACCCATTGTAAATCCTTAAAAAAAATAGCTCTTTTTATGGCCAAATTAACAAAATTATGGAACAATGAGGGTTTGTATGCGTCGATTGTAAAGACGTGGAGTTAAAAAACTTGGATAGTAATACAGAATATTTATTAATAGAAGGTGGCAAAAGCCTAAAGGGCCAGGTAGAAATTTCTGGTGCCAAAAATTCTGCGTTGAAACAAATCGCAGCTTCTATATTATTGGAGAAAGGGATTTCTGTAATTAGAAATATTCCTGCTTTAACTGACATCAACTATATGCTTGAGATCATCAAACTACTTGGTGGTGAAACTCGTTTTGAAGATGGCATTGTCTATATCGATAACTCTCAGTTATCAAGCTCATTTGTACCATTTAGCTTAGCTAGCAAATTAAGAGCAAGTTTTGTTTTTCTAGGAGCCCTTGTTGGTAGATTCAAGGAAGCCAGAGTAGCATTGCCTGGTGGTTGTAACATTGGTTCTCGCAAAGTTGATCTACATCTTAAAGGACTTAGAGCACTTGGCGCCAAAATCACTGAGGATCAGGGTTACGTGGTAGCGAAGGCTGATCGCTTGATCGGTACAAAAATTTATTTAGATATTCCAAGTAATGGTGCAACTGAGAATATCATGATTGCAGCTTGCATGGCTGAAGGTGAGACCATTATAGAAAATGCGGCTCAAGATCCTGAGATTATTGACTTAGCTAACTACCTTAACAAAATGGGTTGTGAAATTTCTGGTGCTGGTAGCAGTAACATTCATATCATGGGCAAGAAAATTTCAGATTTACATTCAGTAGATCATGAGACTATTCCTGATCGTATCGAAGCAGCTACTTATATGATCGCAGGTATCATTACCAAAGGTAAGGTAACCGTCAAGTCAGTTATAGAAGAGGATTTGCAATCACTGCTTAGTAAACTAGAAGATACCGGTGTATCAATTAACATCAAAGACTCTGGTAGATTTTTAGATGGTAGAGCACTTGTTGATATCACTTCAGAGATCAAAGGTGGTCGCGGTAAAGCAACAGACATCACTACTGTATGGTATCCAGGTTTCTCTACTGATATTCAACCAATATTTATGTCATGGCTGAATGTTTGCGAAGGCACTAGCGTTGTCGTTGAGAATATCTACGAGTCCCGCTTCCAACATGTTGATGAATTTAAACGTATGGGTGCCACTATTGAAGTGAACGGTAAAGCTGCCATTATTAAAGGTGTCAAAAAACTTACAGGAACTACTGTCATCGGTAAAGATCTAAGAAGCACTGCTGCTCTAGTAATCTCCGCACTGGCCGCAAAAGGCAGCAGTGAAGTACGTGGACTTGATCATTTAGATCGCGGCTATGAGAAACTTGAAAGTAAACTACTGAGCCTTGGTGCCAAAATCAAACGCATGGGACAAGAATTCCAATTCCAAGAAGACACAGTTACAGTCTAGCGCCTTCCGAACCAACGCTTAGCAAAATTCTCAAAAGGCAAAGTCAATAGATCCACCCAACGGGTTATTTGTTTAGTAAGGTTATCAATATGTGATTTGATATTCTTACCATTAGATTCTTTCTCAGGATTATCATTCAGAGTAAATATATTCATAAAATTGGTGAACATATTGTCTGCATTAACATAGAAAGCATTGTCTGAATCCACATTAGTCTCGTCTTTGCCATAGAAAATACGTTTCAGACCATTAGCAACAGCATTACCCATAAGGGTTCCAAGGTGCATCATATTAGTCATAAGAGTTCTAGCGGTAGCAAGTGGATTAGTTAATGTTGCCATCAAACCAGAAGCGAAGTTACCAAGATTAGTCATCACGCCACTAAGAACATTATTCAGACCTTGAGTCACTCCAGCAGCAAAACTCACCACTTGATCGGCAGCTTGATTAACAGCTTGATTCGGAGCTAAAGCACGATTAGCAGCTTCATAGATTTGCCGGAGAGCGTCGTTAATAATTTTGTAGCTATAAGACACAAAAAGATTTGGATTGAAGGATTCTACCTTACCACCTCCTCCACCACCACCACGACGTTTCATCTCTTCTTCAAGCGAGATGCGAGCTAATAAAGCTGGATCAATTTGATTGGATGTTAAATTAACACGATCAGCAACAACACGAGCCTTCAATTCAACCAAAGCTTGAGCAGCACGATTGGCCGTCGCATTACTGGTTGTTTGATTAGTATTGATCCCATCCATATTTTCCTCAAATAGCTGAAAACCCCTAATTATAAAAAAATAATTAACTAATGTTAAATTATAAGCCAATACCACCAAAAAATCAAGTGGTTTTTCTGTTATCATTATAGTTTCGTTGATTATTTATGCAAAGTACAAAAATGACTAGAGAACAAGCCCTTGAATACATCAAATCTTCTATTCGTGATGTTGAGGATTTTCCTAAGCCGGGGATAGTTTTTAAAGACATCACAACTCTATTGTCAGACCCTAAGGCTTTTAAATTAGCAGTTGATCTTATTGCTGATGCCTACAAAGATACTGGTATTGATTACATCGCTTGCCCAGAATCTAGAGGATTTATTTTCGGCGCACCTGTTGCGACCGCTCTAGGTACTGGATTAACCTTAGTTCGCAAACCTGGTAAATTACCAGCGAAGACTATTGAAGTTAGCTACGAACTAGAATACGGCACTGATACACTGAGCATTCACGAAGATGCGTTCAGTGGTAAAGCCGAGCCTAAAGTTTTAATTGTAGATGACTTAGTTGCTACTGGTGGTAGTGCTATCGCTACAGCTAAATTAATCCGCAAAGCTGGTGGTAACGTAGTTGGCTTAGCCGTCTTAATTGAATTAGATTTCTTACAAGGCAGAGCTAGACTGGAAGAGAATGAGATTGCTCTTACTAGCTTAATACATTTCTAGCCTTATCTCTTTTCTTAAAGATCACTGCAAGCACCTCAGCAACTGCGACATAGAGCGTTGGGCTAATTTCAAAATCAACAGCAACTTCTTTATATAGAGCTCGTGCTAATGGGATATTTTCTACTACATCGACCCCAGCTTCTCTCGCAAATTCTTTAATTCTCAAAGCTAACAATCTAGCTCCCTTAGCTACAACAACAGGAGTACGCATAGTCTTACGATCATATTTAATAGCAACAGCAATATGATAGGGGTTAGTAATAACTACGTCCGCTTCTTTGATAGTCTCTCTTAGACCACGTTTCTTAGCAGCCGCTTTCTGTAAGGATTTGACCTTGCTTTTGATAGTTGGATTACCTTCTTGCTCCTTATACTCTTCTTTTAATTCATGTTTCGACATCTTCTGATCTTCTAAATACTGCCAGCGTTGATACGAATAATCAATAATCGCCATGATCAATAAAGTTGCAACAGATTTAAAGGCAAGTTCCTTGATCATAGAGCCAGACTTAGTCAATATCAAATCCAAGTTTGTCATAGTCAAAAATGCTGCACTATTCTTCTCACTCCATAACACCGAACCAGCCACAAAAATTACAACTATCATTTTGGCTAGAGCTAATATAGTATTCACCAAGCCGCGTTTAGAGAACAATCTTTGAAAACCCTGTATTGGATTGATTTTGTCGAAGCTCGGCTCTAATGGCTTAGCAGAGACATGGAATCCAACCTGAAAAGTAGTTGCCACTAAAGCAACTAACCAAATCACAACAAGAATAGGAAAAGCCATATTAACGAAGCTCATAAAAAAGTAAGCAATGATTTGATTAATTCCATTTACATCAACATAATTAAAATTGAAATCGAAAAAAATTCTACGAAACATTGTATTCAAATCAACACAAAGCTTACTTGAATAAATACAAAACATTATCATCCCAGCCATCAAAGCTAGAACTGCGGATAAATCCTGTGATCTTGCTACCTGCCCCTGTTCGCGACTCTTTCTGAGTTTATGCTTCGAGGCGGCTTCGGTGCGTGATTGTTTATCAGTGCCGTCAGCCATATTATTATGGCCCTGCTCTTAACTAAATAATTTCTCAAACAGCTCAAAGATAGTTGTTTTGAAATAATTATCCAAATTCGAATAATGAATTTGTAGAACAAAGCTTATAATTATCATTCCCAGAATTAGCTTATTAGGCATAATCAAAAAGTACATATTGGCTTGCGGCAAAATTTTAGCGAACAAAGCGACAAAAATATCTATCATAAAGAAAATAAGCACTACTGGCAACATAAATTTACTAGCAATAATAAAAATAGTCCCCAACAAAGATGATAAATTCCCAGCCAAATGTGCAATATTGATAGTAAAACCAGCTAAAGGGACTAGCTGAAAACTCTTATCAAGCAAGACTAAAATATCAAATAAACCATTCAATACCAAAAAAAACAACAAGCTGGTATTAAGATAGAACTCTCCAACTGGGTTCAAAGAGCCTTGAATAGCTGGATTGAAGACCGATGCTGAACTTTGCCCTATTTGAATTCCTGCCATCTGTGCGTAAGTCGCAATAGCATCAAAAATCAAATTAATCATAAAACCAAGCAAAGCCCCAACCAAAAGCTCATGAAAAATTGCCAAAACCAAATGCACATTATCATTCGGCAGCAATCCAATACTATGACTCAAAATATTATCGTAGAACATAATGACTATTACCGATGCCATGCCAAGACGGGCGATCACTGGAATCGAAGATCTAGAAAAAATTGGTGCAGTCATAAACACAGCAAGGACTCTAAAAAAAGCCAACAAAAAGGTTAATACCACTTGAACTGTTAGGAAATCTAACTTCACAGTCATCTATGCAAAGACGAATTGGCATAAATTTTGTTTCAGAAGAAGTCTAATGATCTTAGTAGTTACTTGCCTCGATTAGCCTAAAGATAATAGATCGAGCTCGTGGAGTTTATTCAGCAATGGCACCAAACACAGTCCTAGAATGGTATCCTGATCGCCTTTCACCTTCTCAAATAAATGCTTACCATGTCGCTCAAACATAAAACTACCGCAAGCATTAAACGGCTGCTCTAAGTCGATATAACTATTAATCTGGGCTTCACTTAATTTGCGCATCCATAGTTCAGCATAAGAATAATGCTCCCACAAAACTTCTCCTTGATGACATAGAACCATAAAACAATGTTGATAATGACTAGAATTAGATAGTAACTTCAAATCACGTAAACAATTCTCTCTATTCAATGGTTTATCAAAAATATAATTATCCATCTGGGCAATTTGATCAGCTCCAATCACATAAGCCTCAGGCTCTAATACACTCACTGATTGAGCCTTAGCTCGAGCCAAAGCGAAGCCAAGATCAGTCAAACTCAAAGAACCTAATTCTTTTTTTAACACCGATTCATCAACAACAGATGGAGTAACAGTAAAATCAATATCAACACTCTCAAGCAATTTACGCCTAGTTTCAGAACCAGAGGCTAAAATTATTTTTTGTAAACTTTTAATCTTAGACATTTATCATATCTAGGTTGTTTAGACTAGATCATCTACATTATATAACTTAATAATACTAATGAGATTATATGATTGGTAATTCCATAGCTTGAGGGAATAATACAGGTTAATCAATGATTTTTGATAACGAGACTGAGATTAAAGTTAAGCGAGTAGCTGAAATAATAGCTATCGAATTGACACACAAATTGAGATCAATTCTCAAGACCCCTATTAAAGTTAATTATTCGCGCTTAGTAGATCCATTAATGGCAGGACGTAAAGTCCTTGTAAACAAGAACTCTATCCTTTTTAGTTCAAGCATTAATAGGCTCAAATTGGGACTACTTGCTATCATCATGAACGAGAAACAAGCTCTACAACTCTCTCGTATCATAGTCCAGGAGAAGATTCCAGTAGAAGATATCAATCGCATTAGTGGTGAAGAACTAAATGCTTTTATGAAATGCTTAGATGGTTTCATCGCATCAACATTAGCTCGATTAAAGCAAATAGATCCACAATTAGATCTCAATTTCACCAATCTACAACATCGTACTCTAGATTTGGAACGAGAAGAATCGCTCATGTCGCCATCTTCGGGAGTTGAAGAGCCAATTGGCTTAGGCTTCCTCATTGAAGGATTAGATCATGAAATCGATACTACCTTACACATCGAGATCAACAGTCAAACTCTAGAGACTCTGGTCACGGCAATGAACATTAGTAAAGTGCCAGCAGATTTATTTGAAATAGTTGGTAAAGAATACGGTACTTGGTACGAAGAGAACAAAGAAAAAGAAAATAAAGGCAAAGCCAAAATAACCAAAACTAGAGTTGAAACTGTTCACAAAATTGACGAAAAAAGAAACCTTAATTTTCTTAAAGACTCAATGCTGGAGCTTATTCTAGAATTGGGACGCGCAGAGATGACCTTCAAAGACGTACTCAGACTTACAAAAGGCTCAGCGATTCAATTAGACAGATCCTGCAAACAACCAGTAGATCTTTATATCCACAATCAATTAGTCGCGAGAGGTGAAGTTGTTGCAGTTGATGATACTTTTGGACTCAAAATTACAGAACTGATTGGGAATCTCAATCTAGCTCAAGACTTGGTTATTTAGCTGATCTATGTCCTAAATTAATAGCAATAGACTCTTCTAGTTGCAACCTACTCTCATCTTGCTGCTGAGCATTCAAACGCAGCTCATCAGAGAGATGATTTATTTGCTTACGTAATTTGTTTACCTTAGTCTGCAATTGCCTAGCTTGTTCCACTGACTCAGCGTTTGCAGCTTCTAATAATAGCTGAGCAATCGTAGCATCCGTACCAGATATAGCTTCTGATGGTTCTAATAAAGGAGAGGGTTCTATCTTCTGTTGCTCTTCGACAACTTCTTGAAGTTGCTGATTAAGAGTAGCGAGCTCTTCTTGATAAGCGCGCGCACTTACTTGTAACCCTTTATATTTCTTATAATCATCAGAATTATGAATTAAATGAATTAATGATCTTCTACTTTCTTGAGCTGCTTTCTTAGCTTCTAATTCTTTTGTTCTTACTGATAACTTTTGATCAATTGATTTTCTACGGGCTTGTATGTCTTTTGCCAAATCAGAGAGCTCGCCTAGAACTTGCTGTTCAACTTTACGACCAAAAGGATCATTAAGGGAGTCAAATAAAGATTTAGCAGCGGCTCCAACTTGTTTATTATGATAATGTTTTATTGCATCCAAGTCATCTCCATCAACAAAGCTTTTAAGGCGCTTCAGGCTTGAATCTCTTTGTCCTAGCTCTTTTAGTGACGGGTCCTTCTCTTGCCAAAGGGCACTAGTACATTGCCCTAACTTAGCTTCTATACAGGCAATTCTTCCTGCTATACCAGTCGTCCTCATTAATGTGCTCCTCTCTTCAAATCAGATAAAGCTTTTTTCAAAGAAATCTCTATTGCATTAGATGATGCTCCATTACGATTAACCGTTTTTGTTATAGAAGCAGTGTTACCAGCATCAGCAATAAGAATTCGTCCTTTATGATCTTTCGGTTCAAATCCTAAATCACGAAGAATAGCATTAATATCAGTTGGTCTTTTAGCCGAAACCTGATCCCACATAGCTGTTAAAGCTTCTAAATTATCTACAGGTCGTGTCCTACCATTTAAAGATTCTATAAATTCTCTATAATTACGATACGATCTATGATTTTCCCCTTCTGCTGCTGGAGCTTGATTTACAGGAGCACTAATAATCACACCTTTAGTTCGGGCTTGAGATTCCAATTCTTGAATATAATCTTCAACACGAGTCATCAAGGTTAACTCTAACTCTTCTACTTGAGATTGCACTTCGGCGAAATCATTACTAGCCAGTGCTTCAGTTAAAGCTTGCTCTTGTGTTTTTTGCTCTTTTATAGCTTGGGCTATTAAGTCAATCCTACGTTGAGCATAATCTTTAGCCGCCAGTATCGCTGCTGACGAGGTTTTATCGGTTTGCAATATATCCAAATTCGCTTGAGTCTTGGCTTGTAAATCATTTAAGCGCTCAATCTCTGTTCTTATAGTTACTAATTGAGCTTGCTGTTGTTCACGTAATTGTGCTTGGTTAGTACGAATTTCTTCTATTTCTTTTTTCTTAGCATCTAACTCTACAAGGTCTGCTTTAAACTTCAACTCAAGCTTCTCAGCTAGTAAACGCTCTGGTCTATATTGCTTGTGTAATAATTGTGCCTGTGTACGAACTTCATGATAAGGTTTATCACCCACCGCATCAGCCAAAACATTCTGTTCAGTCTCTAATTTGGCAAGCTTCGCTTCTTGTGCTACTAAAAGCTTGCCAATAAGCTCAGGCTTAGCTATAGCTTGTAATTGCTTCAGATCAATTCCAGCTACATCCAAAGCTTGGATATTCTTTGGATCTTCTTGAATTGCTCTTAGAGTCTCGACTAGAGTTTGCTGCGCTGCTCTTGTTTTATCTACAGCAGCTAATTGCTGAGCAGTGTCTCTAATCTGTTCTCTCTTTGTTACAGCTGCAATTGTTTGCTCCCTTAATGCAACTAATCCACCAACAACACGATCTGCTGCCATGTCATGTAAGCGCAGGGCCTCTGGAGATATTTTTGATTGAACAATTAGTTTCATATTATCCGAAATGCAGATAATATTATCGCGAACGAGAGGATATTTTGTCAAGCGCAATTCCAAAAATATTATTATTAAACTGATTATCTTGTGCTATTATGATGTAATTGAAACTTAATTAGAAATAAATGACAACTAATCTACTAACACGACTTAATACGGCAATTCGTCAAGAAGATCAGATAATTAGGGTACCTCGGACTAAGGCTGCCCAACAAGCACAGGTCAATAAAGCATCTGATAAAGCTTTGGCTGTACAGAGACTAGCTGAACCAGTATGTGAACCTGCCACAATAAAGGAAGGTAATCTATTAGCAAAGGAAAGATTCGGAATTAATAGAGCTGATTTAGAAAGATTTGCTCTTGGTATTTGCTCACAGTTAGAATTATTACAAATACAACCTCAAGCTCCAACACAAGAACCAAGCTGGGAGGACAGGTTACTCGGGGATCTTTTTAAGGATAAATCAATAAACACTACCCCAAAAAAAACTTTTGGTCGAGCCAAAAAAATAGCATTACCAAGAATACAAATCAATAATGCTAATTACCAAATTTCAACAACTAAACCCGTTGTTGGTCAAGAGATGATAAAAGTTACGAAGTCAAGTCGTGGTTTTGTAAATCAATTACCAAGCGTTGCTCAAGCTGAAAAAGAATTTATACCTAAACCAGTTGGTCATCAGTTCACACTTAGCTTGGAAGGAAAAGCTAATAATGATTCTCCAAAGGAAATTTATATAGTAACTGATTTGAAATTCAATCCAAGTTTTATCTCGCTTCGCTATCAACCAGAAGGGTTAAAGCACTTCGTCTCCTATGATATTACAAGCCAATTACTAACCTATAGATTACCAGAGTTCCCTGCTGGTGATAGCGTAGTCATAGACTCTACTGGTAAAGCAGTTCTCAACCAAAATACTTTAACAATGACAAAGAATCTTAGGCGTGCCCTGCTGATTGATTAGCTGCTGATTCTAAAATTAATTTCACTACAGTCAAATGAGCAGGATTACCAGATTTATCTTCCAGTCCTTGATTGACTTGCAATAACATAGTATCAAGATCTGGCTTACTTGGTTCAGCAGCAGCAAACCAGTCTTCAACCATAGCAGCTAAAGCAGCATCTTCATCTACGGGAACTTCAACAGCTCTAACTGGCTCTACAACTGGAATCTCTGACAGCAACGCTGCAACTTTAACATCACCATCATGTTCAAAACTAACCTGAAAAGATTCTAATCCATGAGATCTGGTTGGCTCAGTAGTTTGTGCTGCTACTTCTTTTTCTTTAATTGGTTCAAGCTTAACAAATTTATCTATAGTACTAGCAAGTTCTGGCTCCAACCTAAAAATTCGCAAATAGCCCTCTAGCTGAGGATTATCAACAGGACCAGTAATTGCTTCAAAATTAAAAACTTTATCCAATAAGTCAAAAAAGACTTCATGAATTGCTACAGCTTTCTCACTCGCTGCTTTATGTTCAGCGACCTTAATCTTAGAATTCATATCTTCTGGCAAATGTAAAATGCGCCGAGTATCAGGGACCCGAAAAGTAGCCTTAATCTCGCTAACACTAACCTGCTCTCGTATAGCAAAAGTAGCCAAATGCTGACTGAAATCAGCAAAAATCTCCGCACGATCTTTAATCCTTTGTTTTAATCCGATTATATCTATTGAATTGATCATTGAAGGCTAGCGCCTGATTTTAGGTCCGCGGCAAGATACCAAGATAATACTAACACTCAAAAGGGTAAAAAGTCTAGACTTATTTCACCAAATTTAATATAATAATCACTGTGCGTCAGGCAGGAAATTTATTCCATCAATTATTTAGCAGCTCGGGCCCTACTGAGGCAGCCGGCTTGCGGCAAAATTACGCCAGAATCGCTCGTAATAAATTATTGAAACCTAAAAACGATGATCCGCACTGCTGTTTATTGCAAGGACCGAGTGGCTACGGTTTATCTAGCGTCTTAACACAAGTAGCTTTAGACTCTACCAAGGCTGCTGATAGCAAACCTGTGTTTTTCTTTATAGATAACGAAACTCAGTATAAATATCTATTAGGTTTAATTCAGACTCTAATCAAGCTAAAACCAGATAAACAAAAATATCCTTTCATACGAGGAGAGTCACAGAGAGAAGATTCAAATACTGGTGAAGCAAGCAGCAAAAAAACAGCCGAACAGCTCAAAGCTGAGACGCAATCAGCAAGAATAATCTTTATCACCAAAAGAGCTTTAGTTTCCTCAGCTCCACAACTAGAAGAACTTGCTCAACATCATGGTACGCAGACTCTTGTTTATGATGATATTCACACTCTGCGTTACAGTGAAACCGGACGCGTTCTTGATCATTTACAAAGATTAATCTCAACTATCCCAAAAGCAAAACTACTAGCAAGTATCAACGACCCTTGGCATGAGTCATTGCAAGAAGAAATCTTTCATAGTGCTGACCTAGCTTCGTTTTTTCCAGTAGCTAACCGTATCAGATTAGAGAAAGATGACGCCCTCGGTCTCAAACCTACTAATGGTAGGACTTCTGCGATTCCTTTTTGTTCGATAGCAGATGGAACTACCATTGCTAAAGTACTTGCTAGTCCCAGTGAAGAGCATGTTATAGCCGAAGCCTTAAGTAAAATGATGTCCAAAATTAATACAAATTTGGGACAGAAGAATGTAGTTATCAAAACCAGCAGCCCCGAAGCTAGTCAAATTATAGAGAAGATATTAAAAGCGACTTTGGATCCTGAACTTTGGGAGATTAACAACAGCAATCGTAGAAGTGGCTTACGCTTCCTCACTGGAACCAATGATCACAACAAAATCCTCATTACAACTAATCTACTTGAACAAATACATTTACCACCTGGCACCATAACCGATTTTGGGTATTTTGATGCTGCGACTTCTAGTACTGATTTAGCAAGACAGCTGAGTGTCGCCAGTACAGACCCAAATACCAGAATATACTTTCTTGAACCCCTGTACTACGAAGGATCTCAATACAAATTCCCTGATAAATCTTATACGCCACCTGGGATTGGCAGATCTTATAGTCATGAAAGAATTAATGACATTCCTCTTGTGCACCAAGCTTTTATTGATGATGCGATCAAAGCTGCTTTAATTCAAGATCATGGCAAATGGGAAAATCTACTTAATTTACTATTGTCACGAGATTCTGATATGGATGCAGGTCCAGGCAAAACCCGCCTGATTAAACAATTACAACTCTCTCATAATAATTTAACTGTAGAGCAGATAGAAGCCGTTATTAATGGCGAAGATTATAATCCAACATTATTCAGAGATTTTTTAGAAGAATTATTAGCCATAAGATCAGTTCAAAGATCTTGGGCCTCTGCCAGAGAGTCTGATCTTCATATCACTCACTCAATTGAGATAGATCATGATGAAATTACCCTAACTGATATAATTCGAAATTTTCCTAGACTTACTGGAGTCTTCAATCTTGATGAAGCCAGAATCGCATTACAAGATTTTGATCCATTATGGCAATTTCACCTTGGCTTTATTGGTGGCTTCCCAGATTTAAGTAGTTTTACTAATAGAGAACGCTTAGAAATACTGCTTGATCTGATGACATATCTCAGAATAGATAAAGATGTGCTCTTGCAAGAAGCCTCTGTAGATATCGGCAAACTGTCTCAAAGATTGGGATCGCAATTCCACTCATCAGGTCTTGATGCCACGAACTTAGATTTAACATTACTCAGCAAACATCTTGGAAACTATTATTTACTGGTAAAACTATTTCCACAATTAACTGGATTAACCGAACAAATAAACCTCAGAAGAATAGATGACGATTCTATCCCTTATGCTATGCGACTAAGTTTCAAGCCAGAAGGTATTAATTTTCAAATTCAAAAAGGAAGCAAATTATGACAAATAGAATAGACAAAACTAATGGGACACCTGATGGACCAGAGAGACGCAAGAAGCAAGGAGATGCTGTCAATCCGAATAATCCTTACATACAGAAGACTCACCCACTTTTATTGGAGATGGCTCGCAGTAACCCCGGTAGAGGAAATTTCTTTACAGCTCTTGATGAACACTTGACTATTCAGAATAGGAGCATTAGACCTTATCAAATGGAAGCGTCAGCTGCTTTTCCTCTAACAGATCCAGCTCAAATTTTAACCCATTCTTCCATGATAAAAGGCGGACGCCAAGCTAAATCTGCTCTATTGGTTAGCCCAACTGGTTCTGGTAAAACTTCTATTTTCGTTCCTGAGATATTAGACCATGTACGCCAAGGCAAAAAAGTTCTAGTACTAGGACATAGAGATTATTTGCTTGCTCAAATCAAAGAGAGAATAGAAAGCTCTTGCCCAGCAAGCTTCCAAAAACTAGTCGAGAACCAAATACAAGTTTGTCAAGGCAAGAAGTCCCTTGAAAACGCCTCAGCCAAAGTTGCAATTACTATCGCAAGCACTCAAACACTATCAGCTAATAGAGATGACTTACCAAATTTCTTCAAACAATTTGACACCATTGTAATTGATGAAGCACATCATTACACAGCACCTGATTACCTGGCAACACTAGAGACTGTAATCAGTTCTATCCCAGCCCGCAAAGAAATTTTTATAATCGGTGCGACAGCTACTCCATTAAGACACACTCCTGGTGTTATTCCAATGTCAGATTTATTTCCATTAGACAATGTCATCTGGACTAGAACTATGCGTCAGTTAATTCGCGAAGGCTTCTTGAAGTATCCAGAAGGAATACGAATCAACACCAATCTGGGAGCCGATTTAAGTGTTGATCCAGAGACCCAAAACATCAACTCAGAGGATGTCAAATTACTCACAAGAACAGCAGAATTCAACCAAAATTTGTTTGATGCTTACGAAGAACATGCTAGTGGCAAAAATGCTATTTTCTACTCTCACGACTTAGAACATTCTGAATTACTGTTCCAAGAAGCTCTCAAACGTAAACTACCAGTTGTTATGATTGATGGCGAGAAAGTTACCTATATGAAGACTGGTAAGAAGTCAGAACGCATAGAAGAGACTGGCAGTGTAGCTAGAGGAAAAGCATTAAGTGAATTTGGCACAAAATACAAAGTTATAATTAACTGTCAAGTTCTTACAGAAGCTCTAGATTTACCACAGACCCAGGCTCTAGTATATGGCTCTGTAACCCGTTCAGTACCAGAGTTACAACAAATCGTCGGCAGAGGCATGCGTATAGATCCAGCTCATCCGAAACAACGTAGCTTTAAATTTATATATTTAGATCCACAAACTAGAAACAAGATCAACTTTGCTAATCTAGCAATGCTAGGCTTAGAAGAATTTGAAAAAATAGAAACTAACACTGATGGTGAAGATGTGGGTCCAAGAACAATGGAGCCAATGGCTGAAGAGCCACTAACAACAAATGGCATTGTCAACGAGGGTTCACTGGTTGATCATCCAGATCCAGAATGGGAAAAAATCCTCAAAGTTGCTCTAAAGAAAAAATTCCCAGAACTTAACACTGAAGAAGCAATCATGAGAGTATGTGAGCGCATGGCTTTATCAAGTACAAGCACTATCAACTATAGAGACATTGCAGTTGGTAATGATATCCTCTTTGGTACTCACGGTTCTAGTAAAATTAGAGAAGCACAAAGAATATTCAGGCAAATGGTTATCTATTTAGATCTGAATATGCAAGCCATCCAAACCAGATTCCCTCGCTTGACTGGTTTCAGTGACTATAATGAACTCAAATCATTCCTATGCTCAATAATGCCATCAAGACCAGAGAACTTACATCAAGCACTAGATGTTTTGAATCGCAGGTTTGGCATTGATGCACACTACGTACAAAACTTGGCTCATCAAGAGCCCAAATTAGCCAAAGCAGAGTTATCTGAGATTTTTAATGATATCTGGGATAAAGATTGGTATCAATATTATAAAGAAGTAGCAGCTTACTTAAGTATGCCTGGCAATGAAGTAGCACAACTCTCTCGCCAAGCCAAATTAAAGGAAATCAACGAACTGTTTGCTCAACATGGTATTGAATCAAGAGTAGAAATTAAAGACTTAGATTCAATAAGAGATTTCAGGACATTTGCTTTACAACATAATTTAGTAACTAAACTAAAAAAAGTTTATAACGAAATAGAAACAAACTTCATCCCTAAATTAGAGAAAGCTATTTGGCTGGATCAAGCTCGCCTAGCACTTCAAACCGGTACTTATGATGGACAGGATAAAGAACAATTACTACAGGAGATTGGCGTCATCAAAGCTAGTGCTCCAGATGAATCACTGGCAGAGCTCAAACAAAAAGCACTTAGTCTATTAAAATTACGCAAGCTTGGTAACGTAAATGAATACTCAACCTTAGTAGAATTGCTCAAAGCCTCACTCAAGCAGCTCAAGCTCAGTACAGAACAAATAGATAAACTAAACTTGCCACAAGAATTAAAGACTCAAGCAAGTATCCAGAAGGTTCTACAACGAATAGCAAGAACACAGTCTCAATTAACCGAACATAAAGAAAGCTTAGGAGCTACTCTAATTAAGAACTTAGAGTTAATACGTTGGTTTATTGCACAACAAACCAACCCTCCAACTGGTGACAGCAGACAAGATCAAGCTATTCGCAAGATGCTAGAGAACTTAGGATAATCAAGGTGTAATTAACTCACTCGCTTCATATATCGGCAGCGAACAAGTTCTATCAGCACACCTAAAAGCAGCTGCCTTAACTAGTTGAGGATATTCCACATCATGATTCATCAGCTTCCCTTCAGCTTTATCGAACCATTCCAAACGCAGGTAGCTAGATGGATAGAGCATTGAAGCATTAAATAGTTTACGAGCCTGAACATCCTTCTTGCTCGCAACAATAGTGAAATGCACTGGATCTTGATTCAGTTCAAGATTAGCCATTAGTATCCCTGGTTCGCTAATCTTGTGTAGATCAGGGCTAGCAAGGTAACGCATTATATATTTAGCCTCTTCTTTAAATAATTTATCACCACTATAGTGAGACAATAAATTAAAGAATCTTACTAACTTAATATTCTCCGCAAGCAATGGCTCTGGCTTAAGAATCGTATTTAGTTTATCAGCATTGAGCGAGGCTCTAGTCAGTGAGAGATATCCAGGCTCATCAGCACGAAAGTTTGTGACTATATATTTAGCCAATTGGATTGACTGTCTAAGCCACTTACGATCAGCTGTCACCATATACAGAGCTAACTGAGCTCTTGCCATATAAAGATTATCAGCGAGGTAAGGCTGCGGATCCCTAATCGAATGGACATAATAATCCCCCTTATAATTCAACCGAGTAACAGCATCATAAGCTTTAATCGCTCTAGCTAAGAGTCTTTTGTCTGCGTTAATTCTATAAGCAGTCAGCAAAGCTTCTATCATCAATCCATTTTTATTCGAGAATACTTGTTCATCAATTGGTGGTACACCTAATTTCAAACGCGCCGTATTTTTGAGCGAAAAATAATCCGTAGCTTTTTGTCCACGAATCAAATCCGCATCCTGACTGCCATAGAAAGCAGCTTCCTGACTAGAAAGAAACTTATTCATGTAACCAATGGTTTTATCTATTGCAGCCTTGTAACTCGCTTGAGGATTCGATAAATATGCAAGTGAATAAATTCTGATATATTCCGCCTGTATCTCTGTAAGCTTTTCATAATGAGCTTTATCCCAGCGACCATAAGTAGAATATTGATAAAATCCACCCCACTCTGGGTCAAGCAAGGCAAGAGCATTTTTGAAAGTAGTATCCGCAAACTGCTTAGCCATCTTTGCCAGCTTCGAGTCACTAGAACTCAGATACAGAGCGTATTCCAAGGTATCTCTATCAATATACTTTTGATTGGTTTTTAAGCCACCTTTTTTCAAGTCTAGAGATTTAATAAATTTACTTTCTAAATTATTCTTAGCTTGTTCCGTTAAAGACCCTTCAATAGAATATTTAATCTGAGGCTTAACCGTCACTTCCTTATTAGGATTCGCCAGAATCTCAGTCAATATTTTCTGCATTTCGCTTGCTTCTATATAGCCAGCTTGCTTCAAAAGCTCTTGCCCATTAGGACTGAAGATGATAGTCGCAGGCCAGCCATAACGTTTATAGCGATTAGACAAGTAAGAATTAGTATCTTGATCTATTCTTAAAGCAATAAACTTCTCATTGAGTAATTGAACAATAGCTGGATTAGTATAAGTCTGCTCGGTCATCACATGACACCAATGGCACCAGCGCGCCTCTAAACTTAATATGATTGGCTTACCCTGAGCCTTAGCATCATCAAAAACACTATCATTCCATTCTGTACGCCAATTAATCAGCTTAAGATATTCTTGTTCAGCTTGCTTAGCAACTTTGGGCTGCTGCGTACAGGCAGATAACAAAAGTAACAATACTAGGGAATATTTTCGAATCATAACTTCTTACGCAATAAAGAATTCCTTGCAAGGATACCTAGCGGATGCAAAGACTGACCCTTATCAAGCACATAACGTAATTTAGAGTCCATCGCTTCTAGTAAAGCTTTATCTATATCTTTATCCATGATGACAATCTTGCGGATCTTACCCAAGGGGCCACCAAAATCATTCACCATTAAAGCGTGATCAAAGGCTCTAGTAGAGGGCTTTTTGTCGCGCAAAGGCTCCACCATATCAGCCAAAAAAAGCAACTTAGAAGCTAAAGACATATCAACAGCTCCAAAAGTATGATCAGTAATCGCTGCTAAAATAATCGGATCTTTAATTCCATATTCTTCTTCTACCCACTTAGCACTAACTCTTGAATGCAAAAGATTAGGAAATTCTCTATCCTCAGCAAAAATTTCTATTTGATATTTCTCTGCTGCAGTAATTTGATCTTGATTCTTGAGTTCTTTACAAGCATCATGCAGCCAAGCTGCAATAATAAGTTTCTCAATATATTCTGTGGTTAATTCTGAATACTTTGCCTGCAAAATAGTAACAAAAAAATTCACCGTTGCTACCACCGAGCTCGTATGCGCGTAGCGACTCTGTGACAGCCGGGCTTTGAGGTCAGATTTAATTTGATCTAGGGTTAAAGTTTGCATTATTGAAATAAACCTATTAAACCAAAGTACAAATAGAAAGCACCAACTGCCATCAATACCACAGCGCTCGCTTTCGTTATTAGGACGTTATGTTCTTTAAACCAATTAAGCTGTTTAACAAGACCAGTAAACAAACTAGCAAAGAAAATTATCGCAGTATAACCTAACGAGTACGCAAACATAATCACCATACTCTTTAGCGTTGAACCTAGAGATCCAGCAATAGAGAGCACTCCAAAAAGAATTGGACTAGAACAAGGCGAACTAACCAAAGCAAAAACTAAACCAACAACAAAGGGACTAGAATCTGGGATCTTCGTAATAAATTGTGGCAGGGGCAGCTTAATCACTTCTATCAAAGCAAGCGCCATAATCACTACGAAAAGACCAACAGTGAGATAGATCCAAGATTTGTATTCAGTAAAAACCGCAAAAGCTAAATTACTAAGTACTCCAAGCAAGGTCAGCACAACAACTACACCAAGTACAAAAGAACCAGCTTTAATCAAAGCCTCTTTACGATTAGCAATCTTCAAAGTACCAATATAAGCTAAATTAATTGGCAGTAAACTTAAAACACAGGGACTGAGACTCGACAACAAACCTCCAACGAAACCAAACAAGACCAAGAGTAAGGCTGAGACTCCTTGATTCCGCAAGAGAAACTCCGAGTAACTATTTAATAATGAGACATCCATCAATCCGCATTATACAAGGAAATAAGCTATTTGTCTTAAACTAGAACAGTACTAACTTTCTCAGTCATAATCGGCACTATCTCGAATAAATCGGCAACTATACCGTAATCAGCTTTCTTAAATATAGGCGCTTCTGGATCCTTGTTAATAGCCACAATTACTTTACTAGAACCCATACCCGCGAAATGCTGAATCGCACCAGAAATACCACAAGCAATATAAAGATTCGGACTGACAACTTTACCTGTTTGACCAACTTGCATGCTATGAGGAGCATAACCACTATCAACAGCCGCGCGTGAAGCACCGACAGCAGCACCAATAGTCGCAGCGAAGTCTCTAAGGATTTTGAAGTTCTCACTATTGGCCATAGCTCTCCCACCAGAAACAATAATACTTGCTTCAGTTAATGAGATTTCTTTAGTATCAGCCTTCTTGACTTCAGTAATTGTAATTCCAGACTCCAGTCCTGGATTAAGTTTCACTACCTCAGAATTAGACTTAGCTCCAGCTTCAATCTTGAGACTATTGGGTCTAAAAGTTATAAAAGATTTGCGACCAGCAGTTAACTCACAATGAGCAATAAGTTTATTAGAATACATCATGCGCGTTACTGATCCTGCCCTCATATCAAAAGCAATACAATCAGTTGCAATGTTAGAGGCTGTCTTAGCAGCGGCTAAAGCAAATAAAGCTTCAGCATCAACTGAATTATTAGCCAAACAAATATCAGGATTAACTTTTGTAAAAATCTGCAAAAACTCTGTTAGAAAAATATCGGATCTAAAAATTTCAAAATTAGCATCATCAACGTAATAAACTTTAGTAGCGCCCAAAGTTGCAGCTTCATTAGCAGCAGCCTCTGTATTCAGACCCAATAAAAGAACCTGAACCGGCTGCCCTAAACTCACCGCAAATTTGATGATTTCCTTTGAATTCGTTCCTAACTTCGAATCCTTAGATTCGGCATAAACCAAAATTCCACTCATACTGATATTGTACCCATTTAATCAAAATTTAAAACTAAGTTTAGATAAACAACTTAGCTGCAAAATCAGGCTATTGGTGAATAAATAAGCGCCCTCTGTGGTAAAATACCTCCAAGTGGTGGTAACAGACAGCAACGATTTTTATGAACTTTTAGGAGTCAGCCGTGACGCTGATGAAAAGGAAATTAAAGCCGCCTACAAAAAGGCTGCAAGGAAATATCATCCAGATAACAGCGAAACTGGTAACGAGGAATTATTCAAGAAAGTTGGACAAGCCTATGACACACTCAAAGATCCAAACAAAAGAACTATCTATGATAAATATGGCGCAGAAGGTCTAAAAGGTCAGCAAGGATTCAGCAACGCGGGATTTAGCAGTGCTGGCTTTGAAGACCTTGGAGATATTTTTTCTAGTTTCTTTGGTGGCGGCTTCAGTGGTGGAGCTGGACGCAACCCTAACCAACCAAGACGAGGACAAGATCACACTATAGAAGTTAGTCTTGGCTTCCTTGACCCTATCAACGAAATCAAAAAAGCAATTCGCATTAATCCACTTGTTAGCTGCAAACCCTGTAATGGTAAGGGTGCTACAAACCCAGAAGATATAGTCACTTGTAACACTTGCAAGGGTCAAGGACAAGTGAGTTCTACACAAAATACTATACTCGGACAATTCAGACAGGTAATAACCTGCCCTAGCTGTCAAGGTGCAGGTACTACTATCAAAAATCCCTGCAAAAGCTGTAAGGGTAAGGGTCTCAGACGTGAAGAAAAAGAAGTTGAGATCAAATTCCCTGCTGGTATCTATGATGGTGCGAGCATGAGACTCTCTGGACTCGGTGACGCCGGACCAAAGAACGGGACCCCTGGTGATATCTATGTCTTAGTGCATATCAAACCACACGCCAAGTTCAAACGCGAAGGTGCTGACATCTATTCACAAATCGAGATAGGTATCGTAGAAGCTGCTCTAGGAGCCAAGCTCAAGATTCCAACCATTCATGGCGATAAAGATCTAGAGATTCAAGCTGGCACTCAAAGTAATCAAACCTACACTCTTTATAATGAAGGCATGCCAAAGGTGAACAACCCAGCACGTCGAGGTGATCATTTCGTCACCGTCAAAGTTGTAGTTCCGAATAAATTCTCTTCGCGAGAGAAAGAATTGTTGCAAGAATTACAGCGGCTGCGGTCTGGGCGGGATGTGAAATTATAAAAAACAATCCTAAAACCTGTTCGAAAAGCTCCCAGATGCTAGGCTTGCGAGTTCCGAAGAAGTTGAGTTGACTACCCGTCAATGATACTTCTGAGGGACGAGCATAACGACGCAGATGGGACTTTTCGGATAGGTTTTAATTAGTGCCTATAGCTCAACTGGATAGAGCGTTGGTCTCCGAAGCCAAAGGTTACGGGTTCAAATCCCGTTAGGCGCACCATTTCATGAAGATAGATTACTCAAAACTACTTCCCAAACGCAAACCAAACGGCAGCAAGTATGACCATGGTGTGGCAACGTTAATTGCTGGATCTTACAACATGCCAGGAGCTGCTATATTAGCGGGTTTGGCGGCTATGCGTTCCGGATTGGGGTTACTAGAAATAATTAGTGAGGACCAAGCTTGCAACATCATCGCAAACTCAATCCCTGAAGCTATCTTCAAACGCTATAACGAAGATACTACCATTAACAGCAAATCAAAAGTTATCGCTTTCGGTCCCGGCTGTGGCAACAATTACCAAACACTCTTCAGTGACTTAATTCAGAGCAGTAAATTACCACTCATCATTGACGCTGATGGTATAAATTTCTTAGCAAATAATATTGAACTATTAGAAAATCACCAATCTGAAATATTAATCACCCCACACAATGGTGAGTATCAAAGACTCTTTGGCACTGTAACTGGAGCTCTACAGGCAGATATCAAAACCAACGCCATCAAATATTCAATCAATATTCTACACAAAGGTCACCCAACTATCATTAGTAATAAATTTGGTGAAATATTTATCAGCCCTTATGGCAATTCTGCTTTAGCGACTGCTGGATCTGGAGATGTGCTCACTGGATTGATTTGTGGAATAGCTGCACAAATGGAGCCACCAAACTTACTAGAAGCAGCTCTACTAGCAGCTTACATACATGGCAAAGCTGGAGAAGAACTGAGTAAAGAATTAAGCGAATATTCAGTTATTGCTAGCGACTTGATTAAAATCATTCCAAAGATTCTTAAGGATTTAGGCTTTGGCAAAGTCAGTTAATTCTTTTTTACGAGCCTTTTCTTCTTGAGCTTCAACGTTCCATTGTTGCTCCTCGACTCTCAACTCACCTAATAAAGCTCTTGATTGATACAACATATGACGAATGACATCTTGCTCACCTTCTGTAGCTGTCAAGTCAACGCTGCCATCATTATTAGCTGAATAATCTTCTACACCCTTCCTAAAAGCAGCTCCCAGTAAACTTCCGCCGGTAACACTACTATAGGAACCTTGTACATCAGCGACAATAGCACTGACTGGTCTATGACTTCCTAAAATAGCAGATTGTAAATCTTGTTCTAGCTGGGCCACGATCTGTTGTTGAGTGTCTATTTGACTACGGATCTTTGCTAATTGTTGTGTCGAGTTAATTGCTGGCATAATCTATCCTTTTAGATAAACGCATTAGACCATATCTAAGTTAAGATACGGTTAAGATTGAGTATTATTTTGCAACAAATATATTAAAATATCTCCTTTTGACCATTCTTGATCAGAGTGAACAAAGAAATAACCAGTTTTACGCTTCAAAATTAGGGGAATCCACTCGTGAGCGGCATGCTCTTCAAGTATGAAATCTCTCATCTTACCGCCTTTATCTCCATCCAGAACTATATCAACAATACGGACTTGATTACTATCAACAGCTTGTTTCCACTGTTCTATAGATACTGTTTTAGCATAAGCAAGGTTACCACCAATCTCATCAACCAATCTATGATCAACTCCTTTACCAGGCTCGTCAATAGCTGGATAAACTTCCGGCACCTGATAAATATCTCTAGCCATTTGTGAAACAATATAATTAACTTCCGAATTACTAGTAGTTGCTATCAAGACAGCAGCTTTATCAAGTCGCGCTGCTTCAAGTACATTCATATCTAAACAATTACCACAGACTATTTCAAGTTCGTCTTCTTCTGCAATTTGACAATGATCACTGTTACTATCAATCAGAGTTACTTCTTTACCAATCTCTTTAAACGCAGTCGCCAAAGTCCTTCCAAGGGTATTAGCACCAACAATAACAATAGTACCTTCTTTCACCAAAACATCACAAAGCTTCGCCACTCGACGAGCTGTGACTCCTTGCAAAATAACCGTAATGATGATCGTCAAAAAAACTAAAGATTCGACAATCACAGCATCTTCTAAGCCATTTTTGCTAAGCATCAAACTGAATAAAGAAGCAACAGAGGCTGAGACGATACCCTTAGGACCAATCCATGACAGGAAGAGCTTTTCCTTGAGAGTCAGCAGTTTACGATTAGAAACAAATACAGATATTGGTCTAATTACCAGAGTAATAAGAACAACAACTAATATCCCCTTCCAACCAAGACTATAAACAAAATTCAAATTCAAATTTGCTGATATGAGAATAAACAATAGCGAAATAAAAAGCGTAGAAAGCTGTCCCTTAAAGCACTTGAGAGCATTGATTTGCGGAATATTCTCACGATTGACAACATAGCCCGCAATCACGACTGCAAGGATACCAGTATTAGATTCAATAAGATTAGATACAAAGTAGATGGCAAAGACCCAAGCAAGAACAACTAAATTCTTTAAATCAGCTTCTATATAGCGACGCTTTAAGATCCGCCCCAGTAACCAGCCCATCACCCAACCAGCAGCAAGACCGACAACTATTTTCAACAAAAATTCATAACAAAAATATACCCAACTCTGTTGGTTAGAGGCTAAGATCACCTCGACGACAGCAACAGCGACAAAGGCTCCAATCGGATCAGAAAGCAAACCTTCACTACGCAAAATCGTAGCAATATCACGCTTCAAGCGTACTCGCTGCAAAATTGGATTAATAACAGTAGGTCCATAAATACTCATCAAAGCACCAAAGAGTAAACTCATGGACCATTTGAGCCCGAGTATAAAATGCGCAGCAATAGTACTCAAAGCAATAGTAATCAGCAAGCCGATTGTAAGCAGGTTACGGATTGATTTGTTAACAGTATTAAGTGCGCTGAAGTCTAAATTAAGACCACCTTCAAAAAGAATCAGAGCAACAGCAAGAGAAACCAGAGCTTCCAATCCCGATCCCAATAATTTAGGATTCACTAAACCAAGGAATTCTGGTCCAATTAAAATTCCAGCGATCATCAAAAACGCGATACTTGGTAAACGCAACTTCTCTGCTAAAACCTGCATTGAGATACCAGCTACTATTGCAATGGTAATTGTTTGAACAAGTAGATGTGTATTATCCATTAAAATTTGCGTACAAAAAAAAGACCTACTACAAAGGTACGCCTGACTTGATTATAGCATTATTATTGGCTCACATTCTTCAGATAAGCAGCAATAAACTCATCAATATCACCATTCAAGACTGACTCTACATCACGAGTTTCATATTTGGTTCTGTGATCTTTAACGCGCCCCTCATCCAGCACATAAGAGCGAATAGCATTACCCCAAGAAGCAGAGACCGCTTCACCTTTGAGCGCTTGAATTTTTTGTTTCTGCTCTTCTTCTCTTACGGCAAGTAGCTTTGCTCGAATTTGTTCTAAGGCTCTTTCTTTATTCTGCAGCTGACTACGTTCTTGACTACACTTCACAACCAAACCTGACGGCTTATGCTTCACTCTGACAGCGCTTTCTACCTTATTGACATTCTGTCCACCAGCACCACCAGAACGCATTGTATCTATCTCTAGATCAACTTCATTAAGCTCTATTAGTTTTGATAAGTCCGGAACCACTGGACAAACCTCAAGCCCAGCAAAACTTGTCTGCCGCGAATCAGCACTAGATTTAAATGGTGACTTGCGCACCAAACGATGCACGCCCTTCTCGGCACTGAGATAACCATAGGCATAAGGTCCTATGACTTTGAAACTCACTGATTTGATTCCAGCTTGTTCACCATCAGAACGATCTAAGAGCTCTACTCTGAAGCCCTTATAATTCTCGGCCCAACGCAAATACATACGCAATAACATCTCTGCCCAATCCTGAGCATCAGTACCACCCGCTCCAGCATTGATAGAGACGATAGCATCTGATTTATCATAAGGACCAGACATCATCTTCATAAAATCAAAAATTGCAAATTCTTTAGTTAAAGAATCGTATTCTTGTTGAATCATCGGTTGATACTCTGGATCATCTTTACCTTCAGAAAACAATTCCTGAAGATCAGAAACTCTCTGTTCCCATGTTGCAAACTTTTCAAGTTCTTGCTTTTTATGACTGAGAGCTTGAGATTGGTTTTGAGCAAGCTCTTGGTTATCCCAGAAACCAGGCTCGGACATCTGTTTCTCTAGAGAAAAAATTTCTTGCTTTAAAACCTCAAGATCAAAGATACTCCTTAACTGCAAGGAATTTCTTTTCTAATTCTGGTAAGTTACAAGTAAGTTCTTCCATCAGCTATTATTATACAAGATGCGCTTAAACAAATTCCTAGCAAGCCAAAGTCAATTGTCACGGCGCAATGTCGATAACGCTATCTCAGAGGGTTTGATTAGTGTCAATAACGAAACTGCGACTCTCGGGCAACAACTTCTAAATGGGGATGTTGTTGAATTCGACAATGAGCTTTTTGTTTATAGCGAAGATACTATGACTACAAAACTCCTTATTGCTCTCAACAAGCCTCAAGGAGTAATTTCTACTTGTGACCTTGATGAACCCAATAATATTATTAGTTTCATTAAAGAAAACTGCAAGAACCCTCTACTGGCTCAAAAGATCTCTGAGACTAGATTATTTCCAATTGGTAGATTAGACAAAGACTCTCGTGGATTAATTTTGCTGACAAACGATGGTCAGCTAACCTATGAATTAACTCACCCTAAATTTGCTCACCAAAAAGAATATATAGTGAACACCACAAGCAATATTGATTCTAGTTTTATTAACAAACTACGCTCAGGAATTAGCTTCCAGAGTGAAACAGGATTAGTAACCAGTAAACCTTGTTTTGCCGAACAGGTGGACGATAAAGTTTTTAGAATCACCTTAGAACAAGGCTACAAAAGACAAATAAGACTTATGACTGAGGCATTAGGCAACAGAGTCAGTGACTTATTTAGAATACGTATAGCGGATATTGCCCTCAAAACTCAATACACCGAGAGCACAAACATTAGGCTTTTATTGGATTTAGAAGAAGCGGAGTTTATTGAGATAAAATATTAAACATCTTGCAAAATCTAAAGAATATAATTAGCAACTTACTTAATAACAAACCCCTACTCAAAAAAATAGGCTTGGGTATAGTAGTGTTTGCGATTACCTGGTCGCTTAGCTTTAAGTTTGTTCTACCTATTATCAATAGAATACTAGGTTGTCCTGATTTAAGTATTCTAGAAAACTATCAACCTATAGGTAGTATCGAAATCTATGATTACAGGGATAATTTCATCGGTGTCTTGCAAGGTAAAGAAGACAGACAAGTTGTTAAACTCTCTCAAATCTCAGACTTCGCTAAACAAGCTGTACTTGCTGCTGAGGACAGTGAGTTCTTCCATCATCACGGATTAAGCTTAACAGCGATGTTGCGAGCTACTTTTACCAACCTTAAAGCTGGCAAGATTTTACAAGGTGGCAGCACCATCTCTCAGCAAATGGTAAAGAACTTGTTCATCAAAGAAGAAGAACGTTACCAAAGAACCTTCACAAGAAAAATTTCTGAGTTGTTAATTGCCTTTGAAGTTGAAAGCAAATATCCAAAAGAAAAGATTCTGGAGATATATTTGAATCAAGTTTACTTTGGTAATCTCGCCTATGGTATAGAAAGAGCTGCTCAACGCTACTTCAGCAAACCCGCTTCTAGATTGACTATTGATGAGTCAGCTTACCTGGCGGGACTACTTACAGCCCCAAGTTATTTATCGAAGAATCTTGAAGCTGCAATGCAAAGACAAAGATACGTACTATTAAAGATGTATGAGAATGGCTACATCAGTAAAGCTGATTACGACAAAGCCTCTAAAACAAAAGTTCAATTTAGAGAATCCAAAGGTAATTTCTCGTTATTCCCTTACTACTTTAGCTATATAGAAGAACAATTATCAAAACGTTTCAATCGCAGTGATCTTAAATCAATGGGTTTAAAAGTTTATACTGGTATGGACCAGGAAGCTCAACGCCTAGCCGAATATGCTGCTGAAACTGGCATAAGCAATGCTGCTGAAGGAATCAACCAGGCAGCCGTTGTAACAATTGATGTTGAGACCGCTGAAGTTAGAGCCCTAGTTGGTGGAGTTGGTAACTACTGGCAACACCAATACAATAGTGCGACTAACGTACATACCATCGGTAGTGCTTTCAAACCTTTTGTATATTTAACAGCATTCATGGAAGGAGTCATTGATCCAGGTACGATTATTGATGATAGTCCTTTGGAGATACCAGATGTTTCGTTACCATCAAAAGTCTGGAAACCACAGAACTTCGACGAAGAGTTCCACGGACCAATTACTGCAAAAGCAGCTTTAGTATTCTCGCGCAATATTCCAGCAATCAAGGTTGCAATGAAAACTGGTATCAAGAACATTATTCAAACGGCTAAAGCTGCTGGTATCAAAACCGACATGGAACCTGTTCTCTCATTGGCTTTGGGCTCAAGAGCCTTCACGCCACTAGAGATCGCTAATGCGTATAGTACCTTGGCGCGCGGTGGTACACAAATAGAACCAATTATCATTCGCAAGATTACCGACAGCAAGGGTAGAGTCTTAGAACTTAATGAAGCTGTACCAAGAAGTGGCTTACCAGAGCAGCAAGTTTCACAATTAGTTACTATTCTTGAAGATGTTGTTGAATATGGAACCGGCTCTATGGCAAAGATTCCGGGACAAACCATCGCTGGTAAAACCGGTACTGCTGACGGCAGTAGAGACATTTGGTTTATCGGTTTCACACCTTACCATGTAACAGCAGTCTGGTGTGGTAACGAGAAGAATAAAGAGGTTTTCTCTAGATATGCAACTGGCGGCAGCACCCCAGCATGGATCTGGCGTGAATATATGTCTAAGTATTATGAAGTTAAACCTAGACCAGTGAAGGGCTTCTCTTTCCATGGAGATCATAATGTAGTAGCCATAGATCCACTTACAGGATTGAAAGCTAACGAATATACTCCAAACCCTGTCTACAAGAGATTTGCACCGGGTACTGAGCCAACAGAAGAAGCTCCTATTCCTGAAGCAGATGCTATCAAGCCAAGAGGCGGTAGCGATGGATTCAAAGATCATCAAAAAAATCTTTCTCAAGAAGACAAGCAAATGAAAACAGCTCGTCATTTAGAACATGAGACTCCTAATGACACTAAAGCTAAGCCAGAGAAATATATTCCGAAACCAAAATACTTTGAGCTCAAAACACATCCAACAGAAGCAGCCGAGACAAGTAAAGCAACAACGGAAAAACCTTCTACCGAGAACAATCCATGAGCGAAGATGACATTATCTATGGCAAGAATTCTATTATTGAATGCCTAGACTCTGGTCTAAGTATTAATAAGATCTGGTTATTACCATCAAACAATCCTCGCATCGTCGAGATAGAGAAACTAGCAAGATCAAAAAAAATTCCTGTAATCAAAGCTACTAATAAAGAGTTAGAAAGAATCTCTGGAACCACAGATCACCGTTCTATTGTGGCCAGCATAAGTCCAATCAAATTACATGAAGAAGATTTCTTACTTGATCCTAAGATTGAAACTATAGTTATTCCAGCTAATATCGAAGATCCACATAATCTCGGGGCTATTATTCGTAGTTGTTTAGCCTTTAAAGTTGATACAGTCGCTATTAGTAACCGAAGATCAGCTATTGTCAATTCAACAGTGATACAAGCCAGTGCTGGAGCAGCTTTGAAGCTAGCAATCACACGCATCGGGAATATAAATAATACCATCGAAAAGCTCAAAAAAGCAGGCTTCTGGATTTATGGTAGCTCATCTAATGAAGATAATCGCGTTTTTTTAGAGAAAGTTGATTTCCCTAGTAAATTGGTACTGATTTTGGGGAATGAAGCTAAGGGGATCCCTAGTAATATATCAAAACATTGCGATGCCAATGTTTATATTCCTATGGACTTTGAGAGCTTAAACGTTTCAGTGGCAGCTGGAATAATTTTAAGCAGAATATACCAACAAAAATGGAATTCAAAGACTACTACAAAATACTCGGCGTAGAGAATAAAGCTGACGAAAAAGACATCAAGTCAGCTTTTAAAAAACTGGCAAAGAAACATCACCCTGACTCAGAAGGCGGCTCAGAAGAACGTTTCAAGGAGATTAGTGAAGCCTATGAAGTTCTACAAGATCGCAATAAACGTAGTCGCTATGACTACATGTATAATAATTTCAAACAACCAAAAACAAATTTTAATTCCAAATCACAAACATTCAAACAGAAAAAAATGTACAGTGACTTAGGTTCATTTACAGAATTCTACAAACAAAAAGAACAAGAAAATCGTACTGAACAAATCCGCAAACGCCATGAACATGAGCAAAAACAAGAATCTAACTTTAGTGATTTCTTTGAGACTTTTTTTGGCAAACAAAAAGAACAAGCCACAAAACAACCAGAGAATAAACCAATTAAAGGTGAAGATTACGAAATGGATCTTGAACTAAGTTTAGAAGATGCCTATCATGGCAGTATTCGCAAAATAGAAATCACTGGGTCTGGATCATCTCCTCGTAGACTTGAAGTAAGTATTCCTCCAGGAGTACGCAACGGCACTAAGATAAAAGTTGCAAACGAAGGTAAACTTGGTAAATTTGGAGGCACAAATGGTGACCTATATCTCAAAGTCAAACTTAAAGAACACGATCAATTCTGGTTAGCTGGTGATGATGTACATAGTGATCTAACTCTAGAGCCGCATCAGGCAGTACTTGGTACCACAGTTAAGATACCGACACTTGATAATATTGTCGAGTTAGTGATACCACCAAAGACGCACAACAGCAGGATTCTACGCTTAAGAAGCAAAGGCTTGAAGAATTCCAAAGGTGAAATACTTGGAGACCATTATATTCATATCAAGATAGATTTCCCAGATAATCTAAGCGCTGAAGAGCTCAAAACTTATACTTACTTGCAAGAACTTAAATCAAAACGCTAAATAAACAAACTTAATGATAATTGGCTTATCAGGATTTTTCTTCTGCATACGAATTGGATGCTCGCGCAAAAACTCTATTACTCTCAAGTTATAATCAAGATTATTCTTATGCTTTAATAACTTCATAGAATTTAAATCAATATGCTGACCCTCAGCATCAAGCTCTGCCGTAAAACTACAAGACTGATCAACTTTATATGGTTTACCTTTAGGCTTCATAATATCAGGCTTAAGTTCCAAAAATTTTAACAGGCTCTCGTCAAGAATATCTCTATTAACTACCTCATCGACTTTGGCATTACGCAGCTTAACATAGGCGCTTGGGTAAACCGCAGATACAGGCAATGACAAACACAGCACTAAAGTCAATAAGAAACGCATATTATAAAGGATACTATAATATATATTATAGTGTATAAAACTAGAGTATTAGATTTGTACGATATTTTCCGCCTCAAAAAAGATCTACTTTGGGGCAAATACTATTATGGTGGCTTTGAGAATGGCAAACTCACCAATTCTATTTTATTCTCTCAATATTTTGAATCTAAATACCTTATAGAACTGCACAATATAGAACAACATTCTCAAGAACTTGTCAGGGATTTTGTCAGTGAATTTAGTTTAAACAAACAAATACACTACTTCTTACGCGAAATAGATGAGTCAACAGGAGCCCTTGAAATTGAATTCATGCAAAGCTGTGGATTCCACCGCTTCAATCGCAATTATTGTTTTGAATATAATTCGAGCAAACACAGCCCCAAGGACCACATAAACCTTAATGTCTTTTGTCGTAGTGCAGAGAAGCACGATATCAATAAACTAATTGAACTGGATGTAGAATCTCAGATTTTAGAATATAGAGAACTCTTACACAAAAACAAAAAATTCGTTAAAGGTAATTTGGAGAATACTTTTGTATTCTCTGATTCAAATAATTTAGATAGGATCTATGGCTTCGCTTATAAACGTGATGGTGAGCATCATTCGAGCTTCGAATTGGTATTAGCTGCCAAGCAAGAGATAAATATTGATCAATTAATGCAGGCTTTCTCTGAGACCTATGTGCACTTCGAAAAAAACAGCCCTGACTTTAGATTTATCATCAAAGAAGATCAGATCAATGATCTTGATAATCTGTGCAAGAACTATGATTTGATCTGGTCAAGCCAATTACTAATATTAGAAGGCAACCCTCGCAACAAATCCAAATTACTGCAATCTTCCCTACAATTCAAAAACAAACTCAATACTAGTCCGGCGTTGAAGGTACCTTAAGCAGCAGATTCCAGAAATAATCCAAAGCTGGTCTATGAATATCTTTTTTCTTACGTACCAAAAACAAAGGCATATTCTGACTATTCCTACTTGGTACTTTAATCAAAATAGAATTCTTCAACTCCTTTTCAATAAGGGTCTTTGGCACGTAACCCCACCCCAGATTGGCTTTGATGAGATTTATTTTCAACGAATAATCAGTTACATGCCAAGTATGATCACTCTCAACAACCCCAGTACTAAGTTCAGTTGCCAGTAAAGAACGTGAGCCCACCACTATCTCAGTATATTGAGTCAAATCCTTCTCTTGATGACAAGAGTGCTGCATTGATGCAACAGGGATAAGCTGTACTGTATTCCACGCAACAGCTTCATAATCAATATTATTTCTTGGATCTATACTGACTATTAAATCTGCTTGATTAGAAGCAAGAGCTACAATTGGTTCACTAAAGGATCCAAACCTAATCCCTAACTTAGTATTAGGATACTTCGCTCTAAACTCAGATAAAATAGGAGCCAGCAAATGTGTTGGAAAAATAACAGAGAAGATTATATTCAACTCAGTCTCGACACCGGAATTAACCAATTGTGCAATATCAAAAAGTTCAGACTTGGCATTAATTAAATTCTTAGCATGTTTATAAACAACTTCTCCAGCCTTAGTAAGCTTGGGCTTATAAGTACGGCGATCAAATATTTCTAAATCTAACTCCTTCTCTAATACTTTGATTGCATAACTAATAGAAGATTGAGCTCTATGAAGTTTCTCAGAAGCCTTACGAAAGCTTCCCTCTTCCATTATGGTCACGAGGGATTCTAATTCTTCAAACCCTATTAACAAGCTGATCTCCTTCTAAGAAACCGATAATCATATCTTCATAATAGTAGCGAATTTGATATTTGTGAATATCCCAGAAGCCCAAATGACCACCATACTGAGTATAAACGGTTTGAATAGAAGGATTATTGACTTGAGGATAACACTCAGGTCCAAGGAATGGATCATCTAAAGCACTCAAGATTAAAGTTCGCACACTAATCTTATCAAGCCGATTCACGGCACTAGCTTGCCGCCAGTAATCTTCAGCATTTTTAAAGCCATTAAAAGGGGCTGTATACTTGTTGTCATAATCAGCAAAAGTCTTAATTGCAGCAAAATTACTATCATCAATGTGCCCTGGAAACAATTTCATTTTTATCTTTATCTTAGCTCTTAGTTTATTGAGCATACGTTGCATATATATCCTACAACTTGGCTCTGTGAGTGCTTTTGCTGAAGATGCCAAATCTACTGGCGCAGATATAGCGACGGCAGCTTTAATCTTAGAATCAACAACATTAGATTCACCTAAATATTTCAGCACTATATTACCACCAATACTAAAACCAATTAGAGAGATCTCGTCATAGGCAGGTAAATGTTTAAGCACTGAGGCAAGATCCTCACTCTTACCACTATGATAAGATTTCAGCAATTTATTAGGTCGCCCGCTACAGCCTCTAAGGTTTATCACCACAGCATCATAGCCAGCAGCCTGCAACTTCCTCACCATAGCTTTGACATAGTAAGTATCACTCGCACATTCTAGTCCATGAACAATTACAGCCAACTTAGGGTTCATGGACTTAACCCAGTCCAAATCCAAAAAATCGCCATCATCGGTATTAATTGTTTGACGTTGATAATTTATCTTCGGGCTTAACCTAAAAAGAGCAGGGAGAATTGTCTGAATATGTGGATTATTGTACATCAAAATAAATATAGACTAGGATACAATCCTAGCCTATATTTAGCCCTTGATCAAGCAGCTTGATTGGCATAACGATCTTCTTCATTAAAGCCCCTAACAACTCTTCCTAGGAAACCTGCTCCATTCTCTGCCATAAACTGCTGACGATTACTAGACTGCTTGACTTCTATATGATGTTCATATTTATCATTCGCAAGCTTACGTAAGATTTCTCTACTACCATCAGCATGCTCAAAGGTTAGTTCTTTAGTCTCACCCTCTGCCTTCCATGACAAGCGAGGCTTGATATAGTCCGCAAATCTCTGCACACCATCTTGAGCAGTTTGGATTAATGATTGTACGACACCAAGAACAGAAGAATCTTTAATAGCACTAGCTGAATCTGTTTTCAGTTTAGCTAGCTGCTTAGATGTCAAATCAGGATTAGTCCCCAGAAGATTAAAATTCAAGTCATCGATATCCTTAAAGCCTGAGATTTCTTTTGCAATCTTCGGGATACCATCAACCGCTTGATCATATCTATCGAAGTTAGCGTGCACAATACCAGCAGCAGTTAGAGGACTTGGATAACGAGCCTTACCAGCAGCATCCTCAAAAACAGTATTCTTGAGCAAAGTCACTCCCTTAGAAGCTTTTAGGCCATCTGCCATCGACATCAAACCAGCCCAGAAACCTTCCTCTGGTCCATTATGGAAAGTTGTTCCAAGAAATTGAGTTTTGAAATCAGCATCATTAAGATGACCAGCATTATAATCCTGAATCAATAATAATAATCCAGGCAACTCATGAAAGACTCCTGTAAGAAGAGGATTCTCTCTAAATTGTTTCTGTACTTCTGCTATAGTTAGATCATTAGCGATTAATCTAGCGCGCTCAGATCCAAAGTTCTCAGAAAGAATGTCACGAATAGCAGCACTTGCT
Source organism: uncultured Gammaproteobacteria bacterium (assembly GCA_964551925.1). GTDB lineage: Bacteria > Cyanobacteriota > Vampirovibrionia > LMEP-6097 > LMEP-6097 > CAZKFA01. The sequence goes on from CAZKFA010000012.1 coordinate 50,054, forward strand.
TTATTAGTAGCATTCCCTTGTAAAGTACTAATTAATAATTGTGACTCCGGACTATCAGTAGTAAGCAAAGTTTTAGCATCTGCTCTTTTACCATAATCAGAAACAACTATTGAAGCTGATAAATTTCTCAAATCAATACCAGCAGCTTCTAGCTGATTAGCGTTCCTAGCAACTTGTCCTAATAACCTTGATTGGTGCCTAGAGTTCTCTCGAGTATCACTATTAGTCACAGCGTCACGACGTATCTCAGCCCTATATTTATCTATATTTCCTATCATTTTAGACTCCTTGAGTTTCAAGTCAGCTCCTTGCTAACTTGTTGATGAAGCTAATAATAGGCGAGAAGGCGTAATAAGTCAGACTAATTTCGGCCACAATTTAATCGGATTTTTCGATTGATTTATATATTAAAAAAGACACCTAAAAAGCGTGCGCGGCCCTTACTAGAAAGGATTTACATTTTTCAGCAGACCCTAAACTTAATACAAAGCTAATGAGTAATTTGTAATGCCATGCCCAACTGGCTTACCAGTAATTAATGCAAAATTAAATTCTTTGGATAAATCTTTTAATAACTCTAAATCATAAATAGTTTCTAGTGCCGTACCTAGCCATAATTCTTTGATCCCTTCAAACACCCTAGCCAGGCGCAATTGCTGCAGCATACGCTGAATCTTATAACCCGGTTCCTTACAATCTTCAATAAATAATATATTATCCTTGAATGAAGGCAAATATTCAGTTCCAATCAAAGCCGCTAAGAGACTGAGATTGCCACCAGCAATCTTAGAAGCAGTCCCCATCCTAAAATCACCTCGCTTATAAGCATCAATATCAATCGCTTGCAGTAATTTCGTAAAACTAGATAAAGAGTCCCTATCAATTTTCATCAAATCACAAAGCATTGGAGTGTGGAATAATTGCAAATTCAATTTCTGATACGCTTGAGTATAAACTCCACAAAAAAGCGCAGTCAAATCACTATAGCCAAGAAGTGGTCTAGGATTGCTTTGCATCCATTTATAGTCCAGTTGATCTAATAATTGAATACAACCATAACCACCGCGCAAAGCTAACAACACATCAACGCTAGCCCAGAGTTTCATCATCGAATCAATGCGCCTTGAAACAGAACCAGGTACATAAGAACCCGAACCCGTAAACAATTCTTCTTGCTCGAAAATATTATCAGCACAAATAACCTTCAACCCCCAGTCTTCAAGCATAGTGATCGCTTGTTTGACTAATAACTCCTCGCCTTCTTTAATAGCAGAAGCCGGCGCAAATATTCCGATGGTTTGGATGGATGCCAATGTTTATATAATATAGTATTCCAATAAACTAATGTCAACATTAGTCAAGGTGCCATTCCTGTAAAGACCAGGTAATTCGTTGGCAAAAATAAATTTCTAATGTTATCTGCTCACAAAGCTCCCTACGCATTCGGGGCGCTGCGATTATATCCATCTATAATTACTCAGCTCATCAAAGAGGCGCCCGGCAGCTCCGGTCCCTGTCTTTTGTCGCTTTGCTCAAAAGCAGGGACATGGCTCCGCTGCTCCTTTCTCAAAGGACTGATAGATTAACCATCTCTTTGATGAGCTGAGTAATTGCGTTGTATAAATCCGACATGCTTCGGGACTTTGCTCGCTTGATAACATTAGGCTTACAGTTAGCAAATTTTAGAATTGCTTGCACGAATT
>CAZKFA010000013.1:0-7620 GCA_964551925.1 uncultured Gammaproteobacteria bacterium
TGCGTAACTGACGAACAATGTGGTCAGATAGCTCAGTCGGTAGAGCAGAGGACTGAAAATCCTCGTGTCGGCAGTTCAATTCTGCCTCTGACCACCACTTATACACCAATCCTTAGCAAAATAACTTAAAATTAGATCCGCTCCTGCTCTTTTGATGGCGGTTAATGATTCTGTTATTGCGGCATCAAGGTCTATGTAACCCATTTGAGCAGCAGCGTGTATCATGGCGTACTCACCGCTTACTTGATAAGCAGCAACAGGGACGTTAGATTTTTGTTTGAACTGTTGAATGATATCTAAGTACCAAGAGGCTGGTTTGACCATCACTATATCAGCAGCTTCATTGAGATCGAGTGACAGTTCTTTCATGGCTTCTTTGCTGTTGTGGTAGTCCATTTGGTAAGTTAGTTTGTCGCTTGGTATATTAGGGTCAATGTTTTTTTTGCTACCAAGGCTGCCAAGCGCCTCTCTAAAAGGACCATAGAGACTAGAAGCATACTTAGCTGTATAAGACATGATGATAGTGTACTCGAAACTATCTTGCTCCAAACCTTCTCTAATAGCGCGAATGCGCCCGTCCATCATGTCAGATGGTGCGACTATATCAGCACCAGCCTCTGCCGCTAATAATGCCATCTCAGTAAGAATTGTTACACTGGTATCATTATCAATCAATCCATTACGAATAAGTCCATCGTGCCCATGGTCAGTATAAGGATCTAAAGCGATGTCGCTGACTATGATTAAGTCAGGGAAGTTTTTTTTGATGGCTCTAATTGTTTGTAGGTTGAGATTGTTCTTGTTAAGAGCTTCTGTCGCTTGAGAATTCTTGAGTCCTTCCTCAATTACTGGGAAAAGAGCAATGCTATGTAAACCAAGCTTAGCTAATAGCTCTAATTCTCTTAAGAGATCATCTTGGTTGTAACGCTGTATCCCTGGCATTGACTTGATCTCAGAACTAGCTTGGGCTGTTACAAACATTGGATAGATTAGGTTATTGGTAGTTAGATGAGTTTCGCGTATCATCTCCCGGATGACTGGGCTTGAGCGTAATCTTCTAGGGCGCATTAAATTAGTCATAGTTTTTTCTTGGCTGCTTTGATTGCAGTCCTGACCTGTTTGCGACTAGTACCACCGGTTACATCTCTGGCATCAACACAAGTCTCTGGCTTGATTATAGTAAATATGTCCGCGCCAATTTTATCGCTAAATTTCTGCCACTCAGTAAGCTCTAGTTGATGTAGATAGATTTTTTTTTCACTTGCATATTTGACTATATTTGCGACGATTTTGTAAGCGTCTCTGAATGCTAGCCCTTGCTTTACTAAGTATTCAGCAACATCGGTTGCTGCCATAAAACTATCTCTGGCGGACTGATACATGCGATCAGAGTTGATTGTGATATGCTGCAAGAATTCGGTCATAATTTCTAAGCAGATTTTGGTATTTTTTGCGGCATCAAAAAATAATTCTTTGTCTTCTTGTAAGTCTTTGTTATAACTTAGTGGCAAACCTTTGAGTGTAATGAGTAGCGCATTGAGTGCCGCAAAGACTCTGCCAGATTTGCCTCTGATCAGTTCTGGTACGTCAGGATTTTTCTTCTGTGGCATCATGCTACTGCCCGTTGCAAAACTATCATCAATGCAAATGAAAGCAAACTCCTGACTGTTCCAAATGATCAGTTCTTCAGAGAGCTGGGAGAGGTGAGTTTGGATAGTTGCCATGATGAACTCTAGCTCAAGGACAAAATCCCTGTCAGAGACGGCATCTAAGCTATTAGTGCTCTCAGAGTCAAAACCCAAGATTTTGCTACTGATATTCCTATCGAGCTTAATTGTCGTTCCAGCAAGGGCTCCAGAGCCCAATGGATTGATATTAATGCGCTTAATGGCATCTATGACCCTAGAGCTATCACGCGCGAACCTAGCCTCATGAGCCAGCCACCAATGCCCCAAGCTAATAGACTGAGCTTGCTGTAAGTGGGTATAGGCGGGTAATATAACGTCAATATCACGCTCAGCATTGCCGATAAGCGTAGTGCGGAGTTTAGTTAGTAAACTTATTAGTTGTCTAGCCAAATTCACTGAATAAAGCCTTAGGCAAGTGGCTACCTGATCGTTACGACTACGTCCTGTGTGGATTTTTTTGCCATTTTCGCCGATAAGCGTGGTGAGTTTGGTTTCGATATAACTATGTACATCTTCATAGTTAAGATCCTTTATAGGAGTGCTTTTGATCTGATCAAGGGCTTTGAGAACCTCTTTGAGTTCTTTAGGGCTAAATATTTTTTGTTCAGCTAGCACTTGAGCATGTGCCTTGCTTTGAGCTATGTCGAACTCTAATAATTCTTTGTCAAAGCTAAAGCTGGAGTTGAATTGATCGAGCAATTTGCTAGTTTTTTGTCCCTTTTTTGCCTGCCATAATTTAGCTCTATTCATTATATTTAATAATAATCTATCATAAATCGTTTTTCTTAAGTATTTTTAATATTTTTCTGATCAAAAAGCAGAATGGCTTTGCCTTGTAGGTATAGGGAATAAGTTTGAATGGGAGTCATTAATCAACTTTTAAATAATAATCCTCTCAGTCCTGAGAGTTTGAGGTCTATCCCACCTTTAGCCGGTGCTGCAATTCTAGGTTTGAGTTTAGGACGGAGCTTGCTTGGATTTGAGCCTGATATTTTTATTGATTCTAAGCAAGGTCATATTATCGATCCTTATAGCGGCGATACTTATTTTTTCTCTACGCCTGAAGAGCGCAATGAAGCTCTTACCAAAATGGCTGAAGCTAAACAAAACTATCTCAAAGAAAGACTTAGAACGGATCTGTTGCTTGCTAGTGGTGGTTCGCCAGAACAAGTCGAGAGTATCTATAAAAGCACTTCACCAACTCACAAAGGCAAATTAGCAATCGAAGATAGTTCTAGTACTTACTATATGACTGCACAAAATGCTGTCAGTGATGCTGTTCTAGCTTCTGCTTCTGGTATGACTCTTAGTGATCTCAAAAGATTTGCTTCGCGTTATCCTGGTCTAAATGGCTTGATCACAGAAAGAGAATCTGAGGCACGGAAAGCAGGTTTGAATTTAGTTAGTGCAGAATTTGCTAATGGGAATGATGTTAGACGTAAATTGGATATGATTACTAATTTGCGTGAACGTGTTAATTTAGATAGATTTGATCATACATTTGATCAGGTGGTTTAGGTATCTTTAGTGCTATAACGCTCTAGTTGTAATGGTTCTAGGTAGTCGGCGTTGATGATTTTCATCTCTGTGTTAGCATAATCACTAATGCGGCTCATAGGAGTAGTACGAGGAGCTTTGTTTAAGCTAGAAAATACTTTCTCATTTTTTTCAAGTTTATTGACAAAGTTAATTGTAGTTTTATAAGCTTCAGTTGGTTTAGGGCTAAGATCGCTGATTAATTGATGTAACTGCTCTGTATCTTCATTACGTTTCTTTTCTTCAGTTGCAATTTGTTGAGATAACTGAGCGTATTGATTAAGATAGTCTTTAAGAGTGATGTCTTTGTCTTGAGGTAAATGATCTGCAAGATTTAAAATGAAGTCAGCATCAACATTTTGAGTGGTTGCTACTGGTTTAGATTCTTCTTGTAATAATTCTTGATAAAGTCTTTCAAGTTCATTATCCATAAGTATCTTATGCGTATAAAACTTATAGCTCTAAATAGGCTATATGGTTGAATACTTCTATAATACTAGGTTAGATGATGTACTAAACCGTAATTGTATTGAGGGTATTAAAAAGTAATTTCATTTTCTCTAATGATTTGATACCTGGTTTAGACTCGAGGCTACTAGAGATATCAACTAAATAAGGCTTAGTTAGTGAAATGGCTTCAGCGATATTCTCGGGATTCAATCCACCAGCTAAACCTAGAGGGATGGTTGTTAGGCGTTTAGCCTTATCAAATAGCAACCAATCGAAAGTTTCTCCAGTTCCACCTAATCTATTGTCTATCTTAGTATCTAGAATAATCAAATCACAAAGTTCTCTAAAATCATCAATATGGGCAATATCATCTTCGTCAGCGACTCTTAATGGTTTGAATATCTTATAGCCTAATAGCCTTAGTTTATTGATTTCTGTAGCTTTGAGATCAGAATAGTTTTGTATGATTTTGAAACCCAATCTAGCTGTGATATTGAGTGTTTCTTCTTCAGAGTTAGTGTCAGCGAGCATAACAGCCTTGCTGCGTTCAGAGTCTGTTAATTGTAGGGAGATTTTTTCTAGTTCATCAACACTAACAAAACGTGGAGAAGTAATGATGTTCACGAAACCAATAAAATCTGCTCCAAGATTGAGGGCGTTTTTAGCATCAATCAAATTAGTTAAACCACAAATTTTGATTTTTGGTTTCATCAGCTTGCTAGATCCATTATTTCTTGATCGATATCGACTTTGATATATGAGTGATCAATGGACACCTCTAATATATATTCTTCCACAAAAGGTAGTAATAATTCACTCTTTGGTGCAAATTTTTTATCAAGTTTAATAATCAAGAGTGTTTGCATGCCCACGCTTAAATCACTTACTTCGCCTAGTTCTATATCATTATGAATCACTTTAAGTCCTTTTAGTTCCTCGATATAATATTGATTATTCTTAATAGGATCTTCAAAATTCGCACTTAAGTAACCATCAAGAAGTTGAGCTTGATTAATGTCATCAACTCCTTGTAACTTAAGTAATAATAAGTCTTTGTGCATACGGTAAGAACTTAATTTATATGTGGTTTCATTAATCGTAACTTCAGAAATTTCTTCTAGTATGTCTATATCGTCTAGTAAAGGCAAGATCTTAATCTCCCCTTTGATTCCGTGAGTGCCGACTAATTTACCAATAGTATGTTTTGGCATGGACTAATTATAGCAATCTATAATCAGAGGCTATGACATCATCAGCGGAGAGGTCTATGTCACTATGATTGACTGTCTCTAGAATACTATTACAGGCTTTGATTATGATTGGGTTAAGAGTGCCTGTTGCTTTGACTTGTAATCTTCTAGATTCGGTAATGCGCAAGACGTTATCATGCCAGGTCTTAAGTGTTTGAGTGATATCTGTTAAATCATTACCAAGAGCTTCTTCAATATTGGTCTCAATTGGAATTAATAACTCTGTAGCAATCGGATCACCAATTACGTTTAAACGTAGCTTGTTAGCTTCTGTTGAATATTTGATTAAGAGATGCATTTTATTGAAGTTTAAAGTAGTTAAAGACATAGAAACTATCGAATCGTATTCAATATCTTCTTCTTCCTCATCGCCTTCCCGCTGATTTTTCTTTTTGTATTTTTTGCCTAGAAGCTCGTCTTCATCTTCATTAAATTCTTCATCAATAGGATCAATTAAGTATGGGAAGGGTAAAGGACTATACATTTGTAATAAAGCTAAAAGCACTTGATCATTAGTTTTGACGCCTTCTAGTTGTGCTAATAGTGCTGCAAAAACTTCCTTGAGTGCTGGATTATCTTCTAGTATCTCAGCCGCTTGGGTAAAAGTAGAAATTATAGTTGCAAGATCTTTGCTTAATAATTCTGTGTCTAATCCAAATATTTGAGCAAAACTAAGTTCACTGATAACTTTATCTTTTAAGTTATTAGCTTGACTATCAATTTGCATAATATTCAGAGCTTCATTTAATCGCTCTGCTGGATTCTTTCCAATATCAAAGAATGATTGCAATCGCCCTGGAATAGAAGGTTTGACTTTTCTTGGATTTATAGCTTTACCCTGAGAGGTGTATCTAGCATCAGGAGGATTTTTTTTGTTTTTGGGTTTTATATTTGGTTTACTCGGATTTTGTAGTTGAGCTGCAACTAGTGGCTTTTGTGATTGGATTTGATAATCAACTTTTAGACCAGCTTCTGTTTGTGAATTAGCTTTTTGGTTAAATGTTTTGTCTTTGATTTCTTTGTTGTTAAGCTTCGCTGTGTTTTGCTGTGCATTTAGCTTCTCTTGTGGATCATGAGAAAGCTCTTGCTGAGAGATACTTGGATTCTTAAATACTGATCTATTTTCTATTTGAACTTGTTTAGCTATAGAATTCTCTTTGGGGTTAGCAATTTCTGGATTGGGAGTATTAGCTGGTTTAGCTGTAGCTTTATCAGCTTGAATCTTTGGCTGGGAGAAATTAATTTTGCCAGAATCACTCATAGGGCTATTACCATTATTCCACTTTTTAGCTGGTCCTTAACCGAAATTTAACCTAAATATGTTCTAATAACACCGCTATGGTCGGATATTTCGGCAATTATAGTAATTTTGGTGGTTCTATAAGGAACACTTCTGGTTTTGGCAGCTATGGCAGTGGCTTTGGGGGTTTTGGTGGTTATGGTTCAGGCTTTGGCAGTGGCTTTGGGGGTTTTGGTTCTTCATATGGCTATGACCCTTATGGTGGTTATGGTGGTGGCTTTGGCAATTCCTACGGAGGCTTTGGCTCTGGCTTCGGTAATCCTTACGGTGGTTTCGGCGGTGGCGGCGGCTTAGGGGCTCTTGCAAGCCTACCTTTATTGTTAGCTCTTGGTAGCCAAGGTGGCAAAGGTAGTGGAGCTTTTATTGGACTGGCGGTGGTTAGCGGCATTATGGGATTGCTTAGTCTATTTGCAACTTCAGCGCAAGCGAAACAACAGCAGCAACAACAAGGTGGACAGTTCCCAGGTGCGACTCAAGTTCAACAACACAGTGCTTGTCAAAGCTGTCGTGGAATAGATGAAGCAAGTTATAGCGAAGCTGTCAAAGAACCTTATAGCCAAAATAGTTTTAGTCTGTAGAATATTTTTTTGATTTTTTAACCGAATCTTAACTTTAATATGCACTAATAGCATTGAGGAAAAATACCATGACAACAGTAGGTGGAGCATCAAATGCTCAAGGTTCATTAACAAAAGCAATAGCAAGTACTAGTACTAAGAGTACTAATACTAATTCAACGACTCAACAAGGAACAGGCAGCCAACCAAGTCGATTAGATGCATTATTAAGCAATCCTGTTCCGCAAAGTACTACAAGTGGTGATCAAGAATTATTGACAGCAATGACACTTGCTAATGCCAATAAAAAACAAGATGATCTTACGCCCTTGATTATGGCATCATTAGCTCAACAGCAAGCAAAACCCTCTAGTAGTGAAGGTTCTAGTAAGAGTAATAATAATGCACAGACTGAGCAAATAGCCCAGCTCACTAAGCGTGTCGAACAATTAACCAAAGAAAAAGAGAAACCAGAAGCTATTAAAGATCCAGTCTCGGAGGCTTTAGCAAAATTAGATACAGAGATAACTTAAGGAGAATAATTTGTCAGATCAAACATCAGCAATAAGAGGAACAGGTTCTACTAATAGTGGTGGGGCGGTAGTCACTCCAGCCATCACACCAAGTGGTTCTGGAACTAGCTCTATAAGAGGAACAGGATCGAATACTTCTAATAATACTGGATCAGCGCCAGAGCCAACAACATCTGATCCACCAACTCCTGTTCAAACTACAATTCAACCTAGTTCTGACACGAACCTAGCAGCGATACTAGCTGCTAATCAAAAAAAAGACAATAGTATGGCTTATATATTGCCAGCAATTATGCAGATGATACA
>CAZKFA010000013.1:7720-9299 GCA_964551925.1 uncultured Gammaproteobacteria bacterium
AATCTTGGTAAAGCAATTAGTACCTTAACTGGTGAAGGTGGCAAACCTAATGCTATAGATGCTTTTAGTGATGTGCTTAAGGACCAAGGTTATAAGGTTACTGATGAACAACTTAAGACTGATGCTGGGATAGTAGCACGCGCTATTGATGGCAAACAAAAACCAGAAGCAGCAAGAAGTTTAGATGATTCATTAAGTATAGAATAGGAGAAAATTATGCCAGAAGGAAGTATAGGAGCAGCAACAGGAGCAAGCATTACACCAACAAGCGGTGGTAATACAGCACCATTATCAAAAGCAGCTTTAGATGCTAAGGCAAAAGCGGCTGGACAAAAAGCTGATGAAATTTTAATATCATTGAATCAAAATGAAATCAATGCAATGCGTTATACCATGCCTGGTGCTGATGCAGCAGCAGCTTATGCAAAATTACAAAATAGTAACGCTATTTCAGCGGGTGAGGCTGCAGCAGCTGATACTCAAAGGCAAGCTATACAAGGGATTGCTGGTATGGTCGCATCACTCGGTCCAGTATTCCAAAAGATGGGACAAGGTAGAGGTGGTGGACAAGGGGAAGGCTCTCCTGAACAACCACCAGAACCACCAAGATCAAGTTTCTTTGGTGATTTATTCGGTGGGGGTGGCGGAACAGCTAATGTTTAATTATGGGAATTGATAATGATAAACCTATATCTTTTCCGGCTTTTGAATTACAAGGGTTAAGAGCTGTTGAGCCTATTGAGACGTCTACTCCTACTGCTGCAGAAGCTGCAAATAATTATGCTGGGATTAGAGAAGCGATGTCAGATACTGACAGAAGATTAATAGAATTTAGTATGGCAGGTGTCGATAGTCCAGAAGCTAAGTTAATGGAACAAAAAATGAATCAAATGAAACATGAAGCTGCGGCGGCAGCAGAAGAAGCATGGGCTAGGACTACAAAAGAAGGAATCTCCGCAGCAGCAGGAGCTATTGGTCAATTAGCATCAATATTTGGGAAGAAATCTTAATTATGGCAGACGGAAATACTATTAGAACGGCAATAACAGGTACTGGTACTTCAGGCGGAGCTATCAGGGGTAAGAGTACTGCTGTGCAGGATTATGTAAAAAGTAAAGAAGGAACTATAGAACTTGGAATAGGTAATGTAGTAGATAGACCTCCAATTATTCCACGTAGTTCTAGTGGAATAGATCCCGCGCTGTTAGCAGCAATGAATCAAAAAAAAGATGATGATGCTTTGGTCAAAGCAGCTCTATTGCAGGCTCTCAACAATCAAAAGCGTTCTGAAGAAAAGAAACCAGAAGAAACTAAGCCTGATCCTAAATTGCAAGAGATGCTTAAGAAGCTTGGGGAGAAATTAGATAAGTTAGAGAAGGATAGTAAAGAAAACAACGGCGGAACTTTACCAGATGCAGTTAAATCGTTTATGGATACTGTAAAAGAAATTAAAGAACAATTTGCCAAGGGAAATTATAAACTAACTGACGAACAGATACAAAAGTTACATGAAGAAGCAGCAGCAGCCAAACAATCAGTTGGTGATAATACTCCACTTGAAAAACAAATTGATGGTATT
>CAZKFA010000013.1:9399-31949 GCA_964551925.1 uncultured Gammaproteobacteria bacterium
ATGTTCAGAAGCTAAATAAATCTTAGTAGCAGGTTCATCAGATATATCAATCAGAAGATCATAAGGACGTGCTTGGGGAGGCTGTTTGGGAGCTTTGGCGGGGATCTTAGTTTTTTGTTCTTTTTTTGATTTAATCTGGGCGACTTTTTCTTTGGTCACTTCTTCTTGGATAGCAGCTTGCTGAGCTAGTGCTTGACTGAATTTTTGATTATCTTCTTCGACGATACTCATAGTATGCCTTGCGTCAATTAGTTGCTCATCAAAGGAATTTGCAATTTTGATTTTGATATTGTCTACAATGCAGTAAGCATAAGCAACAGCTGCTTGAATATCACGCTCTTGTAATGAGCGATAATTACGTAAAATTTCTTGAGCTGTTAAACCTTCAGCAATACTTAGTAAAATATCAATTACTGTAACGCGGGTACCTTTGATACGTGCTTTACCCTGAGCTATTTCTTCATCTCTGACTATTCTGGATTCGACTAGTTCTTTTAGATTCATTTATAGGCCTATCATAAATATATACCCATTTTTCTGAAAAATATTTAACAATTATCTAAAGCGCTCGTGGTTCTACAAATCTACTATATAATTAGTAATATGGAACTCTTAGCAAAGTTAGATTTTGTGGCTTTTTATGTTTTGGCAGCTATTGCTGTTATTAGTGCCTTAGGTATGATTTTTAATCCGAATTTGGTACGAGCAGGTTTCACACTTATAGCTTGTTTTACGGCAGTGGCAGGTTTATACTTTATGTTGGCCGCTGACTTCGTTGCAATATCACAGATACTTATCTACGCTGTTGGTATAGTCTTGGTGATTATCTTTGCGGTTATGCTCTGTTCGCTTAAAGATAATGTCGAGAATCCTAATAATGACGAGGATAATGGACCGGGGTTGAAATTCAGACGGTTTGTGGCTTTGATAGTATCTTCTGCTTTATTTGTGGCATTAGTTGTGGTGATTAGATCTCAGGACTGGTGGGCTATCAGTCATATTACCGGAGCTGAGTTAGTAAGAGCTAATGCTAATGAGCTTCGTGATCATTACACCGCGCATATTGGACAGTTAATGCTTAATCAATATCTGCTGGCGTTTGAACTAGTGTCAATTTTATTATTAGTGGTTTTGGTGGGTGTAATCATATTATCTAAGAAAAATATTCAAGAAAAGGAGTCAGTATGATTATTGGAATCAACCATTATTTAATTTTATCAGCGTTATTATTTTCGATTGGTTTCTACGGCTTAGTCACACGCAATAACGCCTTTAGAGTTTTGATGAGTATTGAGATTATGCTCAACGCAGTTAATATTGCTTTCGTTGCGTTTGCTTATTTTATCGATCCTGTGCAAATTCATGGACAAGTTATAAGCCTTTTTGTTATGGCAATTGCCGCAGCCGAAGCAGCTATTGGTTTAGCTTTGTTGTTATTAATTTATCGCAACCGGGTAAATATTAATATGAGCTCTTTTGCTACACTTAAGTGGTAGAGTTTCGAGCACTGGATTGACAGGTAACACTCTTCAAGTGGTACTCGTGATGACGAATATATGGACTACTTCAAAAACGACGCCGAACACCTCAGCCCAGCTCTTAATAGAGCCTTTGATTTACTTGCAGTAAGAGCTAAAGGTTCTTATATCTTTGATGATAAGGATAATGCTTATTTGGATCTTACTAGTGGTATCGCTGTAAATCAGCTTGGTCACAGTCATCCAGAGATAGTCGCTGCGATAGCAGAGCAAGCAGCACTTTGCATACATACTAGTTGTGTGGTACATTATCCAGCTAATATTGAGCTGGCAACTAAGCTTGCCGAAATAATGCCTGGTAATATTTCTAATACTTTCTTCTCTAATAGCGGTGCTGAAGCAATAGACGGTGCTATCAAATTGGCTAAGTTACTCAAACCAGAGCGTCCAAATATAATAGTACATCGTGGTGGTTTCCATGGTCGTACAGTAGGCAGCGTCTCACTAACCAACTCCAAAGCCGCTTACCGTAAGTATTTTGGGATATTAATGCCGGGAGTCTACACTATCCCATTTCCTAATATTTATGAAGGCGCGACTGAAGCTGAGTTACAAGCAGAAGTAGAATCCAGTCTAGCAGAGCTTTTTGATAAGAGCGTGGCGCCTGAGACGGTAGCTGCGATTTTTGTAGAACCAATACAAGGTGAGGGTGGTTATATTCCAGCACCAGGGCTCACTGCTCCTTGGAACTATTTGAAGTTTTTGCGTGAGCTTTGTGACAAGCATGGAATACTTTTAGTTTTTGATGAAGTGCAATCTGGTATGGGGCGTACTAGCAAATGGTTTGCCTGTGATCATTACGGAGTAGCACCAGATATCTTGGTGATGGCTAAGGGACTCTCTGGTGGACTACCACTCGGCGCCTTTGCTGCCTCTAAAGAGTTGATGTATAAGATGCCACCTGGCTCTCATGGTAGTACCTTTGGTGGTAATCCTATCTCTTGTAAAGCAGCTCTCAAGCTAATTGAAGTTATTGAACGTGATCGAGTGATGGAGAATGTTGCAGCTAGATCGAAGCAGGTTTTTGATTTTTTTGCTAAGCTTGCGGATTCACGAGTCTCTGTCAGAGGAGTAGGTTTGATGATTGCACTGTGTTTTAAAGATGCCGACACCGTCAATCGCATCAAAAAAATAGCTTATGCTAATAAAGTTCTACTTCTTGGTTGCGGAACTTATGGCAATATTATTAGGCTTGCTCCTGATCTAACCATCTCAGAGACTGACTTGGAGAAAGGCTTAGATGTTATTGCCCAAGCCATCAAAAGTTTATGACACAAGGATTAACTAATATTGAATTAATTGTTGCTGGCAAAATCATCAACCGCAATCCGGCGCATATCCAAGAGATAGTCTCTGAGCACCAAGTAACTAGCACGACTGAGATGAACCAGTTATTAGAGAACTCAGAGTTAGCTTTTAAATCTTGGTCGCGATTGCCAGCTCCTAAACGTGCTGAATATTTATTTAAGGCTCGTAATATTTTTGCAGAACGCAAGCTGGCGCTGGCAGAATCCTTACACCAAGAAAATGGTAAACCGCTAGAAGAAGCTCTAGGAGAAGTACAGGAAGTAATAGATGTATTTGATTTCTTTATTGGTGAAGGGCGTCGTATCTACGGCATGACTGGTCAATCTGAGATGCCAAACAAAACTATCATCACTATTCGTGAACCTATTGGACCAGCAGTATTTATTACGGCGTGGAATTTCCCGATTGCCGTGCCCGCCTGGAAAGCCGCTCCCTGTTTGATTACTGGTAATACTTTTATACTTAAGCCTTCTGAGCTTGCCCCGCTCTCTGGTAAGCTTTTTGTAGATATTCTTAACGAAGCTGGACTACCTAAGGGCGTAGCACAAATTGCCTATGGCGCTGGTGATGTCGGTGAGTATTTAGTTAAACACCCTATCCCTAAAATAGTCTCCGTGACTGGTTCTGTAACAGTTGGCAGGCAGGTTGCTGAAGTTGCAGCCTCTGGCTTCAAGAAATGCGCATTAGAACTTGGTGGCAAAAATGCCTGTATAGTACTTGCTGACGCTGATCTAGATCTAGTAGAAGATGGTGTATTGTGGGGAGCCTATGGTACTGGCGGACAACGCTGCACCAGCACCAGTAGATTAATTATTGACAAAGCCGTCTCTGAGACTCTTCTAGCTAAGCTTAAAACCCGTGCTGCTGAATTCTATACAAATAAACCAGCGATAAACTATTCTCCAATTATTAGTCACAAACAACTCTTGAAGATAGACTCTATGGTGCAAGAAGCTCTTAGTGAAGGCGCTGAATTGCTTTGTGGCGGCAAAATTCTTGATGATGGTAGTCATTCTGGTTATTACTATGCGCCGACTATTTTACGCATAACGCCAAGCATGAAGATCGCTCAGCAAGAGGTTTTTGGACCGGTGCTTGGAGTGATAGAAATCAATAGTTCAAGCAAAGAAGATTGTTTGAAACAAGCACTAAAGATTGCTAATAGCGTTGAGTATGGCTTGAGTAATGCTATTTATACGAATGATATTAATTTGGCGATGCAAGCGGCTCACAGACTGGAGTCTGGCTTAGTCTATGTTAATGCACCGACTATCGGTGCTGAATGTGGGGGCGCCAGCTTATTTGGGGGCTGGAAAAACACCGGTAACGGCTCTAGGGAGTCTGGAGTTGCGGCTTTAGATAGCTATACTCAGTACAAGACTATTGCTATTGATTATTCAAATAAACTACAGCGAGCGCAGATAGATTAATCTTGAAAAAAATCTCCCCCAAATAGGTTAGTTTTCAGTCAATTTGTGGAATAGCAGTTTTATAAGCATCTTATATATCTCTGGGGAGGGATAACTATGAAATATATGCCATTGTTACTTATCGTTTTTTTGTCTTTGATAAATTTATGTGCTAGACCAGGCTTGGTCATCGCCAAACACGGTGCTACTAAGGTTCTTAAGCCAGTATTGCTAAAAGTAATTTAGAGAATACAACTATGAACCGCTTGCTCGGCGGTCTTAGTAAAACCTAAATCTCTTGATATATGTAATTCATCCTTACCACAACACCACATTCCGATAAGTAAATCGTAATAAACGCAAATCGCAATGCGACCTGATAAGTAATTTGTAGTAAACTACTATCATCTTAATAGCCCACCCACTACTCCGATAAGTATTTTGTAGCTATACAGCTAATTGTTTAGCTACAGCATCTGAATTTTTATAGCAAGTGAGAGCTATGCGTCCAGAGGCGTGTGACAACTGGTTCACAAACAACCTGGTGAACTTATTATCTATAAACCTTGCAATGAAGTCAAAGGTACTTTCTAGTATAAAGAAGACACCAGCCGTCTTCTGCATGGCGTGCTTACTGAACAGCATCGACAGATCAAAGAACCATGAAGCAGTGTCCCTGACTGTGCCAAAGAGCTTCTCTTTACCAGTTAAAGCATAGCCAAGCGTCGCAATAATATCACCAAAACTACTAAACAGAGCATGGTGTCCTTTTGAGACATCAAAGCTCAAACCCTTATTAACATTGAATTTGAAAGTCCAAAGAGTCTTCAGCGGATCAGTAAAGATCTCCTTCAATAGTTTCCAAGCAGTCTTCGCTGTTAAAGTAAAACCTTCTGTCCAAGTCTCAAACTTACCATCTTTAATCTGGGGCAAATTAGGATCAGTTGCTACCCATATTTGATCAGTTCCAGTCGCTAAGCCTCTTATCAAGAACTTATCCTTGAGATCTCCAAACCAAACAGAGACCGCCTCAAGCAAGAATCCAAAAGTCTGAAAAGGATTTTTTTTAATAATCCCATTCTTAACTCCACTAATAGCGTAAGGCGAGAAACTAAAACTAGTAATATTGTTAACTAGTTTAGAAAGTTTTTTCTTTGTACCTTCACCCAAATCAGAGAGCTGCAAGAAGCCACCAAGCACGTTAGCAATAATTGCAGCATAACAAGACTTAAGTTCAACCCAATCAATCATTCTTGGTAATTTAACAAAGAAACCACTCTTATCTTTTGAATCAAGTTCGGAGCCCTTAGTAGTATCTACAATGGGCTTATCGGAAGTGCCTGATTGGATAGAATCTTGGGCATAATCAACTTGATTAGCCTCTTGTAAATCGAGGGCCGATTTGTTTCTTAATTCTTCTTTTGTGGGTTCTTGAGTAACTTGATTATTAATAGTTGCAATGGGTTCATTTTCCTCTCTAAAAGAACTCTCATAAGCCGCACGAGTACTGGCTCCTGGATTGGTTGCAACAGCAGACATTGTTTTTATTATGCAACTATCATCACCATGAATCTGTTTTTCAGCAAGCTAGTTAGAGTAGCTTATGACAAGAATCTGCATTGAATAATGACAGTCGTATATATATGTTACTATATGCAAAGACGATTTACCAGCGGGTCTGTCCAAAAGCTTAGTTTTAACTGAGTAAAACACTTACAGAGTTAAAATAACTAGCTAAAACTCGAGTCCAAAATAAATAATGGCGTCATTCCTAGCTCCCAATTCAAGATAATTTAGAATTATATTGAGTTGTCCCTAGTCTGAATAGGGGATAGATTAATGAGAGTTTTTTTAACTCAAATTCTTGACACTCATACTCTTGTATGCTATTATAAAAGTATGGATCAAATGACGATATTCTTAATTTCAAGTAGCTTTATTCTTTGGATAGCTTATTTCGGTCTAAACAATTCAGTAAGTCATCGTGCTGAGAAGCAAGAACTAAGTATATTAGACTTAGTATGCCTCTTGATGACAAAATCCCCAAGAATCCAAAGATAATAGAGTATTCTACAAATGGCTTATCAGGACTTTTCCAAGGTCGCCATTATTTTACAAATGGCTTATCGGTGAGCTTGATAATAACGATATCCTACAAGATTCTTGTCCTAATTCTTCATTAAACTTCATTTTGCAATAATTTTATTTCTGTTAGAATTTCTATTTAGTGCCTAGACGAACTGATATCAAAAAAATTCTTGTCATCGGAGCAGGACCAATTATTATCGGACAAGCCTGTGAATTTGACTATTCTGGAACCCAAGCCTGCAAAGCCCTTAAAGAAGAGGGTTACGAAGTTATATTAATCAATAGCAATCCAGCGACAATTATGACTGATCCTGATTTTGCGGATCAAACTTTTATCGAACCAATTACACCAGACTATGTTCGTAAAGTAATTGAAGACACTAGGCCAGATGCTTT
This sequence comes from uncultured Gammaproteobacteria bacterium, assembly GCA_964551925.1. Lineage (GTDB taxonomy): Bacteria > Cyanobacteriota > Vampirovibrionia > LMEP-6097 > LMEP-6097 > CAZKFA01. Next base: position 16,139 of record CAZKFA010000013.1, read on the forward strand.
GTTACCAACAATGGGCGGACAGACTAGCCTGAACACCGCTGTGGCATTGGCTCACGATGGCACCTTAGATAAATACAACGTCGAGTTAATTGGAGCCAAACTTCCAGCCATAGAAGTTGCTGAAGATAGAGCCAAATTCAAAGCCCTTATGGATAGCATTGGCTTACAAAGCCCAGAATCACAAACTGCAAGTAATATCGAGCAGGCACGCGATATTGCGGATTTGATAGGCTTCCCTATTATTGTGAGACCAGCTTTCACTCTTGGTGGCTACGGTGGTGGTATTGCTTATAACTACGAAGAATTAGACTCTATTATCGTCAAAGGTTTAGCTGCGAGCCCAACTCGTCAAGTACTTGTAGAGCAGTCAGTGATTGGTTGGAAAGAGATTGAGTTTGAAGTGATGCGTGATCTTAAAGATAACGTGGTTATCATTTGTGCTATTGAGAATTTTGATCCAATGGGCGTGCACACTGGTGATAGTATTACCGTAGCACCAACTCAAACTCTCTCAGACAAAGAGTTTCAAGCATTAAGAGATGCTTCAATTAAAGTAATTAGAGCCGTTGGTGTTGAGACGGGTGGTAGTAATATTCAATTCGCCCTTAATCCAGACGATGGCACAATCCTTGTCATTGAGATGAATCCACGCGTCTCCCGATCAAGCGCACTCGCATCCAAAGCAACTGGATTCCCTATTGCAAAAATTGCCGCGAAACTCTCAGTTGGTTATACTCTTGACGAGATACCAAATGACATCACAAAAAAGACCATGGCAAGTTTCGAGCCAAGTATTGATTACGTTGTCACCAAAATTCCGCGCTTCGCCTTTGAGAAATTCCCTGGAACCAAAGATCACCTCAATACTCAAATGAAATCTGTTGGTGAGACTATGGCTATCGGGCGTAGTTTCAAAGAAAGCTTCCAGAAAGCCCTCAGGGGTTTAGAGACTCATGGACCTATTGGCTTCATCAGTAAAGATCTGCTTAATACTATCAAAACAAGAAAACTCAATACTGATGAGCTTCATGGATTAAAAGAGAAAGCAAAAAAAAATATTGCTACTCCAAACTCTAAACGCGTTTATCAAATCTTCGAAGCTTTTTATTTAGGACTAGATATAGAAGAAATTCACAAATTAACTAAGATCGACAGATGGTTTCTAAAACATCTAGAGGAAATTGTACTAGAGACCAAATCCTTACAAGAACGCGCAGTATACGCTTACACCAAACACTTAGATTCTCAAATACAATCCGGTGCTGCTTCTACACTCGACAAGGCACTATTTCTAGAATCTATTCTTGATCCACTTAGTTTAAGATCTCTCAAAGCCATGGGCTTTGCTGATAAACAACTATCTATAATTCTCAACAGTTGTTTAGCGAAGCCTGAAGACAAATCAAGTAGTTCCTCAATCAGTTCTGGTTACACACAAAAACATATCAGTGATTTAAGAAACAAGTACGGCATACTTCCAGTCTATAAAACAATTGATACTTGTGCTGGGGAGTTTGAATCCTACACTCCTTACCACTACTCTTGTTACGATCAAGAAGATGAAATTACTATCAGTGATAAAGAAAAAGTCTTTATCCTTGGTGGTGGTCCTAATAGAATCGGGCAGGGGATTGAGTTTGACTATTGCTGTGTACACGCAGCTCAAGCGCTCAAACTAGCAGGCTACGAAAGCATAATGATAAACAATAATCCAGAAACCGTTTCTACCGACTTCGATAGTAGTGATAGGTTATATTTCGAACCAGTAACAGTTGAAGATGTTGTCTCGATATGGGAGAAAGAAAAGGCACTTGGTGGCAATCTTAAGGGGATGATAGTACAGCTTGGTGGACAAACTCCTCTAAATATCTCATCAGCACTGGAGGCTCATGGCATAAATATTCTAGGGACCAAGCCTTCACAAATCAATCTAGCAGAGGATCGTGATAGCTTTGGTAGATTACTTAACGGGCTTGGTTTAAAGCAAACTAGCAACGCCATCGCTTACACTTACGAAGCAACTCAACAAAAAGCAAAAGAATTGGGCTATCCAATAGTATTACGCCCAAGCTATGTTCTTGGCGGTAGAGGCATGGATATAAGCTATAACGATAAAGAAGTCGAAGATTGGCTTGAAAGAACAGTTCTAGAAGAAGATCAATTTCCAATACTGATTGATAAGTTTCTTGATCAAGCTATCGAGATAGATGTCGATGCCATCTCTGATGGAAATGAAACGGTTATTGCTGGAATTATGGAGCACGTAGAATATGCTGGTATCCATAGCGGTGACTCCGCTTGCGTATTCCCACCACAAACATTATCAAGCAAAATTTTAAATGAGATCAAAGAATCAACAATCAATCTAGCCAACGCTCTCAAAGTCAAAGGCTTAATGAATATTCAATACGCTGTCAAGAATGAAGAATTATACATTCTAGAAGTCAACCCTAGAGCCAGTCGCAGTGTCCCTTTTATATCCAAAGCTACAGGCATACAATGGGCAAAACTTGCGACCTTAATCATGGTTGGTAAATCAATACAAGAGCTTGGTGTAGCAAAACTACTCGAACAAATCCCTCAAAATCAAGTCTCAGTAAAAGAAGCAGTCTTCTCATTTAATAAATTTGATAACTCTAGCACTTTCTTGGGTCCAGAAATGAAGAGTACCGGCGAGGTTATGGGTATCAGTAATAATTTTGCAATGGCTTTTGCCAAAGCACAAATAGGAGCTTCTCTCAATCTTCCAAAATCCGGCAAAGTCTTTGTTAGCTTCAATGATAGTGATAAAGAATCTGCCTGTAAGATAGTCAGAGACTTGATTCAACTGAATTATCAGATTGTAGCTACTAGTGGTACCGCTAGCTACTTAGAACAGGAAGGGTTTAAAATAGAAAGGGTTCTTAAAGTAAACGAAGGTCGACCAAATATTACCGATATGCTCAAGAATAATGAGATTGCACTAATTCTCAATGTTCCATCTGGCAAAGAAGCTTATGAAGATAGCCTGATCATTAGCAAACTTGCTCAAGCACACAATATCCCTGTAATAACGACTGTGACTGGATCTCAAGCGACGGTCAAATCACTAGAATCATTACAGAAAGAAGCAATAAAAGTAACTTCATTACAAACATACGCTAAACAAAAAATATGTCAATTCTAAACTATAACCAAATAGACCACGAAGGTTACAGACTCGGTGTCCTTGGCAGCTCACTTGCTCACAGTAAATCACCACAGATTCAGAATGCTGGACTAAGGTACTTAAGATTATCAGGAACTTATGAACCTTATGAAATCAGCACAGAAAATTTCGATAGAGATATTTCAAAACTCTTAGTAAACATTGATGGACTCAACATTACCTTTCCCTACAAAGAATCTATTCTTAAATATCTTAATGCTTGTGATCCTCTAGTGGAGAAGATCAAAGCCTGCAATACTATAGCCGTCAACAACGGCAGAATCACCGGCTATAACACCGATTACTATGGTTTCAAAGAATCACTCAAGCCACACAAGCTCAAAGGAAATAAAGCTTGTATATTAGGGGCTGGAGGCGCCGCTAAGGCGATAATTACAGCTCTTGAGGATATGGACCTAGAAATTATTGAAATCTACGCTCGTAACCCCAACAAAGCCTCTCTAAAACTACCAAAACAAAGTAGATCAAAAATTCAAATCAAACTCTATGATGATAATGTGAGTTTTCACGACGCAGGCTTGATCATTAACTGCACTCCAGTAGGGCAAGGGCGCTTAGATAGTGGTATGCCATTATCCAAAACACAAATCAAAGAACTAAACAATCACTGTTTAATATACGACCTAGTTTACACTCAAACTCTACTATTAAAAGCAGCTCAAGAACGGGGACTTACAACTATTGACGGTTCAGAAATGCTAATACTACAAGCAGCTAAATCTTTATCAATTTGGACTAATACTGAAGTTACCGAAGAGCTTGTAAGTACTATGAGAGCAGCATTTCATACAAAAAATTAAAGTTTTTTAACTTGACGTCTCTTTATATTTTCTTTTAGGCATGAGGTCAAAAATCACATTACCAAAACTAATGGGATTAAATCAAACCGCAAATACTGTTTTAACAGCCTTATCATGAGCTTCTTTATAAACCTCAGTGAGTACTAATTCTTTTGGGATCACTCCTACTACTTTAGTTTTCTTGGATAAATTACCCAATAATCTATCATAATAACCACCACCACGCCCAAGGCGATAATTTTGCTTATCATAAGCTAAAGCTGGCACTATGACTAAGTCTATCTCTTCTGGCTTGACCAGTGGGCTAGTTGCGTATGGTGCCTTCACTCCATGCTTTAACTCTACTAAATTAAATAAATCACCAGCTTCAAATAGCAACATACGCGAGCCACCAATTGGTCTTGGTAGCACCCAACGTTTATCTGGATTAGTAATCAGTAAGGAACTTAGATCAAATTCAAACTCAATTGGATAATAAGTAAGAATTGTTTTTGCATTTACGAAAATATTATTCTCTTCAAATTTTTGAATCAATTTACTTTGTCTTTGATAGACATCATCACGATCAGCAAAAACTATTTTAAGTTTCTCTTTTGCTTGTTGACGTAAAGTTTTTTTATCTGACACAAGAATCGCCATGTTCATTATATTACTTTAGTTATCCTTTTGATACAAGACTCTTTACCTAGAAGTGACATGACCAAGCCCAAATCCGGTCCATGAGCACGATTACTAAGAGCCATGCGAATAGGCCAGAATAATTGCTTACCTTTAAGACTTAATTTCTCGCCCAAAGTATTAATCCAATTCTTCATAGCCTCAGGATTAGAAAAATCTGCTTCATTAATATTATCCAAAATCGCTTTAAGGATAATATTATTATCCTTGAGCTGTTTTAAAGTAGGCTCGTCAATCACAAACTCATCAAAAAAATAATCTACTTGAGAATTAATATCACTAAACTTATTACAATTCCCAAGAATTGAATCTATAAGTAATTTCTGTTCGTCCAGGTTAAACCTAGACTCTAAATCATAATTCAGAAACTTTTTGAAATTCTCCATCAATACAGAACGTTCCAAGCGCCCCATATACTCACGATTATACCAATCCAATTTTTTCAAATCATAGATCGCTGGACTACGGCTCAAACCCTGAGTATCAAAGCTTTTGATGGCATCTTGAATTGAATAAATTTCACCAAGGGCTTGATTTGTGTAACTTGTTGCAAGTAAATAATTCACCAAAGCTTCAGGCAAATAACCTTCCTTCCTATATTTCTCAACACCAGCAATATCTCCATGCTTGCGCTTAGAGAGCTTCTGCTTATCCGTGGTAAAAATCAAAGCCAAATGACCAAACTCTGGAATCTCAAAATCTAAAGCTTGATAAATTGCAATTTGCTTAGCCGTGTTAGTAAGATGATCCTCACCTCGAACTACGTGCGTAATTCCCATATCATGATCATCAACAACCACCGCAAAATTATACAAAACCTGACCATCAAACTTCTGAATAACAGGATCACCGCCAAGATCTTTAGTATTAATAGACATAGCACCACGCACCATATCGTCCCACTGTATATCACGATCAACACCAAGATTTAAGCGCACGACATAAGGCAAGCCCCGTTCCAAATTGGCTTTGAGCAGATCATCCGGGATGTTACGTGAGCGATTATCATAACCCTCAGGAAGTTTACTAGCTCTTTGCTGAACTCTTAGAGCCTCTAATTCTTCTGGCGTCGCAAAACATCTATAAGCCTTATTTTGTTTAATCAAATCATCTATATAAGCTTGATGATTAGAGTTACGCTCAGATTGGCGTACCATCTCACCATCCCAAGACATGCTCAACCACTTAAAACCATCAATTATCTCTTGAGTAAATTCTTCTTTACTTCTTTGTCTATCTGTATCCTCTAAACGAAAAAAAAACTTTCCACCAAGATTTTTGGCAAGTAAAATATTATACAAAGCAGTACGCACAGTACCTAGGTGAAGATTGCCAGTTGGGCTGGGAGCAATTCTTGTGGCAATAGTCTTGGTCATTAGTTCAATTATATAACAAAATACTAATGACAGGCATTAACCAACAAGTCCACTAGAGCGTCATAACCCAAACCCGCTACTGATGCTTGATAAGGCAAATCACTAGTATCTGTCATACCAGGTAAAGTATTAACTTCTAAAATATAAGGTTTCATAGATACTTTATCAATAATAAAATCAACTCTCGCCATGTTCCGCAAACCACAAAGCCTAAATGTCTCCAAAGCTAAATGATGAATCTCATTGGTCAAGACCTCAGTCAACTCAGCTGGACAAACAAACTCAGTCATGCCCTTAGTATATTTAGCCTGATAATCATAGAATTCATTCTTTGGTCTTAACTCTAGTAATGGTAAAGAATACAAATTCTCAGATCGCAATGAATGCTTCAAATCTAATTCTTGTCTGACCTGAATAATACTTGTAGTCAATTCTATTCCAGTAATAAACGACTCGACCAAATAATCAACCCAGGTTGATTCTGAGTTATTTTGTAACCATTCTTCTAATTCTTTACTGGAACTAATTTTACTAACACCAACACTAGAGCCTCCACAACTAGGTTTAATGATTACTGGGAATTGTGGATTAGCCAATAACTTTCTGACAGTTAATGTCTCTAACACAGGCAAACCATACTTACTCAAAATCTCTTTAGTACGAACTTTGTTCATACCAATAGCACTAGCTTCAAGATTAGAACCTAGATAAGGTATATCCAATAATTCTAGCAAACCCTGCAAAGCCCCATCCTCACCATAAGTACCATGAGTCATTGGTATCGCCAAATCAATTTTCTTGTTTTTTTTCAATTCGGTTAGAACTTGTATCCAATCATAATTTGAGCTATCACTAAACTCAAGTAACTTTGCATTGGTATAACCTAATCGCATCAAAGCCTCATAGACATTCTTACCTGAGCGCAAGCTTACTTCTCTTTCAGTGGAACGACCACCATAAATAACGACAAGGTGAGAATCTTTATTCATTAAACTTCTACTGTTTCTTTAATTGTTAAACCCAATCTACTAGCCAAAGCATGATCTTGAGACTGTCCAGCTAATGGCGTTGTTAATAATTTATCCCCAGTATGAATACTATTAGCACCAGCCAGAAAACATAAAGTTTGCAACTCATCAGACATAGTCATACGACCCGCTGATAGCCTTATTCTTGCTTCAGGAATCATAATCCTAGTCGTTGCCACAGTTCTAACTAATTCAATATTATCAATTGGATCATGCTCAGCGAAAGGAGTCCCTGGAATCGGCACTAAAATATTAATTGGCACTGATTGCGGCTGCGGATCCATTTCGGCAAGACTCGCTATGAAGCTATAACGATCTTCGCGCGACTCACCCAGACCAAGAATCCCTCCACAACAAACATTAATACCGGCAGCCTGCACATGACTTATTGTTTGTAAACGATCAGCAAAAGTTCTAGTTGAGATGACTTGAGAATAGTACTCTGGCGAAGTATCAATATTATGATTATAGCTATGTAGTCCAGCTTCTTTAAGAGCGACAGCCTGTTCTTGATTTAGCATACCTAGAGTAACACAAGGTTCTAAACCCATAGACTTAACTTCGCGTACCAAACTTAAAACCTGCTCAAAAGGCTTGCCATTCGGAATCTCTCTCCAAGCAGCTCCCATACAAAAACGAGTTGAACCATTAGCCTTAGCTTCTCTAGCTTCAGCCAAAGTTTTCTCATTCTCGACTAAAGCTTCGTACTCTAAACCAGTATCATAACGGGCTGATTGAGAGCAATACTTGCAATCCTCAGGACAAGCACCTGTCTTAATACTACTTAAAGTACAAAACTGTAACTCGTTAGGGTTATGGTATTGACGATGAACAGTTTGTGCCGCAAAAATTAAATCAGGAATTGGTAGCTGATAATGTTTTTCTATCTTTTCTAGAATTTTTGTTTTTTGTGTTATTTCCTGTGTTTGCATTTTGGACATGACCTCTTTTGAGTAAAGGGACAACTGCTGATATAAAAGCCCTTCTATTTCCTTGTGATTTTATCACACACTCAGCTGAACCTGAGTCAATCTCAAAATAGCGCGCCGCTACGTCTAATAAATCCTTCTTCAAACTCTCAACCAGAGCTGGTGGTAACTCATATCTATCATGAACAACCATTAACTTCATGCGATTCTTAGCCGTCTCGCCACTAGGTTCTGCTTTAATTCCGAATAACCAAACTAAAATATTGCGAATCATGCAAAAATCGCCTTTATTTTCTTAATTAACCCAAAGCCCTTATTTAACTGCAAGAAAGGAACTTCCTCACCAAGCAGTCTACGCGCAATATTACGATACGCCTGACCGGCTAGTTTATTAGTAGTCAAAGCCAGAGGCTCACCCTTATTAGTAGAGATGACAATAGCTTCATCATCAGGAACAACACCAATTAAATCAAGCGAGAGTATTTCACAAATATCATCAACACTCATCATCTGGTTAGCTTCAACAAGACCTGGTCTCACTCTATTAACAATCAAATTAATTGATTCAAGCTGATCACGTTTAGCTTCAAGTAACCCTACAATCCTGTCAGCATCACGCACTGAAGACATCTCTGGAGTAACCACTATCAGTGCTAAATCAGCACCAGCAACACTATTCTGGAAGCCCGTCTCAATTCCAGCTGGACAATCAACTAAAACAAAATCAAATAATTTTTTTAGTTCTTCTACAAGTTCTCTAATTTGATCTTCATTCACTGCAGACTTATCACGCGTCTGAGCTGCTGGTAACAAACAAAGATTAGCTAATTTCTTGTCTTTAACCAAAGCTTGTTTAATTTTGCAACTACCTTCAACTACATCTACTAAGTTATAGACAACTCGATTCTCTAAACCCATCAGAATATCAAGATTACGTAAACCGATATCCATATCGACGACACAAACACTCTTGCCAAGTTGCGCCAAAGCCGCTCCAATATTAGCGGTGGTAGTAGTCTTGCCGACTCCACCTTTACCTGACGTGATTACTATTGCTTTTGATTTGGACATTATTTATAATACCTTCTTACTATTATCTCACCATTCTCTATTTTGACAAGCTCTGGGATTACAGAGCCATCTTTCTTGCGTTTCTTTTTAGATTTAATTGTCAGTGACGCAATCTTATTAGCGATGCGGATTTGACCACTCTCTAAATTTATTGCCACAATTTTGGCGTCAACATTACCATCAGCACCAGCGTGAGCAATGCCACGTAAAGTACCCCAGACAATAATATCTCCATTTGCAATAATTTCACTTGATGGATTAACATCACCAAGCACAAAAACATTACCTGGATAACGGATCAATTGACCAGATCTTAAATTAGCTTCGACATAAAGAGTCTCTGGTAAATCACTAACATCAACCACTTCACGAGACTCTGATCTTGGCTCCAAAATCGTTTCTAGATTAGGTTCCAACTCATTACTCAAAGCATGGCGCAAAGAAATATTTTTCTTATTCAAAGCTGTTTTAATTTCAGAAAGCAATTCCTGAGAACGTTTCAACTCTTGATTAAAAGTTTTTGGCAATATCAGGCCCACAGCCGTACCAGACAAAAAAGATGAAATCTCATCAGAGTAATCATTGAAATTCTTGATAAAACTATCTGCCTCAAAATCCTCTTTGGATAGATCTAAAAAAGTTCCCTTTTTATTCTGCTTTATTGAAATTTTAGTCATTTTATCTTACTCTATATTATTTCCTTCAACATTATAAAGCATGATTATTAAGATGTCATTAGGGGTATTATCTTTCTGCCTTCTATGCATTAACGCAAATAGCAAGTAAACTATTGAAATAATGTTTATTGACGAGGACAAATCACTAATCTCATTACAAAGCAAAGTCTTGCATATGGTACTAGCTTTACTTTGGATTGCTTTAATTTATATAGTCACGAAGGTACTTGGTCAATTTAGTGAAATTACAGTCTCATTTGCGGTTGCTTTTTTTATCAATTATTTGCTTTCAAGACCAGTTGCTTTCTTGACTAAATTCATCAGATTTCGAGTAATTTCTATTTTGACAATATATCTCGTATTTGCAACAACAGTTGGTACTGTAATTTATTACATCATACCAGCTATTGCCAAACAGTTCAGCTCCCTCAAAAATGGCTTACCAACTATAATTGACAAGGTTGACGAATTACTATTACAGTTAAATAATTTTCTAATTAACAATTATCAAATAATTATTCCTAACCTTAGTATAGATAAGGAGCATATCCTCAATCAGCTAGTAGGGTTTATTACAAGACTTAATCCTTCTGACTTCAGCTCCACAACAACAGCATTACTAACCAGTTCATTAACGGTTATAATTTATTTCTTCCTAACTTTAATCCTCAGCTTCTATTTACTTGCTGATGGGCAGCGGGCTTGGGACTTATTCTTAATTCCATTCTCTGACAAACTAGCTAGACACCTTAACGCCATCAAGAAAAAAATCGATCATTGTCTTTATGCCTATATTGTCGGGCAGTTTCAAATTGCAACTATGACATCTTTAGTGATGTTAATATGCTATGTAATTCTCCAAGTGCCTTATGCCTTACTCTTGGGTCTACTACAAATGCTTGAAGTTGTGCCTCTAATTGGAACGTGGACTGCTATTATCCCAGCACTAATAGTCGTATTAATAACCAATGGTCCACAATCCGCTCTTATCGCGCTTATTGTTTACCTTATCTACTCACAAATTATCAGAGATAATTTTGTCGCCCCAAAAATCATGGGACATGCTCTAGGATTTCATCCGCTTGGCATAATGCTCGCGATTATTATTGGTGCTAAAGTTGGTGGATTAATGGGTGTAATTTTTGCTCTACCAATACTTGCAACCATCAGTGCAGTAATTGACTATAATATAGAACTTGCTCGCCTAAAGGTTTGTATGAGGAATGAAGAGTAGTTTTCACAGAATTCTTAGAGACTTGGTTGTATAGCTGCTAACTCACGATCTAGAGTTTGTCTCTGTTTAGCTCTAGTGATAGTTTCCAGCCAAGACCCCAAACTCTCAAAACACTTAGGCGCATAATCATGCCAGATATCAACAGTTTGCGAGAAATAAGCTGGGATAATATGACTAATATCCTTAATAGCTTCCTTCACTGAAGCAAGCCGCTCTTCACCAAAACTTTGAGCCTCAACTAAATTATGGTCAACAAAGGTCTTTAAATTATGAAAACAACGGCTAAGCTTAGCAAGCGCTTGATTATGAGTCTCTGTAACTGCCTGTTCATCAGCTCTTAACTCATGATCTAAATCTTGGCGCCAATCCATAGAAGGTGGTAACTTATCAAAAAAACTCTGTTGCCTAACAGCAGTGTCAAAATTATCAACAAAAGTTAACAATAGCTTTAGAGGATTCAATACTTCAGTTAAGTCTACCTTTGGTTTAAGTTCAGGAGATGTATTGGTATCAATTTTCAATAGAGCTGTTTGAGCTTGTTTCACAAGCCTTGCTGTAGTTTCTTCAATAAAGCTCTGTGTTTGCTTCGCTGGTGCAACAATATTATCAATTAATTTCGGCCAATCAGCTGCCTTAAATTTATCTAGTAAAATAGTTGGATTGCAAGCTTCAACCGTGCTGCGCACGAGCTGACGAAACTCTGACCAAGGCTTATCCAAAGCATCAAGAGCTGTTACCAAAAATACAAATGGATTAAATAGTGTATCTGGAGCTTTGTCTTGAACATCAGAGAAAAGTAATTTCTGAGAATTTAGGCGAACAGTGTGAGGCAAAGCAGAAGCTAAACTTGCTAACGATAGCAACCTACTATAGCGATGAGAAGAAGAATCAATATGCACACCAATTGCTTCATCCGCTTGACGTACACGTCCAGCAGTTACTACTGCAGCAATAGTTCCACCAGTCAAAGCAGCTTCACCAAGTTTTAGAATTCTACGTTGATCCAATGCATCCATAGAAAAAATTATAACAGTAGGTAATCTCACCTATTAGCTACAGCTTCAGCACAAACTCCACAAATCCCGTTACTAAGTGTGTTTGAAGCAAATAGCTTCCAGCAACGCACACACTTATGCCCATCAAATTTACTCGCGATAATTCTCAAAGATTCTGCTTTAGTTAAAGATAAATCAGAGACAATAAAAACCGCCTTAATCTCTTTCTCAATCGACTTAAGTAAATCATAATCAGCCTGCGGCGCAGCGATACTAACAGCAGCTTCAAGAGACTTACCAATAATTTTATCCTTGCGCAAAATTTCAATTTCTTTGTTGACAAGCTCCCTAATCTCAAGAATTCTATCCCAGTTAGAGGATAATATATTATCTAGCAATTTATCATCTACCAACGGCCAGTTACTCAAAAGCACACTAGTAGAGCCTTCTACAAATCTATCAATTTGATATTTAGCCTTAATCAATTCTGGGGTGTACTCAAAAATATCTTCTGCCATATGCGGGAGAACTGGCACTAAGAAACGATTAATACTAGAGAGCAGATGATACAACACAACCTGCGCCGATCTTCTTGATTGCGAATTAGTGCCATGCGTATAAAGCCTATCTTTAATAATGTCAAAATAGAAAGCAGACAAATCAACTGAACAAAAATTCTGGATCAACTGATAATATTTAAAGAATTGATAATTATCAAATGCTTCTGTCAGTCTCTCTGTAAGGACTTGAAGCCTATGCAATAATAATTTATCAAGCTGCCATAAATCTTCATAGTCCACCATATCAATCGCTGGATTGAAATCATTAAGGTTACCAAGTAGATAACGAGCTGTGTTACGAAAATTACGATATATATCAGAGAGTTGCTTAAACATCGCATCCCCAACCTTGATGTCAATAGAGTAATCAACACTGGCAACCCACAACCTAAGAATATCAGCACCATAATTTTGGATCACGGTATCTGGATCAACAACATTGCCTAATGACTTAGACATCTTACGCCCTTTCTCATCCATCACGAAACCATGAGTAAGAACTGATTTATAAGGAGCTACTCCATTAGTCGCAACTGATGTCAGCAAGCTGGATTGAAACCAACCTCTATGCTGATCAGAACCTTCAAGATACAAATCAACTGGACTAAATTTACCACTAGGACAAAGTACTGGGTTAATTGCAACGACAGAACGATGCGTTGAACCAGAATCAAACCAAACATCCATGGTATCTACTTCTCTGCTAAGGTTCTCTAATTCAATATTAGGATTAGCCTTGAGATAATCAAGAGGAACTAGATCTTTGATTTCTTTAGTGTACCAAGCTGAACTACCTTCAGTCGCAAAAATCTTTGCTACATGCTCGATAATCAAAGGATCAAGAATTGCCCTAGGATTACCCTGCTCATTAATATCTGCTTGATTATACAAAGCTGGGATTGGAACACCCCAAGTACGCTGCCTACTAATACACCAATCCCCACGTTCTTTAACCATCGTATAGATGCGATTGCGTCCACGCTCTGGAATCCAATTAACTTTATCAATCTCACTGAGAGCTTGAGTCCTAAAGCCATCAACACTACAAAACCACTGCTCTGTTGCTCGATATAGTAACGGTGTCTTAGAACGCCAGCAATAAGGATAACTATGAACTAGTTTATTAGCAGCAAGCAAAGCTCCAGCATCTTCAAGTAAAGCAAGCAATAAATCATTACCTTGCTTTATCACATGAAACCCTTCTAAGCCCATCTGCAAAGTCCCATCTACGTCGTTATGCTCGTCCCTCAGAACCATCATTGACGATGTAGTCAACTCAGGTTCTTCGGAACTCGCATGCCTAGCATCTGGGAGCTTTTCAGACGGGCTTAAACCTAAACTCTCTAACTTAGCCTTCAAGCTGGCATTCTTCGCGGTGTATTTCTCCAATATCGTGCGATCACGCAGATCATAAACACCAGCATCCTTGGTATACACACCCTTGCCATCTACCGGACAAACAATCTCTAGTCCATATTCCTTACCAACAGCAAAATCCTCTTGTCCATGACCAGGAGCCGTATGCACACAACCAGTACCAGCATCAGTAGTCACATGCTCTCCAAAAATAATCGGACTAGGGCGACCAAACAATGGATGAATAGCTACCAAACCTTCTAATAGAGAGCCTTTGAATGACTCTGAGTTCTGAGTAATAATAAGCTTAGTCTCTTTAGCAAAATTCTCTACTAAATCCTTAGCAATAATAAAATTGCCCTTATCCTCTTGAGTCTCATTATCAATGGCTTTGACTATCACATAATCAATATTTTTATTTAAACAAATCGCCATGTTGCCTGGAATAGTCCAAGGAGTTGTAGTCCAGATCACAATCCGAGAGTCTTTCAATAAGTCAACGAATTTAGAATCTTCTGAATCTAAGAGCATGGACGCAGATGCGGCTTTGCGGACAGGCTCCAGTGGAAATGCAACATAGATAGCGGTGGAGACATGCTCTTCATTATATTCAACTTCAGCATCAGCAAGTGCCGTCTGTGCGCCATAACTCCAATAGACAGTACGCAAACCACGATAAATAAAGCCTTTGGTTGACATTTCACCAAACAAACGAATTTGCTCTGCTTCAAATTTGGGATCAAGAGTAATATAAGGATGCTCCCAATCACCAAGCACTCCCAAACGCTTAAACTTAGCTTCTTGACCAGCTAAATTGTTCAAAGCGAATTGTTTACACAATTCACGGAGCTCTGCTACTGTAACAGCCTCACGCCCACCCTTAATCTCTTGCACAACAGCATTCTCTATTGGCAAGCCATGACTATCATAACCAGGGACATAAGGAGTGTAATAACCTCTTTGTGTTTTGTATTTAATGACTATATCTTTGAGAATTTTGTTTAGGGCTGTGCCAATATGAATATTTGGTGAGCTTAGATAAGGTGGTCCATCGTGCAAAATGAAAGCATCAGCTTTTTGACGCTTACGTAAAGCAAGTACTTCTTGATAAATATTCTCACTAGACCATTTTGCTTGAATCTCTGGTTCACGTACTGGTCCATTACCACGCATAGGAAATTCTGTTTGTGGCAGATCTATTGTGTCTTTGTATTTATTTTCAAGTTCAGTTGACATCTCTGTTAGATATTATAACCGAGGTTTTATTAAGCCCTGCTATACTTTATTACTGGTAATGCAAACTGAGACCAAACAATATAATCACCTAGAAGTCGAACCTAAATGGATGAACTTTTGGCTCGACAACAAGCTATTTAAGACTGAAGTCAATCCAAACAAAGATACCTTCAGTGTCGCCCTACCACCACCTAATGTTACCGGTGAATTACATATGGGTCATGCTCTCGGTGGCACCATTCAAGACGTACTCATCCGTTATAATCGAATGCTAGGCAAAGATGTACTTTGGCAAATCGGCACTGACCACGCTGGAATTGGTACTCAGATTGTAGTTGAGAAGTTTCTAAAGAAAACCGAAAATAAAAGCAAATACGACTTAGGTAGAGAAGATTTCATCAAAAGAGTCGAAGCTTGGAAAGAAGAGTATGGCAATAAAATTATTGCTCAAATGAAACTACTTGGTTTCAGCCCAGACTACGAACGGGTTCG
This sequence comes from uncultured Gammaproteobacteria bacterium, assembly GCA_964551925.1. Lineage (GTDB taxonomy): Bacteria > Cyanobacteriota > Vampirovibrionia > LMEP-6097 > LMEP-6097 > CAZKFA01. The sequence goes on from CAZKFA010000013.1 coordinate 31,779, forward strand.
ATATACAATGGACGAACATTACGCTCAAGCAGTTAAACAAGCATTCATTAAATACTATAACGATGGCTTAATTTATCGCGGCAACCGCATAACTAACTGGTGTCCAAAATGCTTAACATCTCTTAGTGATCTAGAAATTACTAAAGAGCCAACCAAGAAGAAACTTTATAA
>CAZKFA010000013.1:32049-34016 GCA_964551925.1 uncultured Gammaproteobacteria bacterium
ATGTTTGGTGACAGAGCTGTCGCAATCAATCCAGAAGATAGCCGTTACACTGATCTCATCAAACAAGTCAAAAATAAACCTGGATCAATAAAATTATTAATCCCTTTTACCAATATTGAGATACCACTTATTCTAGACGACAGTGTCAAAACTGATTTTGGCACTGGTGCACTCAAAGTCACTCCAGCACATGACGCTAACGACTACATGATAGCTTTACGTCATAACTTAGATAAGCCGATCATAATGAACGACAAAGGTATCTTAAGACAAGATCCTTTAGTGCCTGATTTCTTACAAGGCTTAGATAGATTCAAAGCTAGAGACTTGATTATCGAAAGACTTGGTGAACAACTTCTAGAAACTACTGAATATGACCAAGAAAAAGAGCTGCATGATAGATGCAACACTGAGATTGAACCTTACCTCAGCGACCAGTGGTATCTCAACATGCAAGGACTCGCCAAAACCGCTCTAGCAGCAGAAGCTAGTGGTAGAACACAATTCATACCAGAAAGATATTCTACAATATTTCAAAACTGGCTCAACAACATTCAAGATTGGTGTATCAGTAGGCAGATCTGGTGGGGGCATCGCATTCCTGTTTATTACTATGAAGAAAATGGCGAGACAAAGCATTATGCTGCTGATCAAGCTCGAAATCCTAGTCATAAACAAGACGAGGATGTACTTGATACCTGGTTTTCGAGCGCATTATGGCCGTTTGAGACGATGAAAGACGATATTAATATATTCAAACACTTCTATCCTACAGATGTACTTGCCACTGCTCGCGAGATTATCAATCTTTGGGTTTCACGAATGATTTATTCTAGTGAGTATTTTGAAGGCGTAGAACCATTTAAAACAATATTGATTCACCCAGTAGTACAGACACCAGATGGTAAACGCATGAGCAAGTCCAAAGGTAATGCTATAGACCCTTTGGACCTCATCAAGAGCTATGGTGCTGATGCCTCAAGAATGTGGTATGCCAGCGTTGGTGTTTACGGTACTCAAGACGTAAAATTCCCAGGAAGACAGGACAAACAAACAGGTTGGACTTCTGATCAGTTTGAACAATATCGCAAATTTGCAAATAAGTTATTTAATGCTTCCAAATATCTAATGCTCAAACTCAATGAAGACAAAGCTTTTGAGCCAAATTATAATTTCAACACTGCAGAGTTAAATAATACCGACAAGTGGATATTAAACAAGTTCACTAAGATTCTAGAGCAAATTAACAAGAGTTATACAGACTATGATTTAGCTAATGCCCAGAAACTAATCTATGAATTCCTTTGGTTTGATTATTGTGACTGGTATATAGAATTCTCTAAGATAAACGAATCCAAACAACAAAAGCAAGTCCTATTCTACATACTAGAAAACTCCCTGAGAGCACTTCACCCAATCATGCCTTTTATCACAGAAGAATTATGGCAAGAGCTCAAAACCCAATATAGTTTTGCAAAAATAACAGCAAATATTTTTACAGAACCAACAAAAACAATCAGCATAAGCTATTGCAAATTCCCTCAAGCGAATCTCGAATTATTAGATTACTCAAAAGCAAGTGATCAAGTTGAACTAATAATTCAAATAGTTGGTAAGTTACGCAATCTAAGACAATCTCTGAATATAACTTGGTCAAACCCAATCGATATAATCATTCAAACCAATAACAAAAACGAAATCGAGGCTATTAGCAACCATCAAGAAATTATTTGCAAAATCACCAAAGCAAACTCACTCTCGTTAAACAAAACAGATATCAGAAAACCCTTCCATATCAGCCTTATTGACGATATCAAAATCATAGTTCCATTAGCTGGTTTGGTTGATTTAGATCAATTAAAAAACAGCATAGAGAAAAAAATAAGCAAAATCACTCAAGACATAAACCTTCTCAACTCCAAACTCGCTTCTAAGAATTTTATCGACAATGCTGATCCAAGCAAAGT
>CAZKFA010000013.1:34116-43821 GCA_964551925.1 uncultured Gammaproteobacteria bacterium
TCAACTCCAAACTCGCTTCTAAGAATTTTATCGACAATGCTGATCCAAGCAAAGTCGCAGAAGCTCAAAATCTACTAGAACAATCTCTCAAACAGCAAGAGATCTATAAAAGTGAGTTAGAAGATTTATCATAGCTATTCTAAATACAATCCTCGCAATTATTACAGGACAACCTCGCTTGGCTTAGTTCAAGGCATGTTTGAGGCGAAAAATCTGAGTTGACTACTTGTCAATGATGATTTTGAGCCGAAAACTAACGCAGAAATAAGCCAAGCGAGTAAGTCCTGTTCTTAACCAAAGCTTAACCTAGAAAGAATATAATAACCTCGTGGCTGAAACTAGCAGCACAATTAACGAGGCAATTAAATTTGCCCAAAGCGTACTTGATGCCAAACCTGGGACAGTAGTTAATGTCGCACATCATTTTAACTATTTTGGCAGACGGACTAAGTTCAAAAAACACGGATTAGGTTTTGATTTAGAAAATCAAGGACGTGTGGTTTACATGGTACCGGGTCAAGCACGAGCATTACAGCTAACTGCTTCTGAACAAATAGCTGATCATCGAGCAGGAAGAATTCCACAACACAATAGCCCAGGTTTCTTTCATAATCAGCTTGGGATTATTACCAGCTCTAGCCTCAACGAGTATTTAAATTTCACCAATATTGAAACACTAGAAAGCTCTGGTTTCAGTCAACAGAATAGTATTTTAACCAAACGTAAGTTAAGTCATTTAGCAAAGCAGTTTTGCAACCTTACCACTCAAGGATTCAAGGGCATGATGTGCTTAGATGGTGATAGCGACAAAAGAGATTTTGAAATTTGGACTAGGTACAAAGACAACTTCACAATACAAGTCGCCTATATCAATCCAGAACTTGGTTGTATACAATTCATACAAGAAATAACTCGTAATAATTATATGAGTATCGTTGACGTTAAACATATTGTTTTTGAAATGGGTATCGCTCTAGTTATCAATCAAACTTGCTACGATGAATTTGGCAACCTACGCAATATTGCTCACGTTGGAGTTACAGGCAATCAAAAAACTGGATACAATAACTCTCTAGAACGCTTTGATGATGGCACTATAATCTGGACTTGTTCAAACCACAAAGCCAAAGGTATTCCAACTGGTTCAGCAGCACTCAAAGACAATGGAGAAATTATACTAATTGCTGGCGATCCTAACTTAGCTAAATCTGCTGCACGTAATCTTGGTGCAGAAGGTATTAATGAGCACAATCAAACTTGGACTGGTCAATATTCAGAATCTGCTTGTATTCCTGAAGCAGAAGATAGATTTATCATCAGAAGAGAATACAAAAATGCTGTCCGCAAACAAGCTAATCAAATCGTTGATGGGGCTTGTATTCCGGGATTAGAGCCAATTTTTAAAGTTTAAGAACGCCTATTTCAGTAAATCCTTAAATTAAAAATTTACAGTTATGTTATTATAGATTAGGCAAGCGATTACTCTAATAATGCATAGAAGTTTTGATATAATTATAATAGGCGGGGGACATTCTGGCTCAGAAGCAGCCAACGCTGCGGCGCGCCTGGGATTACAAACTTTACTTCTCACTAACAGTATTGATGGTATTGCAACAATGCCTTGTAATCCAGCTATTGGTGGACCAGCAAAATCTCATCTAGTGAAAGAAATTGACGCACTTGGTGGCATTATGGGATTAGCTGCTGACGCAACTTATATACAAATGAAAACTCTTAACTTGTCTAAAGGTCCAGCAGTTAGATCTTTAAGAGCCCAATCAGACAAGAGAGAATATTCCGCATGGGTGAGACAGTATTTAGAACAACTGCCCAACCTCACTATTTATCAAAGTTCCGCCAAAAGAATTCTGATAGACGACAAAACAAATCAAGCTATTGGTGTTGAAACTAATCTTGAAGAAGTGATCTACGCCAAGTCAGTAATATTAACAGCTGGCACATTCCTTGAAGGCAGAATCTTCAGTGGTAATAAATTTGAAACTGCTGGCAGACAATGCGAAAAAGCCTCACTAGGATTATCACCAAAGCTAAAAGATCTTGGGCTAAAAACAGGACGACTCAAAACAGGGACCCCACCAAGGTTAGATCGCAGAACTATTGATTTCTCCAATCTTGAAGAAGCACCTGGAGATACTGTCCATGATTGGTTTTCGTTCTTACCAAATAGACCAATACGTCCGCAGCATCTCTGTCATATAACAAGAACTAATTCTCAAACGCACGATATTATACACGCTAACTTACATTTATCACCTATGTATTCTGGTGAAGTTGAAGCTAGTGGTCCACGCTATTGTCCGTCAATAGAAGATAAAGTTGTTAGATTTAGTCACAATCCATCACATCATTTTTTCTTAGAACCAGAAGGATTAAGCAGTAACGAAATTTACCTACAGGGCTGCAGCACTAGTTTACCAATTGAAGTACAGTGGCAAATAGTACAGAGCTTACCTGGCTGTAAGGATGCTGTCATCACGAGACCAGCTTATGCCGTCGAATATGATTATTTCCCTGGTATTCAATTCAAACACAATCTTGAATCAAAACAAATCAATGGTTTATTCGTCGCTGGACAAGTTCTAGGCACTAGTGGCTACGAAGAGGCTGCTGCTCAAGGTATCATCGCCGGCATTAATGCTGCAATCCACGTCACCAAGCAACATCCAGAGCTACAAGTATCCGAACGCCTCAAGTCCTATACAAAGCAACACGAGAGTTTTATACTCAATAGATCCAATAGTTATATTGGTACACTGATTGATGACTTGGTTAGTAAAGAAATCAAAGACCCTTATAGAATTTTGACATCAAGGTCAGAATATAGATTGTTATTGCGCCAAGATAACGCCGACCAAAGGCTGACAGAGATTGGTAGAGAGCTTGGCTTGGTAGATGATTATAGATGGCAAGTGTTCTGTACAAAACAAGAAAAAATGCAACGCGAAAGAACTTTTATCAACAGAGTCAAAATTGCAACCGACAAATGTGCTCCAGAGTTAATTGGCATCAAAGACAATGAGAGAATCACGCTTAAGGATTTCCTCAAAAAGCACGAAGTCTCTCACGATCAATTAAACTTGCAAGAACTAATTGACAATGATGATCCACAAATAGACAGATTTGAAGTGCGTGATATTTATGAGAACGGTTTAGAGTATGGTTTTGAGATAGAGACTGAAATTAAATATCAAGGCTACATAGAAAGACAAAAAAAACAAATCTTAGACATGCAGAAGTTTGATCAAATTCGCATACCAAGCAGCTTTGACTTCAAAGCCTGCAAGCAAATCAGCTTAGAAGCAAGAGATAAACTCACACTAGTTAACCCGCAGACACTAGCACAAGCAAGTCGTATCGGTGGCGTAACTCCAAATGATCTAGCTGTTTTATCTGTAATATTTAATCCCAGAAAAAGTACAGCGACTACTTAGCCTACAAATTACTATACACTGTATAATAAATAAGCCTCTCTATTAGTAGGACCTAAGTAAAAAGTCCATAGCTTACTATACACTGTATAATAAAGAATCAGTGGCGAAATATTAAACAGTTTCTAATACTATATCTCGCTCCAACAGCATAACAGCCTCACTAGCAAGGTTCTGAATCGCTGGATCTAAACTAGGTGCTTTAGAGATTTGTTTACTTAAATCAACAGTACGTCTAATACCACGCAAAATATCACCTTCATCGTAGAAACTATTTTTGATTAAATCTTCCCAAGACATTCCACTTGCCCAATCTTCAATGAGAGCAGAGATATTAGGATTAACCTCAACAGGCTTATCAAGACCAAATTGTCTTTGCTTTTGGATTACTCTTCTAGCTACTGTTTCAATCTTGCGTACATTATTTAAGGCGACTTGAGAAATATGCGCAAAAGATTTATCGCGCGCACGGCTGGCACCAATAGTAATCAATGAAAGCATTCCAGCAAATTGCTTAGGAGTTAAATTAGCATAACTATTAGCTCTCAAAAGTTCAGTCACAAAGAAAGAGTTATCAGTCCTAAAAGAAGCACAAGTACGACCAAGATCAGTTGCTTGATAGTTCTTATCAATGTAACCTTCGGATTGTAACAACTCTACAGTTGCTTCAAAACTCTGCCATTGCATATTTTTTACATCAAGAATCCTCTGTTCTAAGGCTCTTGATTGTTTACGATATCTTTTGATATTCTCTGTTTGCTTAGAACAAGGCTTTTGCTTAGGACAACCATTGCATGGATAGTTCTTTGTTTCCATTGTTAGGATCTCTAAACTACCTTCCAAATCATCAACACCAGAAGAATCTAAGTTCTTCTCCATTTGTTGTTTTTGACGACGAGTCTGATCTAATTTAGATTGCATTTCGCGATAGTAATTAAGATCACCAATCTCACCAGGGCACAGAGGATGCTGTAACTGACGAACTTGATCATCTAATCTCTTTAGTTCTTTTTGGTCGTTAACCAAATTCTTACGGATCAAAAGCTGACCAAAACTTCTCTCTACTAAATCCTTGATATCTTCGTATTTATGATTCTGAATTAAGTTCAAAACCATTTCATAACTCGATCTAAAATGACTGGTAACGTCTTCTGGTTTAGAATTAGCGAGCAACGCAACTTCAGCAGCATTATAATTACCGCCCTTCACAGTAACTACATAACCAGATTCATCCATTCCTCTACGTCCCGCTCTACCAGAGATTTGTAAGAATTCAGAAGCACTAAGATTTCTAAAGCCACTATCAGTAACTTTATTAATATTACTAATCACAGTCGAACGAGCTGGCATATTAATTCCAGCAGCCAAGGTCTCAGTAGAGAAGACTACTTTGATAAGAGCTTCAGTGAATAATTCTTCTATCAAACTTTTGACTTGAGGTAACATTCCAGCATGATGAGCTGCAATACCCTTACGCAATAAGTCTAGCTGTCCAAAATTCTTCAAGTGACTATTAGTAGCAATCGCTAAATCAATCTTGCCATTAAGCATAGCTGCTTCTTCTTTAGTAAGAAGATTAAGGTCAGAGACCTCTTGAGCAGCTTTATCGCAACCCTTGCGGCTAAAAACAAAATAAATAGCAGGTAGCATTTGCTTGCGATAAAGCTCCATGACTACATTTGCAATAGACACCTTAGCATTAGAACCAGAATGTCCATGACGAAACTTGCCTTGCTTCTTACCAAAACGATTATCATCATGCTCTCTAAGTTGCGGGTTAAGCTTACCATTAGAAGTAAGTAGTGGAGCAATCTTATCATCCTTGAAGAAGTAATGATGCAAAGGCACTGGTCTAAAATTACTAAAGACCAAACCACACTCACCGTGTATATCTTCTATCCACTCAACTAATTCTTCTGGATTATTAATAGTTGCAGACAAAGCAAGTACCTGAATAGATTTAGGGCTATAGATCACACTCTCTTCCCATACAGTACCTCTTGAAGGATCGTTAATATAATGAAACTCATCAAAAATTAAATACTTCAGTTCTTTCAAAAATGGATCAATAGAACCGAATGTCGTGCCGTAAAGCATATTACGATAGATCTCAGTAGTCATTACAATGATCTGAGCATCACGATTCTTATTGGTATCGCCAGTAATAATGCCAACTAACTCTTCACCAAACTGAGCACAGAACTCATAGTACTTCTGATTAATCAAAGCCTTAAGGGGAGCAGTATAGAACACCTTATGTCCAGATGCTAATGCCATCTTAATAGCCTCTTTAGCTATTACTGTTTTACCAGCACCTGTTGGCGCACAAACAACGACGCTCTTACCGTCTTGAATTACTTTAATCGCCTCTTTCTGAAAACTGTCAAGTTCAAAAACTTCTTTCTTTGCAATAGTATTTGCCACAAAAACTCCTAATTATCCAAGCAAAATCACGCCCACAATTAGGGCTACATACAATTTATAGCATGTAAATATAAGGTATATCTATCCGTAAATAGTTATTTAAGGTTCTAATTACTTAATGTGTAACGGCTTAATAAATACCAAGCATTACCATCATTTACAAATTCAAAGATCTCAGTATTAAACTGAGTACGGTCAGTACCAGCAATAGTGCCTCGACCCCACTGAATAGTATTAGCAGTAGCAACATTATCTAAATGGAACTTCATATCAGCCAGAAGTTGCAATTGCAACTTCTGCCCAACCACGCCACCAGTAATAGTAGTCAAAGTATCAGTAGTCCCTGTATTAGAATCAGTAATAGTAATAAAATTCAAATCAGTAGCATCAATAGAAGTCTGTCCATTGATATCAATAGCTGTAGCACTGACAGCAACAGGAGTCGGACCTATAAACTTATCAGCCGTAACGCTACCAGTAATAGTTACATCACCATTCTGAGCTGCAGTAATAACAGGACTAGTAGAACCGCTAAAGCCAACTTCCAATTGATTACTAGTAGTGTTATAGCTCAAGGCTGTATTGTTCAAAGCAGTTCCACCCAAACGCAATACTGAAGCGTCAATGGTATCACCAAAGTTTGAAGTAGTGCCACCGGAATCAGTCGCTGTAATTACTCCTCTGACACGATTACCTCTTAAATAATTAAATGGCTTACGTGGAACAGGTACGCTTACTGTATAACGGCCATTCTCCCCCTTAACAACACGAGTGCTTGCTTGCTTTTGTCTCCTAGCTACGAAATCAACACGTTGAAAAAATGCATCTAATTGACACTCACCAAATAGGGAATCAGAACCACTAACAGAACCAGCACAAGTGACATCAGAACCAGTACCTGAACTAGCTTGAGAAACAAGATTTGTAGCATTCACAGTAGCTGTAAAGGAATTAGCTAAATTACCTTGGGTATCATAGACATCAAAACGTAAATCCTTAGTCGCTGCAGTGAAGTGTCCAGCGCTGATACTTAAGACTCTATTCTTATGAGCTCCACGGAGCAAAGACAGACTCTGACTACTTATAAACTCATTACCACCACCGGTAACATCATAAAGATCTATTCTAAAACTAGCTGTACTATCAATGGTGCGATATAGATTTTTTACCTTAAGACGGGCACGCATATTTGACGTCTTTAACAAATCAAGATCAAAACTTTTTTGATGTAAAGTAAGAGAGAGAGTCGGATCAGTCCCAGTACCTAAACTTGTTAGCTCAACATAGTTTCCCGCGGCAATGGCTATAGAATCCATCAGCAAAATCATCGAGACTACAACTATAATTCTTTTAAACATAAAAACTAGGTGTATCCATGGTAGCAAATAACAATAAAAACTTTGAGGGTTTTTGTGTATAGATTGAGCATATTTAGTTGCACTTATTATCCACACAGGTTCCTGCGGTTATAATCATAGTAATGCTGCAACTGCGCACAAAGAAAAAAGTCTATATCGAAACTCTTGGCTGCCAGATGAATATGGCTGACACCGAAAGGATGCTTGGTTTATTAGAAGAGATCGAGTATTATCCGACCGAGAATATGCTTGAAGCAGATCTTTCTATTCTTAACAGTTGCAGTATCCGCGAACACGCTGTCGATAAGATGAGAAGCTATATCGGCAAATGGGATAAGCAACGCAAGCACGGCAGCTTAATCGCTGTCTCTGGTTGCGTAGCCCAGCAAGAAGGCGAATCACTAGCTAAACAAATCAAAACTGTCGATATAGTACTTGGTACTCACAATATTCATCGCCTACCAGATTTAGTTCTACAAGCTGAAGATCTTCATGAGCAAGCTATTAAGACTGGTCTTGATAAGGCAGTCATTAATAGAGGAATTTTTAATCGCCCACAAATAACCGAGGTCTGGGAGAATCTTCCAGAAGATATTCCAGAAACGCCAATTTTTCGTAAGACTAAATACTACGCTTGGGTAAATATTGTTTATGGTTGCAATTACAAATGCACTTACTGTATAGTCCCCAAAACCCGTGGAGATCAGCGTTCTAGATCAATAGCAGAAATAGTCCGAGAAGTAGAAATTTTGGCTGATGAGGGTTACCAAGAAATCACATTACTTGGACAAAACGTCGATGGCTATGGACTAGATATTGAAACTAACTTAGCAAGCCTATTACGCGAAGTACATAAGATTGAAGCTATCAAGCGCATTAGGTTCCTCACGTCACATCCTTGTGATATGACAAACGAACTCATAGAGACAGTTGCCCAGCTCGATCGTGTTTGTAAACATATCCATATGCCGATACAAGCCGGTAATGATGAGGTACTCAAGCGCATGGCTCGTCGTTATACTTTCAGTCGTTATATGGAACTCATCAATTATATTCGCAAACTTATGCCTGACGCTTCTATCACTGGCGATATTATAGTTGGCTTCCCTGGTGAAACTCACGAACAATTCATGGACTCAGTCAGAGCTGTACAAGAGATCAAATACGACGCTTGTAACACGGCTATCTATTCTGCCCGCCCGCACACTCCAGCAGCCACTTGGGAAGACCTCATTAGTTACGAAGAGAAAAACGAACGTATAAGACTACTTAACGCTATCATCACCGAGACCGCTGAAAAGCAATCTCAGAGATACTTAGGCAAGATAGAACAAGTCTTGATTGAAGGTGAGTCCCAGCGCAATCCTAATCGCTTAGCGGGTAGAACCTTCAACAACAAAACTACTAATATAGAATGTGATCCTAATCTACACCATCAATATATCGGCAAGATTTGCGATGTGCGCATCACCCAAGCCAATGCCTGGGCGTTGCGTGGGGAGACGGTTTAAGGATTATTATCTCTAACATGCCCTACTGCGAACATATTTAGAAGAATTTAGTTCGTAGTAGGGCATTACTACACATAATTTATCAATTTTATATGTGCAATTTAGTATTAATTGCAATAAATCCAATATGCTATTATATTGACCCATGGGCACTACTCTAACAACAGGTCTAGGAATAATAAATGACACCTTGGCATCAAGAAAGAAGCACAGAGGGCATAGACCAAGAACTACAGAGTCTTTGACACTAACTACCAATGCTAGTTCTAATCGTGCTCCTACTAGCACAGCTTTATCACAAGTCAGACCAGCTACTACGCAAAACGAAAGATCCATGCCACAATCCATCATTGTGCTTCATGGTAATACCATGTATCCTTTTCAATACGAAGAATACGGACTAAAAGATTACTGTCAGGATAAAGGTTTAGAGCAAGTACAGTTTCACCCTGCTACTTCCATGGAGCAAGTATTAGAACATTTAGAATCATCTACAGCAAGTAAGCCGCCATTAATTGTAGTGCGCGGATCTATTTCACTACAGCATAGCTCAGGTCCATTCGGCGCTAAGCCTTACTGGGGACATATCCTAGATTCTCTAAAACAGCACTACGACAACAAATCAGTCCCTGAGAAGGATAGAGCAAGGGTAGTATTTATGAATGATGACAATCTACTAGCAGAGTATAGCTCTACAAGAAAAATTTATCCACAAACCCTAGCTCCTATCAGCATGCGAGGACTAGATATATTCAGCACTAGAACAGGCGACTATCCTTATCTCGAAGCTGCTCTTCGTAGTTATAGAGCGTCTTTCTAAGCAACTCTATCAAAGATAGAGTCTATCTGCAATAAGTCTAACGTTGAACTAGCTCGTAAGCCCCTTCCCTAGTGAGTCCCTTCCTTACAACAAATTGTTGAACTCAATAATCACCGAGACCGCTGCGGGGTGAAACAATCTAA
>CAZKFA010000013.1:43921-47890 GCA_964551925.1 uncultured Gammaproteobacteria bacterium
AACAAATTGTTGAACTCAATAATCACCGAGACCGCTGCGGGGTGAAACAATCTAAAATCCAGTTATAATATAAACATGCTAATTAATAAAAGAATTCCTATTAGCTTCATACTAAATAAAATTAAAACTGAAGTGCTGATCATCGCTCTTCTATCTTTAGTAATAGGCTATCTTGACGAGAGATTTATTTTCCTAACCATACCTCTTACAATACCCGCCATCCTTGGTACAACGATATCTTTATTACTTGCTTTCAGAACAAATCAAGCTTACGAACGTTGGTGGGAAGCTCGCAAAATATGGGGAGGAATTGTCAACACTTCAAGACAATTTATCCGACAACTACAAACTTATTACAAAGAAGGCACTGACAAGGATCAAGTCATTAAAGATTTCACAAGACGTCAAATTGCCTGGTCTTACTCTCTAGGAGAGACTTTGCGTACACAAGCTACAGAACAGACCTTACGCAAATATTTAACTACAGATGAACTATCCATTATATTAAAATATAGCAATATTCCAAATGGAATCCTTGATTTACAAATAAATGCAATAAGGCAAGCTTATATAAACGGTTCTATTACTGACTTCCAGCAAATCCGATTAGAAGACAGCATAAGCAAATTCTGTGATTATATGGGAATGTGCGAACGTATCAAAAATACAGTCTTTCCAAGAACTTACAGCATAGTGTTACACTTCTTAATTTATATTTTTGCGATTCTATTGCCATTCGGATTAACTAATTATCCAATGTTTGTCGAGGAACTTTTAAATACAACTTTTAGTTGTATTTTCTTTATCATAGAGAATACCTCAATTTACAAGCAAGATCCATTTGAAGATAGACCGACAGACGTCTCAGTGACAGCAATTGCACGAACAATAGAAAGAGATTTATTGCATATGACTAACACTGAAGCAGTTCCTGAGCCGCTTCAACCTCAGGGTTACTACTTAATGTAAAAATCACACTGACCGATCGCTACAGTATTCTTCCAAAGATATAGTCCATATGCGCAAGGTAAGGCGCTGTGCTAAAACATTTGTCGATTTCTTCAGAAGATAAATATTTCTGCACCTCTTCTGATTCACTAATTAATTGCCTGAAGTTACCTTTCATCCAAGCAGCCGTAGCACAACTCTGGACTATTTCATAAGCTGCATCACGAGAGAGCCCCTTATGTAATAGATAAGCAAGAACCTGCTGCGAGAAAACAACTCCACCAAATTTATAAAGATTAGCTTGCATGTTCTCTGGATAGACGCGCAGACCTTTAAGGATCTGAGTCATGCGATGCACCATAAAATCAATCAACATAGTTGCATCTGGGAGCACTATGCGTTCAGCAGAGCTATGTGAGATATCCCTTTCGTGCCATAGCGCTATATTCTCCAAACCCACTCCAGCATAGGATCTTAACATCCTAGCTAAGCCTGATAAGTTTTCTGAGCGCCAAGGATTACGCTTATGCGGCATAGCACTAGAACCTTTTTGTTTCTCATAGAAAGGTTCTTCTACCTCTAAGACTTCCGTACGCTGTAGATGACGGATCTCTATTGCAAGCCTCTCGAGCACTGAACCAAAAGTTGCCATCTCATTAAGTAAACGCGCATGCATATCACGAGCAATAACTTGAGTACTAAGTTTTGCTGCCTGCAAACCCAATAACTCAGAAGCTTCTAGTTCTACATAGGGTGCAACTAAAGCATAAGTACCCATAGCACCAGAGATCATACATAACTCCAAATCTCTAAAGCTATACATCAAAGCAAGATGCGAGCGCTTAAGATCATTATAAAAATTCAATAACTTAAAACCAAAGCTAATTGGCTCGGCATGCACTCCATGAGAGCGTCCTATACAAAGTAAGTTCTTGTGTTCTTGAGCTAAACTAGAAAGAACATCTAGTAAAGCAGAAATTTCTTTATCAATAAGCTGACCAGCTTGTTTAAGTTGCAAATTCAAACCAGTATCCTTAACATCAGAACTAGTCAAACCAAAATGTATAAAACGCGAATCATCACTATTAACAGACTCGTGTACGCAAGTCAGAAAGGCGATCATATCGTGATGAAAAATAGTCTCAAGCTCTTCAATTCTATTAATATTGAAACTTGCTTTAGAAAGAATGGCTTCTAAGCTGGCTGCTGGTATCAAACCATGAGCAGCCTGCACCCGACAAACCGCGAGCTCTACATCCAACCAAGCTTGATACATAGCCTGATCAGACCAGATATTTGACATTTCAGTACGAGAGTAACGATTAATCACAGTAAGGATTATAGCATTATCAAACTAGAAGCTTCTCAGTCATTAGGTTTGGGCATTTCTCTCAATTTGGTTTGAGCGACTGTAGCAAAAGCATTACTTAGAGTTGAATTGAGTCCAAAAATAGATTACTATTAGCGTTTAGTATATGATTAAGCAGTTTGACTCCTTTGTTTAATTACAAATTCCCTCAAAAGCTTTCTCTCTAACCCACTTAGTGGCAATCCATTTCTCACCAGAACGCACTGGTAAACCAGCATGTAGAGAGTCGTAGTTTGGCAGACCATCAATGTAATTTTTCCAAATAAGTAAACGTCCTTTCTTTGGCAGAATTTGCAAATCTATCGCCGAAAAATAAGTTTGACCTCCTTCAAAATCATCATTCAAATAAAAAATTGCCGAAAACAAACGATCTCCTTTCCGTTCAGTCTCACCCTTTACGTGATGAAGAAAATCATAATGTTCTTTGTACTCCTGACCCTTTGCATACTTAATAATAGAAAGCTTCTCTTGATTAACTCTAGGCAAAGAAGTAATATCCACAATAATCTCATCAACCAATTCAGAAGCAAGACTAGGCTGCTCTACAAAAGAATCATAACTGGTTCGATATTTTTGAATTTGCCTACCAAGAGTAGAAGACTCTCTGAGATTATTAACACTCCGCTCTCTCAAAAGATCACAAGCCCAATAAGGCAGGGCATCATCAACAACCAAAACCCAATCGTTAAGTACGTAAATTTTATCTTCCAAAGCTATCACTTAGATGATGGTGGTGGCTTTGGCGATGATTTCGCGCTTAGTGATGATGGTGACGGTGGTGATGGTGGTGGCGCCAGCAACCACTTCATAGCACCAGTCATAATTGCTCCAAACACAATATTACCAAATGTAATATGGACTAATCCTAATTCTGGGCATTTAATATCCTTAATTAAGACGGTCATACGCTCTGGGGATATCTGCTGTCCAGTAGCAAACTTTTCAATCGCACCAACAAAAGCATTAATTTGCTTAACAAACTCGGGATTAGCAGTTTCCATATCAAGCATCAACGTCATTACCTTTGGAATTTGTTTCTTAACGTCATCATCACTCTGCTCTGGACTAAGGTTTATTCCGTTAGTCTTAAAGTACTTTATCAATGATCTTTGTAAATCTAGAATCTGAAGTTCCAAATGCTGCGGCACTTGCACTGCATGCAAATCCTCTAATTCAACAGGTCTTAACTTCCGGCTCACACCTTCAGTAACACCACCAAGTAAACGACGACCACCCTGAACTAAACTATCAAAAGGACCTGGTTTCCAAGTTCCTAACTTTATTGCCCCTACCTCTGCATTCATAAAAAGCCCTCCAGAACGAATTTTACTTGAGAACAAGCAAAGATGTCAATATTTTCTTAATATTTCGGTATTATATTCTCTTAATAACTGGGGCTATCCCCCTATAATCTTCATCTCATACCTAAGAGCTTGTTCGATCGCAGTAAATTGTTTAGCATAGCTAAGGATTTGAAATTCATTCAAACCAATATTGCGCAGATCCACAGGGCTAGGAAACTTGCCGCCGTTATTTATCATCAGCAGCGCCATCTGCATAGGCACGCCATAATCAGCAGCGAACTTCTCTGCTGTTGCTCTTATTTGTTTCTGCTCAGTGGTGAACTCCGCACGGACTGGAGTCTCTGACTT
>CAZKFA010000014.1:0-31316 GCA_964551925.1 uncultured Gammaproteobacteria bacterium
GCATGAACGTTCACCGACAATGCTGAGCCCAAGAAGCGATGTAACCCGGCTTCATAGAAGCTCAAATCTCCAGTAGCTGACGCAGTCAAAAGTTCAAACAAATCTTCATCCAATAATGGCAAGACCACTTGAGCATCAGAATCTAACAAGGTAGTACGATACTGGATCAACTTAGGGTTAAAATTATCATTACGATCTAGAACAATATCAAAAGCTAGAAACCCAGAATAAGCTCGTCCCATTTTAGCAAGCACATCAATAGTGGGATTAATAATGCTCTCTCTAATTGTAGAGAGGATACGAAGATCAATCATAGAGCTAGGTCCATAAGCCCCCATATCACTACCATCATCTCTATAACTCTGGACCGGCACCAAAGATAAAGCACGCTTACCATCAGCGATTACATTGATAGTGAATTCATATCCTTCAACCACTTCTTCAAGAATGATGGTTGGCTCTATCTTAGAGAATAGTTTCTTCTTAAATAATTTTTGTAATATAGCTAGAGCCTGTTCTTTGTTATTAACAATTGTCGAGTTAAAATTCTTCTCAAATTGCAAATCAGAGCGAATACGCAAAGGGAATTTAGCCGTCAACAAATAAGCCTGAGCCATTGCTAAGCCACTCAATGAGACAAACTTAGCGCAAGGAATTTGATTTTCTATCATCAATTGTTTAGCAAAGTGCTGTGACCATTCAATCTGAGCAGCAACTTTTGTTGGACCAACAACCTTAATACCTTCAGCCTGTAATTTATCTACAATACCTTGACTGAAGAGAATCGCCTCACCAATTATGACTAAATTAACTTTACGAGCAATTGCGATATCAACAATCCTATCGATATCATCAATTTTGATATCTAAGCACTCAACGCTACCAGCCAGCGCTAAATTACCAGGCACAAGTACTATCTCGGTATCTCTGTATTTTTCAGAGCACCATAGCTTCCAAGTTAAAACGTGCTCCTTTGAACCAGAGCCAATAATTAAGACCTTCACATAACTATTATTTCACGGAATTGGATTTTTGTAACTGCCAGAATTAGTCTATTATAGTAAATATTGCTGCGACGTCTAACTAAATTCAACCTTAATTACTTGCAGATCACCTGTTTCATAGCCTTCTTTGTCAGTGGAGTTACTGGCTTAATTTATGAATTAAGTTGGTCACGTTTTCTCAAGCCAATATTTGGTTCAGACAATCTATCACTAAGCACCATGCTTACAGTTTTTATTGGTGGATACGCAGTTGGTAACCTTATCGCAGGTAAATTAACCAACAAGCAACACAGTTTAAATTTCTATTTACTACTATATATCATCATCGAATTACTTACTTCTGCTTACGCGTTTTGCATACCATGGCTATTAGGACATAAATTCTTTGAGCCAATTTGGTCATTCCTTGCATTCAGCTCTCTCAATAGTTTTTATTTGGCTTCCTTGATGAAATTTGTTTTCATAAGCTCAATTCTATCCATACCTGCTATTTTATTAGGCTGCGGATTCCCCATCTTGAGTGAAATTTTAAGTAAAGAATCCAAGAATCTTAATCTTTCGATCAGTAATCTTTATGCAACTAATAATCTAGGAGCCATTGCTGGAGCCTTTTTGACAGGCTTCTTTTTACTTGAGCATTTGGGGCAAATAAATACCATCAGAATGGCGGCGCTCATCAACCTTATTACTGCAATTGCACTCATAATATATCTTGTCTTCAGTTATCGCAAACATCGCAATAAGAACCAAGCTGATAACAAAACTGGCACTTCGATTAGTTATACTTTGCGTAAACTACATGGCAATGATTGTATTCTACTCATATTAGTTTTCTTATTAGGTTTCATCAACTTAGGACTAGAAATATTATGGACAAAGGTTTTGGGCTTAGTTATTGGTTCCTCAGCCTACTCACTAACCATTATTATCGCATCAGTTCTTACAGGGATCAGTATTGGTGGCTATCTATTAAACACCTATAAATTACATTCAGCAAATATCAAAAAAACTCTACTACTATTACAAACACTCTTTGTACTAGCTTTGATCTTATCGACAACTCTATTCAACAAGTTACCAACACTAATACTAATACTGTTCAAACACTTATCAATCACATGTAATTATTATGCAGAGAACTTGATCAAATTTCTCACCGCTGCCTGTATAATCCTGCCAGTGACTATATTAGAAGGCATAATCGTATCACTAGTGTTTTACCTATTCAGCAATAACCTGTTAATCTCAGGAGAGTTACAGCGACTTTCTACGGGCTTACGCGTCGCTCTAGTCTCATCCATAAATACAATTGGAGCCATTGCTGGTTCGTTTGCTATGGGATTTATCATCCTACCAATCTTCAGTTACACAAACAATGCGCTTCTTAATAGTTTCAGACTGATGATCGCCTGCTCAATATTAACACTGGCATATTTGCTCTTCATCAAAGATTCCTATCATCCTAAGCGCAATATAGTAGTCACCTTGATCATAATAATACTGGGGGCAAGTTTATCTATCCCGAAAATCAATCCTCAAGAGCTTTCCAGCGGCACAACAATCTATCGCAGCCTTAAGTATAAACATCTAGATATAAATCAATTCAGCAAAAGTATCAAACAACCAATTCTATTCCACAGAGAGGCTCGCCACAATATCATCACTGTAATTGAAGATCACAACATTAATACTTTACTGCTCAAAAGTAACGGTAAAGTTGAGGCTGGCTTAGTCATCGATCCTAATGAGCCGAGTCAAGCCGATATGATAACTCAGGTTCTACTTGCCGACATACCCGTACTATTGAACCAGAATATCAGTAATAGCCTATTAATAGGCATGGGCTCGGGAGTCACATTAAATTCCTTAGTATCTAGTATACAAAGCACTCAGGATACGGCTTTTCACGTTGATGTTTGTGAAATAGAACCAGACATATACGAAGCTGTCGATCAGATATTCAAACCAAAAATACAACAGCTCAACGGCGCTCAATACCTTGACAATGAGAATATAAATCGTTTCAGTATTGATGCTAGAACTTTCTTGTTAGCCCAAAAATACAAAGCCGCAACAAATTATGATTTGATCATTTCGCAGCCATCTGATCCTTGGATATCTTCAGCTTTATTCACTGTAGAATTCTGGGATTTAGCAGCCAGTAAATTGACAACTAATGGCTTATTCGTACAGTGGTTACAGCTATATTCAATAGAGCCAAAATTGCTAGCAACAGCCCTCAAAACCTTTGAGAGCGTGTTTCCTGAGATTCTAATTTTTAGACCAGGAAGTGCTGCTGAATTAATACTCATAGGATCTCGTAGTCCAATCGACATTAATCTTCAGACTATCAGCAAAAAAATAAATACCAACCTTCTCAAACGAGAATTGGTTAAATTAGGCATTAGGAATGAAGCTGACTTACTGGCAAACTTAATTTTACCATCCATAACAACCAAACGGCTGATCAGCCAAATCAATCATCCTCAGATCAACACTGACGACAATATGATTTTGGAATTCAACACTCTCAAAAATATCGGCAATTTTAGCGAAACAATTAAAGCTAATGAGAAATTCCTCTTGCAAAACATGAGCAGCAAGGATATCCTAGAACTCTTTGCTGAAGCCAAAGACAAATCATTCTTACATCGACTCATCGAATCACACAACAACCTAGTACAAGCAGATTACAAGAACAACTATAGTGGTGATATGCACGGCAAAATCGCACAGGAATTAGCAGAAGAAATCTTTAGCTTCAACAAAAGCCCCGCAAGTTTTCTAAATCTCTATAACATTTACAACAAACAATTGGCTTGGGAGCGTGTTGATTCCATTCTCTATGAATCAGATTCTCTTTTCTCTGACTATAGTTCAGAGAATCCTTCTAAACCAGAAGATATAATAATCTTCTCTGGACTGATGCCAGCAAGCCTATTTGACACCTATCAGCTCAACTGCTTAGCTCAATTACATGCTTACAACAAATCCTTCCCAAAAGCCCTTAGCATAATCAACAAAGCCATCAAAGATTTCCGAACAACAATCAACAGCTATCAATTATCAGAACTATTTCTAACTAAAGCAAATATACTATTCAATCAAAAACGCAATAATTTAAACAACGGTAATTTACAAGTCGACTTAGACTTGATAGAAGCCTATGACAATTACAATGAATCACTCAAATATAACAAACTCAATTACCAAGCACAATTAGGCTTAGCAAACTTATTTGCGTTTAAGATGGGCTTACTAAAATACAATTGGAAGGGTGGTATCGATAACAATAAATTCCTACTTGATAATCTGAACAAATCTATCCTTGCCTACAAACAAGCCATTGCTATTAATCCAAATTACTGGCCTAGCTACCTAGCTCTTGCTAAATTATATTTATCACTACTGCCGCAATCAGAGATAGAATTTTTCACTAGCAATGAGAAATACTCAACAGAAGCTATTCACTATCTCAAAGACACTCTGACCTTAGAGCCTAATCAAGTTGAGGCTAATTACGAAATGGCAATCCTACAATATAGAATTGGGAATTTAGATTTAGCCTATTTGCACTTATCAAAGATAATCAATGATTATGATTTATCAATTATCTGCCAAGAAGTATTAGGACTAGAAAAATTTGAGAAAGCACAAGCTCTCTACAAAAAAATTAAAGCATTATAGAACTAAGCAGTCTTATTACCAATAGGCTCTTTAGAACCAGAAGCTCCATTCTCTTTATTATTCAAAGTAAGAACTTTCTTTTTGGTCTTAATGGTTGATTTCTTCAACTCTTCTTGCTCTTCTTCATTATGATGTCCAACTACTCTGAATTTGACTTGAGCTTTAACAAGAGACTGGCTCTTATCAGTTTCTTTCATTTCATCAGTAACGGGATCGGTTGCAGTACTATAATCCTTCTCTAGAGGAAAAGCTGGATCAAACTCTAAATATGCTTCAACCTTATCTCCCGGCTTCAAAGTCTCTTGAATCAAATCATCAGAGATACTATCTTCAAGCAAACGCTGAATACAACGTTTCATAGGACGCGCTCCATAAGCACGTTTGTAGCCTTCAACTGAGATTTTGTCCTTAACATCATCAGTCAGCTCTATAGTCATGCCATGTTCTTTCAGGCGCAGCTCTAGATCCTTAGCCATGATATTAATAATCTTACGCATATCATCACGGGTCAGATGTCTAAATATAACAACATCATCAAGCCTGTTCAGGAATTCTGGTTTGAAAGAACGTTTCATTTCTTCAAGAACAACGTCTTTCATACGCTTATATTTATCTTCTTCGACATCTTTTTCGGTTTTCGAAGCAAAGAATCCTATTCCACTATCA
Organism: uncultured Gammaproteobacteria bacterium; assembly: GCA_964551925.1. GTDB lineage: Bacteria > Cyanobacteriota > Vampirovibrionia > LMEP-6097 > LMEP-6097 > CAZKFA01. Next base: position 5,358 of record CAZKFA010000014.1, read on the forward strand.
ACGCCCATCTTCTGTGCACCGACGTTTGAAGTCATAATGATAATAGTATTCTTGAAACTAACTTTACGACCACGGCTATCAGTCAAATGTCCATCATCAAGCATTTGTAACATGATATTAAAAACATCAGGGTGAGCTTTCTCAATCTCATCAAAAAGTATAACGCTATAAGGCTTACGACGAACAGCTTCTGTCAACTGACCACCATCACCATAACCAACATAACCTGGAGGTGAACCAATTAATTTACTAACTGTATGTTTCTCCATGTACTCAGACATATCTACTCTAATCAGATTGTCTGAACTACCAAAGAAATAATCAGCAAGCACTTTAGCAAGCTCAGTCTTACCTACGCCAGTAGGACCACAGAATACAAAAGAGCCAATTGGACGCTCTGGGTTCTTAAGGCCGGCTCTTGCTCTTCTAATAGCCTTAGAGACTGCTGTTACTGCTGCATCCTGACCAATAACTCTACTATGGAGAATATCTTCCATTGATTTGAGTTTATCAGTCTCACCTTTAGTCAAATCACCAACTGGAATACCAGTCCAACTTGAAACAATATGAGCGATTTCTTCTTCAGTAACACGTGGTTTATTTTTCTCTTGTTCTTTCTTCCACTCTTCTTGGATTTCACGAATCTCATCACGGAGATTATTCTCCTCATCACGTAATTGTGAAGCCTTCTCAAATTCTTGATTACGAATAGCCTCTTCTTTGTTACGCGTGATCTTAATTAATTTATTCTCTAACTCTTTACCCTCTGGTGGTAGAGTGCTTGCTCGCAATCTAACTCTAGAACTCGCTTCATCAATAAGATCGATTGCTTTATCTGGCAAGAATCTATCAAAAATATATCTGTCAGATAAAGTTGCAGCAGCTTCAATAGCTTTGTCTGTAATAAACAATCTGTGATGATCTTCATATTTCTGTCTTAAGCCACGAATAATATCAATAGTCTCTTCCACTGATGGTGAGTTGATTACAACAGGCTGGAATCTTCTTTCTAGGGCTGCGTCTCTTTCTATATGCTTACGATACTCCTCAAGAGTAGTAGTGCCAATACACTGCAATTCACCACGTGATAAAGCTGGCTTCAGAATATTAGCAGCATCGATAGCACCTTCAGCAGCACCAGCACCGATCAAGGTATGCAATTCATCTATCACTAGCATAATGTTGCCAGAGCTACGAATCTCTTCCATGATTTTTTTGAGTCTTTCTTCAAACTCACCACGATACTTAGTTCCAGCGACTAGCAGCCCTAAGTCAAGCATTACTAATTTCTTACCTTCGAGTAATTCTGGGACATCACTTGCAATAATTCTAAGAGCAAGTCCTTCGGCAACAGCGGTCTTACCAACACCAGGCTCTCCAATCAAAACTGGATTATTTTTTGTGCGTCTTCCAAGGATTTGGATTACACGTTCAATCTCTTCTTGTCTACCAATAACTGGATCTAAACGCCCTTCAGTAGCAGCGAGCGTAAGATCAGTACCAAATTCATCAAGAGTCGGAGTCCTAGTCCTAGAGCCACTTTGAGAAGATGATGATGACTTACCAGAAGAACCAACTCCTAATAAAGAACTTCCAGAACTTGGTGAAGCACCACTAGATGAACTTGACTCGCCCAGTAAGCGAATAATATGCTGTCTTACTTTAGTGAGATCAACACCAAGATTATCAAGGACTCTTGCTGCTACTCCCTCACCTTCACGAATCAAACCAAGCAACAAATGCTCAGTGCCAATATAATTATGTCCAAATTGACGCGCCTCATCCCAACTCAGCTCTAGGACTCGCTTTGCGCGCGGAGTAAAAGGGATCTCAACTGCTACAAAGCCAGAACCTCTACCAATAATTTTTTCAACTTCAATACGCGCATCTTTAAGATTCACTCCCATTGACTTAAGAGTCTTAGCTGCAACACCAGTACCCTCGCCAACTAAGCCTAATAAAATTTGCTCAGTACCAACGAAATTATGCCCAAGCCGTCTTGCCTCTTCTTGAGCGAGCATTATGACTTTGATGGCTTTTTCTGTAAATCTTTCAAACATGTTTCTAAAAGTATAAATTCTATAAGGGATTTATATCTATATTATTCACATCTTTTTGTCTTTATTATCACTTTTTTATAAATCATTATTAGACTTATTTTGAAAATCGGACTTATCCTTAGGACAACGACAAAAAGATCTATTATCTAAAGCAAAAACCCCTCTTACGAGGGGCTTGCAAAATTCTTTTTTATTCTTGTTATCTTATGATGCTCTAGTGTTTAAATTCATAGTAGCTCTCATCAAGCTCTCAAGATCATGCTTTAAAGCGTAAAGCACAGCTTGTGTTCTGTCATTTACTTTCAGCTTAGTAAACACGTTATTAATGTGAGTCTTAACTGTAGATTCAGAGATGAATAGCTTCTGTGCAACATTCTTATAGTTCATACCATCACAAAGATGTTTAAGAACTTCAGCTTCTCTTTCAGTTAACAGCTCAAGATTAGCGTAGTTAGACTTAGAAGAAGTAAGCATTGATTGCTTATCAGCGATTTGATCTTTAATCATCTTGCTAATTGCAAAATCCATAAACATTTGACCAGCTTCAGAAGCTTCAATCGCTAAAGACAGAGTACGATCTGATCTTTCACTCAGTAACCAAGCGCTAGTATTTTTTGCTAAATAAATTTCAAGAAGATTCTCCTCTGAAACTGACTTGGAGATAAAAATAATCTTCGTTTTCGGAGATTCTCTTTCTATCGTCGCAAGTATTTCGGTGATATCTTGACGTCCTGGCAACTCGCTAGTGATGATAGCGATTTGTGGTCTTCTTGAAATAACCGTTTGTAATAAAGCTTCTTGATAATCAACTCTGTCGATTCTGTTGTAGCCAGCCATATTCAACTCTTTTGTGATTTGCACAGTAGATTGAACCGGGCTTAGGGCTATAACCGCTTCTCTAGTATAATTTTGTTGGGTTGTCATTTAGGGGGGACTCCTGTTTTGCTAGCTAAGAAAAGTTTCTTAACTCTCTCTCAGTTTATTGACCGAAAAGCAAAATTCTTAATAGGAGTAACCCTCGTCAAAAATAAGATTTTATTAATAATGTAAAATTTTACTAAAGAACAGCGGTCTCAAGGCGTCATTAAACTAGCTTTAAACCAAGCAAAAATGAACTAATAATAAAAATGCCAACGAACAGCCAAGTGGTTTGATCTAACTTCTCATCTGCGCTAGTTTTTACACCTTTGAAGCTATGACTCGCTGAACCAATAGCCCCCAAACCTTCTGAGCGAGGCTCTTTGATAAGAATAAAAAACACGGTCAAAAGACCGCTAACAACCTGTAAAGCAAAAACTAAAGTGCCCATAGGGTTAATTATATCACAAGTCTATTCAAGACTAGCTGGGCCAAATTTCAACTTCCGCCAATCATTAATAAGTAACTCTGAGACTCTCAGTAAATCAGCCTCTCCTTTGTCGAGGAGAACTCGAGCTTTAGCAATCGCAATCAAAAGCTCATCAGCACCAGGTTCTAAACCAACACCATAACTATCCGAGAGTACTTGAGGATCAAGCATACTAAGCAAATATTTAGCTACCTCATAAGACTCAAAAGCCTTATCTCCTAAACACTGACAGAGAGCGAGTTTCATAGCTTGCTCAGCAGAATATAACTTAGGTGGAATGATACCAGGTGTATCTAATAACTTGATATTTAGTTTCGATTTTATATCAACCCACTGCTGTTGTTTTGTTACACCAGGACGATTTTCAACTTTGGTCTTCTTGGCGCGCGCCAGAAGATTAATAAGTGACGACTTGCCAACATTTGGATAGCCGACGACAACTATCTTTGTTGGACGCGCCACGCCAACTTTCGTATATTTGGCACTAATATGCTTGACTTCATTTTCAATAGCAGCAGTCAATGCTCGTAAACCAGACTTAGATTTAATATCAATCGCAAAAACTTTAGATAAATAATTTGGACTATCAGCATACTGATCTTCAAGATCAGCAATTGCTCGTTTCAGCTTCTGTGGGTCCGCAAGATCAAGCTTGCTCATTACTACAATAATTTTCTTAGAACCCGCCCACTTGTCCAAATCCTTATGGGCACTGGAAAATGGGATACGAGCATCACGCAACTCAATAACTAAATCAATCAACTTAAGCTTAGCTCGAAGCTCTTTCTCTGCCTTGGCTATATGTCCTGGATACCAGGAAAACTTCTTGAGTAAAGTGGATTCCATAGAATATAACTTAGAGCAAATGTCCTAGTTTATTTTTCTTAGTGCCAAGATATTTATGATTGTGTTTATGAGCAGTTGTCTTAATTGGCACACGCTCTATGATTTCCAAACCATAACCTTCGATACCGTATATTTTCTTTGGGTTATTAGTAAGCAAACGAATCTTATGCAAACCTAGGTCCGTAAGTATCTGAGCACCAACTCCAAACGTTCTCAAATCAGCCGGGAAACCCAATTTGTGATTGGCTTCTACTGTATCATGCCCTTGATCCTGCAATTGATAGGCTTTCAATTTATTGAGCAGACCAATACCACGACCCTCTTGACGCAAATAAACTAGAACTCCAACGCCTTCTTCTTTGATTTGCTGTAAAGAATTGTGCAATTGATCGCCACAATCACAGCGCAAACTTGCGAATAAATCACCAGTCAAACACTCGCTATGCATACGCACCAAAATTGACTGATCTTGAACCTGCGTTAAATCTCCAAGCACCAAAGCTACATGCTCTTTAGCTGATAAAAAGTCTTTGTATCCATAAATCCTAAAATCCTCATCAAACTTAGTCGGCAAATCAACTTCAACAACTCTGTGTACAAATCTTTCGTTCTTCAATCTATAAGCAACCAAATCAGCAATAGTAATGAATTTGAAACCATGCTCCTTAGCAAACTCATACAAATCATCTCTACGAGCCATCTCACCATCATCTTTAAGAATCTCACAAATCACACCAGCTTCCTTACAACCAGCCAGACGAGCTAAATCTACAGCGGCTTCAGTATGACCGACGCGCTTCAATACTCCACCCTGAACGGCTTTTAAGGGGAAAATATGCCCAGGTCTTCTAAGATCACTTGGCTTGGTATCTTCAGCTATTGCAACCTGAATAGTCTTAGCTCTATCAGACGCACTAATACCAGTACTAGTACCAAACTTAGGATCAGCATCAATGCTAATAGTAAAAGCAGTGCTCATTGTATCGTTACTCAGATCTACCATCTCACCAAGCTCAAGAGCTTCGGCTCTATCTTTATCCAAAGCTAGACAAATCAATCCACGGCCAAATTTGGTCATAAAATTAACCATCTCAGCAGTAATTTTCTCGGCAGCACAAATCAGATCACCTTCGTTCTCACGATCACTATCATCAGCAACTATGACAAACTTACCAGCTCTAATATCAGCAATAGCCTCTTCAATGGTATTGAATTTAATTGAGGATTCAGCCATGCTAATAAGTATAGCAAATTGGCTATTTTTCAGCGATTTGGCAGAGAATCAGGGCATCCTTAACCGAAACTTAACCTAAATTTGATTTAATAGTGACACAAGGAAAGGATCCAATATTATGCCAGGATTAGAATCTTCACCATTAAACAGCGCTATGTGGAAAAATGCAAGCCCAAATGACCCGTTAAACCCCAGAAAAATTATTGCTCCCGAAGATTTATCAGAAGAATCGCGCAATCCTTTTATAAAGGAAACCAAATTAGGACCAAGCTTTGACCCCAATAATAAGCAAAAAGATTCATAAAAATTAATCTCTTTCTTAACCAAAGCTTAATACAAAAATGATTTTATAACAACATGGAACCAAACATCAGCAGCAGAATAGAAGCCAAACTCAGTAGTGATGATATCAATCTACAAGTGGAATTAGTAACAGGTTTCTTTGAGACTTATGCTGATGATGAGAAGCTGAGCTTCTATCAATCTATGGTACTTGATTTGTACAGAGCGATCACTTGTTTTCGCATGTATGATAGCATCGATGAGTTCCTAGAACTCAATCCAGAATTACAAGACTGTAAAGATGATATCAATGAATTGTGGAAAGAATTTAGCAAACTCACTCAAGAAGAGGTTGCTGAGATCTCTTTAGAACTATTACAAGAAATTTAATTAAAACAAAAGTCAAACTGCGGAGCAGTTCAAATCATTGTTACTAATGTTAAAAATGGTAGCTGGAGGCAGATTTGAACTGCCGACCTGTGGGTTATGAATCCACCGCTCTCACCAACTGAGCTACCCAGCCAATTAACCAAAGACCATATTCGCATGGCTACTGATTAAAAGCAATGTTTTTTAGAATTTTTAAGTTTTCTACGACAAAACCAAAACTGGTTTTGCCGTATTTTTATTTGCTAATTGTTTTTGAATAGCTTTATCATTCAGCCAAGTATGCTTAATGCCCAAATATGGTGGCATCGATTTAAATTGATTTAGCAAATAAAGCAGGCGATTTTTAGCTTCATATTGCCCCGGAAAAGCCTCAACATCATTGCGAATACCTGTCTCTAATCTCAAAATAACTGAGCTAGTCAGTACTTGTTTAAAAGCTTGGAAATATTTCTGTATCGCAACTTGCTCTGTTTTTGATTGCCCCTGCATAAATATATCCAACATAACAGGTATCGTCTCACTACTACCTGCTGGCTTAACAGCCTCAGCTAAATCCTGAGCTTTCTCCAAAAACTTAGTTAATGAAGTAATTGCTTCTTGATCATTATCATTAATTACAAGCACAGAAGTTTTTGGATCATGATGTTTACCAAGTATGTCACCAGCAGACTTACCAAGATCAGTTAATAAATTCTGCTTTAACCTGGTCATCAAATTAGCATCATGACGAGAACGAACGAAATCAACAACCAAGGTGCTATCGACCTTCGACAAATCATTCAATACATTAGCTAAACCTCTCAATAAAGGCTTAGCTGGAGTCTTATGCAATTCATTAATCTTAAGTGTAGCTTTATCACGAGCAGTAGGATTATCAGCAAAAATTTTCTCTACACGAGCATACGCCCCAATTAACTCCGCCAGAGGAATTGGACACGGGCGCCCATGAATATAATCATCCACCTTAGAATCCAAATCATCACATAAGGATTTGATTATGCCTTGACGTCCATTAGTACTTGGGAAATTACCATGCTCACTTTGTCCAAGAGCCTGCAACTCCCATTTCTTATATAGTACACCTGGTACTTTTTGATACTGTTGTAAGTCCTGCCTGATTAATACCTTTAAGATATCGATCCTAGCTTCTAATGAAGGCATATCATTACTTCGCTCTGGTGCAAATTTAATTAAATTATAGAATAATAAACTAGCTAAATTAACGTGCTTAGCTTTAGTTGTAGCATTACCATGAACCATACCACCACGTCTAGAAACCAATCCTAGAGAGTCTTCCAAGAAATCAATAATCAACTCTGAATCCAATTTCAATTCTACACCATCAGCCATCAGAGTATGCATTTTATTGTAGACTTTAACTGCAAAGTCATTTGGTCGTTTGGGGGCAATCAATCTTCGCCCTTGATCATCATATACAGTTAATTCGTTCTTTAAATATCTAATCAATGTTTTCAAACGATCTACTGTAATTGGAGCTAACGAGCTGCCTTCCTCATGCTGCAAATAGGAAAATAAATTACTAAACAAATCAAGCATCAAGGCAGCAACACCAACATCGGTCAAGTCACTTACCATATCTAGCAACTTGCCTCCAGACTCTTGCATTTGATAACGCTCGAAGAAATCTTCTACTGCAAATAATCCTATTTGATGTAATTCTTTACCAAGCTTAGACATTTCTAAAATAATCTCTGCTGTTGATAGCTCCTGAGTATTGGTACGAATCATTGATTGATAAAAAGCTTTACGCTCCTTATATAAATCCGCCATCCAAGGAATTGTTTCAAAATCTTTAGACATAGTAGATTGGTATTTAGTACCATAGCGTTGATTAACTACTACATCCATCGCTGCAGCCAAGGAAACTTCCACAATTAGCCGCCTGAATTGCTTTTGAGAATGATTATCACTACCCATTAAATCAACAAGTTTACGACTTGGTGGTTTACTGCCAAGTATAGAATCATCAGAAAGAGTACCAAGCAATTGCGAAACAGAACTCTCTCTGGAACTCAAATCCTGCACCCCATAAATCTGCGCACAATTATCTGCTTCATCCTCCGGATTCAATCCCAATTGTTGTAACAGCGGATCAGTACCAAGCTTTGAAATAGCTTCCAACATATTAACTTCTACAACATTGGCATCTGAAAGAAACTTCCTTAAATTACGATCATTGAAATTAGTTATATTCGTGGATTCTAGTTTTTCAAGAGTTAACCGTTCATCATTACAAAGCTGGAAATTTTCTATAGTATTAGTAATCAAAGCTTGTGTTACATCATGAGTAATTGCTGGATCAAACAAATGTGCCTCAGAGGATTTGAGCTTACCATGCTCGTAATTAAGCAATACCGCTCCTTGAGTAGCATTTTGCAAATTAGACAAAACCTGCAAGGTGAAATGCAAGGATTGATCAGAGCCTTTAGGTAAAACCTTAGTAGCAGCTTTAAAACTCTCTATAACTGATTTAGAATGCATTCCAAATTTTGAGGCTAGGTACAAATTACGCAAATAAGTACGTGAGGACTTATCAATAACAGCCCTAAGATCCACTACCTGATTAGCTTCTGTAGTAATTGGGATTTGTGGTAAAACTTTATAGCTGTCACGTATTGACTCTAGAGCAACTCGTGCTAGCTGCTTACTTAAATCTCTACTAACAACTAAAGCTTTTGCGATATCTAAATCATTGCAATGATGAAGTTCTAAAGTCTTCTGCAAGACTGCATTATTAACATCAAGAATTAAATCATGAGCTTGCCTATAAAATAAATTATATAAATCGATATAAGTCTTAGCATCTAATGTGTTTGCGTTATTTAAAATTATAAGTTTCTGTTGAAACAAAGCAACCAGGGTATTCATCAATTTACGTGCTTCTGTTGTAAGCAAGCTTGGCTTAAAATCAACCATCGACTGCTCATCAGTTCCAGTTTTGATAATCTTAGATTGAATGTCCCTCAAAGCTTCTGGATAATGTTCAAAAGCTGCTGATTTATGCTCTTTAACAATTTGAGCAATTGACTCAGTGCCCAAAGTCTTAGGTTTAGGCAGTGAGACCTCAGGAGTCCCCGCAGTCTCTTGATGCATAATTAAAGGTCTTGGTATTTCTGCAACTGGACTAGCATCAGCATATTGCTTTAGGTATGGAACATACCCCAAAATTGATTGAAAAACTTTTGCTACTGGTCCTGCCATCCAAATACCTATTAATACCGATTATAGCAAATTTGTTATACTAATTGCAGTTTTCAGAAGAATTCTGTTTATTTTGAATGGAATTATGCTAAATTGGTCTCATAAGGTCAGTTTTATGAACAAAAGTACCTATATCTTAGAAGAAAAGGGTATTATATCAAGGAAGCCCATTAAGGCTGAGATCACAAGTAACCAGAGTCTTGGTATTCGCTTCCAGCTCCCAAACTTGAAGTTCGTTTCTGTTTGTCTTCAAAACTTACAAAGCACCCAGCGCAATACCGTACTTGGCGATGCTGACGATATGGTTTGTTTGGTTGAACATTTCTTAGCAGCAGCGGCTTTAACTAACTTAAATAATATCGATGTCAAGCTCAATGAAACTGAATTACCTTTTGGTGATGGTTCCAGTCAATTTTGGATAGATTATTTTTTTACAAGCGGCTTATCACAAATCAATAATGACAAGCCGAAATCTGAAGATTATGGATCAAGACTTACAATTAATCATTCTATAAAAATTACTGATGATAATGATCCAACACGTTATATAGAAATCAAACCAAGTAATAATTTCAGCGCAAATTACAGATTAGAACAAGCCCCACCAATTGGTAAACAAGAATTCACCTGGGTCTTAGGAGTTAATGCAATCAGTGACGTCTCTAAAGCACGAACTTTCAGCAGCAAAGCAGAGAACGCAATGCTAGGTCTAGATGGCTGGGTCTTAGGATACGATCACGAAGGCTTCGATCAAAAATTATATTTTGATAATGAGCCAGCAAGGCACAAGGTCTTAGATCTACTCGGAGATTTAATGCTATTAGGAATTAATCCCTTACGGCTAAATGTTAATATTACTAGTGTCAAAGGCGGACACAGCTTGAATGCTAAAGCAACTGAAGCTTTACTAAAAGAAATCATACAATGAGAAGACTTGCTCTTATACTCTTAAATCTTATCTGCCTACAAAGCTCTCTAGCAGAGGATTTCGTAATTAAAATCGACTCTCCAGAATTACCTAAAATAGCTGCTTTTGAATTCAATATCTCATTTGACCCCAAAGGATCCTTCACTATTGATGATTCAATAGAAGTTGTGGACAAAAATAACAATAAAGTTCCAGTGTTATTTAAATTTGCAGATGTCGACAACTCACTAATCAGAGTATTTTTATCTGATGGCTTCAATGGCAACACACTCTCCGTATTAGGACAATTCAAACGCGTCAATTATCGTGGAGAAGTGAGTTTAGCAGTAGCTAGTGTCAATATCATCCCAAACTTTGGACAAGAGGTTGATAAAACTAATATCAAAAGTCGAATTGAAATTAACAAAGACAATAATATTTTACCGTACATGGGTATTAGCAAAGCGACCTTACTTGGTCCTACAGAAAGAATTTTTGCCGACAAATTATTCATATCAATTGGCAAGATCGAGACTTATGGTTTCAAACTTGGTCGCCGTATTGTTAAAGCCAAAATCAATGGTCAAGACGCCGAGATCTACGATAATGTCATTATCGGCAGCAATCTAAAACTCAATCCTGAAACAAATCACAATGAACTTGATGTCATACTCGAACTAGAGGTAGATAATCAAACCATCAGCAAAAAAGTCGGTACTATTAAATTGATTTAGAACTAAGCAGCAACTGGAAGCTTAGATCCAACTTTGATAGCTAGATCACACATTCTATTAGAATAACCATATTCATTGTCATACCAAGAAAGCACCTTAGCTTGCTTATCGCCAACAACCATAGTCATCTCAGCATCTATAATTGAAGAATTTGGATTAGATGTGAAGTCAATAGACACCAAAGGTTCTTCAGTATAAGCCAAGATACCCTTTAGTTTGCCTTCAGCAGCAGACTTGAGAGCTGCATTGATTGACTCAACAGTAACCGTTGATTTGAATGTAAACACAATGTCAACTACAGAAACGTTAGGAGTAGGAACTCTCATCGCAAAACCATTAAGCTTACCAGCCAAATGCGGTAACACCAAACCAATTGCCTTAGCAGCACCAGTAGTAGTAGGAATCATTGACTGACCTGCTGCTCTAGCACGTCTTGGATCGCTATGTGCGTTGTCAAGTAATCTTTGATCAGAAGTATAAGAGTGAATCGTTGTCATAATCCCAGTCTCAACTCCAAACTTCTCATCCAAAACCTTAGTAAGAGGTGCTAAACAATTTGTAGTACAGCTGGCATTAGAAATAATATGATGCTTAGCTGGATCATATTTATCATCATTAACACCCATCACTACAGTTAAATCTTCATTCTTAGCAGGTGCAGAAATTAGAACTTTCTTCGCTCCGCCATCTAAGTGAGCTTTAGCCTTCACGCCATCAGTAAAAACACCAGAACATTCAAGAACTATATCTACACCAAGCTTGTCCCAACCAATTTGTGCGGGATTAAATTCTTTAAGGAATTTCGTAGTTCTACCATCAACAGTAATACTTGTATCAGTAGCACTAACTTCGCCATTATAACCACCTAACACGCTATCGTACTTAATCAAGTGTGCTGAAATCTTAGGATCTGAAACCGGGTCATTGATTGCCAATACCTCCAACTTATCAGAAAAATTTTCATTCAACGTTCTAAAAACATTACGTCCTATTCTGCCGAAACCATTAATACCAACTTTAATTTTTGCCATGCAGATGATTATAGCAAATAAATTACAGACTTGATACTACATAATATTTTAAGGATTAAGCAACCTATGTTATCGAAACTTTGTTGCGAAACAGGTCTAGTGCTGCATGCTATCATAAATCCTCATGAGTGATTTCCAGGATTTTTTCGTTCATTCAAAGAATAATAAAGGTTTCGATCCAGACGAGTTTTTGAACAAGAATAAGTACACAATTATCCTTGTTATAGCCTTATTACTACTTTTACCAAACTCTCTAGTTATGGTAGGAGCAGGGCATAAAGCCGTTATTTTTAACCGCATAACCGGTATGGAGCAAAGAGCCCTGGAAGAAGGTGTACAACTAATTATTCCTTTTATTGAAGATGCCACTATATACAATGTTCGTGAAATCAACTATATTTTCTCAGATAAATCTGAACGCTCAACAAGTGGTGCCATTATTATGGGACAGTCTATCCACACACTCACTTCTGACGGTCAAAATATTTCTGTCGACGTGACAGTGAGAGCTAGACCTGATTTCACAGAACTCTGGTGGCTACACCAAAACCTGGGTCAAGATGATTACAATTCCTATGTTGATAAGATTCTTGTCCCAATCGTACAGTGCTCAGTCAGAGAAATAATCTCAGGCTACACAGTATCAGCAATCTACAGCGAAGATAGAAGAACGATTGCCAATAATATTTCAGAAATGCTCAAAGAGAAGCTATCGAAATTCAAAATAGTTCTATCAGAATTTTTACTTGATGAAGTTGGCTTCTCTGATGCTTACCAAACCTCTATTGAAGAGAAACAAAAAGCTCGCATTGAATTGGACACCAAAGACAATATTACTGTTGAAGAACAGAATAAACGTGATGCCGTGATCATCAAAGCTGCTGGTGAAGCGGAAGCTATTAGGCTTAAAGTAGATGCTCTCAATCGCAATCCAGATTATGTAAAATATCGCAAAGCCCAAATCTACGGCAAGCGCACAAGCTTAATCATTGACGACTCTTTATAAAATTATGCCAAAACTTAGATTCGACATCACGATCATTATCATACTTCTGGTATTAGGGGTTTTATCTTCTAGTATCAAAATCATTCCAGCTGGCAGGACAGGTGTAATCTTCAATCTCAAAGGCGGAGTTCAAGACAACGCACTTTCAGAAGGAATACATTTCTTAATACCCTTCGTACAAACATTGATTGTGTTTGACACTAGAGTACAGACCTACACTTTCTCTGACAATACTCAAGATCGCACTCAAGTCAAAGACTCAATCGTAGCCAAGACTCAAGATGGACAAATAGTGAGCATCGAAGTCTCAATCGTAACTCAAATGATGAGAGACAAAGCACCAGAAATCTATAAAACATTGCGCACTGGTTATGATTCAGTACTTAAAAGCAAAACAAGTAAAATCATACAAGAAGTTATTGCACGCCACGTAGCAGACGCTCTATACACAGAAGCCACTCGCAAAGCAGTGACTGAAGAAGTTGTAAAAAATCTATCAGAATCCTTTGCTGAATCTGGCTTCCAACTACTCGATGTGCTTTTGCGTAAAATTGATTTCTCAAAAGAATATATCGACGCCATTGAACGTAAACAAATTGCATTACAGAAAGCTCAATTAGCTCAAATCCGCAAAGATATTGCAATCAAAGAAAAACAAATTGAGATCATCAAAGGTGAGGCTAAAGCAAAAGAAGTTGAAATTAAAGGCAGAGCTCTACAAGCCAATCCTAAAGTGGCAGAATTGGAGTTCTTGGATAATATTGAACAAAGCGATCAAAAGATCCCAGTAATCATGGGTCTCAAAGGTAATACTTTTGTCAATTTGGATAAGATTTTACCAGCAGCGCAATAGGTATAAGTTATAATAATCCCATGTCACCAACCGGCATCAAAACCTGGCTACCTTCCGATGTAAAGAAACAAGAGTTCGTCAGTAAAATACTTGTCGATCTATTCGTAGAAACTGGCTATGAACCTATTTCCATACCAACATTAGTTGATATAGATGTTGTTGCCAAAGCTAATGCTAAATTTAGTTCTGAGTTCTTCAAACTAGTTGATAGAGATGGCAAGACCTTAGCTCTAAGAACAGAAATCACTCAACCTATAGCTAAAGCAGTTGTCTCAAGAAGCAAAGAATTAAAGTTCCCACTCAAGCTTTACTACAACTCCACAGTCTTTCGCTACAAAGGGATTGCAACTGATGACTCACGAGAAATTCAGCAGATCGGGATAGAATACTTCACCAAAGACAAAGATAGCAGCAAGGCAGACCAAGAGACTATTGAGCTATTACTCGAAGCAATGAAAAGGCTCGAATTAACAGACTACCAAATCACCGTGACTGACGCAAAGATCTGGCGTGCAATTTTTGCAAAGTACGGCAACAGAACTTTAGAGTTCGAGACCGAGTTAGAACTAACCTACAAAACCAACATCAAAGAAGACGAGCTCAGCCTTGCAGCTCGGCTCTACAAGGCACTTTACCGTAGTGATATCATCGCTGCAAAAAACATACTTAAATCTACAAAAGAATTAAAAATTCTTCTTGAAAAAAACAATCTCAATAAATTATCCAAACTACTAAATCTTGATCTTAGTAGCTTAGAGACTATTATCGCTTCCGATCCTCGTATAGTTTTTGATGCAACACAATGTCCAGAGTTAAAGCTCTATACAGGACTACACTTCAATGTCAGCTGCTCTGATGAAGGCAAGGTGCTTTGTGCTGGTGGTCGCTACGACAAGCTCTGTAAAGACTTTGGTAAGGAGCTAAATGCTATAGGATTTGCGTTCTATCTACCTAAGCTACTTTCTGTATTATTCAAGAACGATCTACTTGATGGCAACAAAAAACAACAAAAAGCCAAGAAAAAAATCTTACGTATCGCTGTCAGTAAAGGCACTTTACTAGACGGGGCTTTAGACTTTCTTAAAGACTCTGGTTTAGAGTTTAAAATCGCCGCCAAACAGCGCAAGTTGATAGTAGAAGCACAAAATCCTCAATGGGGCTTTGACTCAATTCAAATCATGCTTGTCAGAGGTCATGACGTACCAATCTACGTTGACCATGGCGCTGCCGACCTTGGCATAGTTGGTTCTGACGCTGTGATCGACTCAAAAACAGACGTAGTTAAGGTCAAAGATTTAAAATATGGCGAGTGTAAGCTTTGTGTTTGTGCAATCAAAGATGCTTACAAATCAATTACAGATCTGCCAAGCCAGATTAGAGTAGCAACTACATTCCCTAATATCGCCAAAGATTATTTCAACAAATTAGGACTGGACGTAGAAATCATCAACCTCTATGGATCAGTAGAACTTGGTCCCCTTGTGGATTTGAGCGATGTGATCGTCGACCTGGTTGCAACAGGGGCTACGCTTGCTGAAAATAACCTTGAAGTTATAGAAACAATAATGAATTGCAGCAGTACATTAATTGCAAACCAAGTTAGTTTTAAGTTGTACCGAAATAAGATTCCAGTATTAGGCTAGATGAACCTCGTAACCAATGGTCTATTAGTAAACGGAATATAATTCTTACGTAGTGCTTTAATAAGGAACTGGCGCTTAATCTCAATATTAGATTCAGTACTAGTACCATCCAAATACCTCAAATATCTCAACTTGTTTTGTGGACTTAAATTTAACTGTTCACTCATACTGTGGAATCTAATTAAAATGCCGCCCTGTACGTTAACATTTTTCATAGCATTAGCATAACGATCCAAGAATCCATCAGAATAGGTATAGGAGCCTGTTTTATACAAATCAACCAAGGTCTGAACTTGTTGTAGATCAAGCCTTTGTGCAACTAAAAACTTAGTATAAAAATTAGCAACGAAAGCAGTATGTTCTGAACTACCAACATTAATGTCAGCTGTTCTAGCCATCTGGTCTATTCTAAAACGATTATATCTCTCTTCAGTATTAATAGTTGGCAACAAGTCATTCAAAGCAGTTGCCGTTACCGGTTGATTAGTGTATGGAATATTGGTATTTCTGAAGCTGCCAATTAAAATGTTTTTCTGTTCTTGATATCCATTAATTAAAACATTAGCAAAGGAATCAACGACACTATTGCGATTAGCTCCTGAAACATTAAACTTATCGCTAATTTCAAAATTATATAAGCGACCAATAGTTTTGAAATCAACTTTAGCAACTATTAGCCTCTTATAAGGCTCTAGCTTGGTCAAATTCAAATCACCTCTATCCAAAAGAGAAACAAATTGACTAATACCAATAGCATTAACATTAGCAGCTTTCATTTCAAGCAATTTATCCCTCAATGCCGGTATCGAACGACGTTCTGCACTTATTGCATCAATCTGATACAACAACGTCCTGTCAGCAGTAGTGGTGTTGTTAATCAAATCAAATAAACGATCTGCTCTTAAATCTTGATCAGTAAATGGAATTTTCTTACGACTTAAAGCAGTACCAACCAACGATTTCTGCTCATTAGTGCCGCTAAGAAACACTGTTTTAATAGAATTCAAAATATTAGAATCTGCTCCCATAGAGCGATCCGTAGCGAAACTTTGAATATTGCGAATAGTTTTTAAAGAGACTTTATTCTTGACCAAGTCTTTATACAAATCCAAATCATTTGGTTCTAAGCCACCTAAGTCATAGATATAAAGTATTGTTTGCAATTGCTGCAAATCCAAACGATCAGCGGTTTTAAAAGACATGATCTTTACATAAAGAGGGTCAGTTGTACTAAGATTTCTCTCCAATAAAATCTTATCGATCATATAAGTATCAAGAGCTGTATCATTCGCTGTATGACTAAGGAAATCATCTAGATCTTCTCTAGTCAATGGGTTATCAGTACCAGGGCTCTTATTGGTTGCAAATGCTTTTGCCAAAGCCGTTTTTTTATTATTAGAGCCAGTTATAAAAACATCAAAGTATTGATTCAACTTAGCAATACGTGCATTTCCAGTTAAATTAAAAGCACCTGTAGTATCAAACTTGAAAATATTATTCATCACAGTAGTTGGAACATTGTTTCTAAGTGCTCGCGCATAAGGTGCTAGCTCTGCCATAGTTTGTATATGATTATCATCATAGAATCTAAGTAACCATGCTATCCCCTTCAATCCAACTCCTGTTTGCTCGGTACCATAGAAGCCTAGGAGTCCAGTATAAAATTCACTAGTAGTATCGAAGCCTCTTTCTTGAGCCCAAGTCCTTATCTGCAATTCAGCCATCCCAGCTTCATTGCGCAATGACGAGCGCATTGCAAACAAGCCACTTAAAGTAAGGTCAGCATTAGTGATTGGTAGTGTTTGACTTCTCAGAACTTGAGAGAAGCTGTCACGCTCCATTGCATTATTAGACTGCAGACCAGTAATCATAAAATTCAAGGCTCCGATAATAGTATTGTTGGGCGCTGGTAGATTCTCATAATCAAATCTATTACTAGTTTCAAATCTATACAAAGCATTTAAATCCTTATAGGATATTTTCTGTCCTTTTAAACCCGTAGCATAGGGCGTCAGATAGTTCAATCGCTCCTGCATCGTAGAAGTACGATTATCAGTTTTGAATTTATCATAGATACTCATCAAGAAGCTTATATCAGGCACTGTCAGTCCCTTATCATCTGCAACATAGAAAACGTTATAAAGCTTGTTGTAAAGTAGAGTGTAATCATCATTATTATCAGTTGGGTTATCAATAATATTGCGCTCACTAAGCATCTGCTTAATCTGAAAAGCTGCTGCGCTATCTCTACTCGCAAAAGCTGTGAGAATGTCAGTTAAACGTCTTGCCGTAAGGACTTCATTGGTATAAGGGATACGCCCAGTTTGCAGGGCTTGAACTATTAACTCCTTCTGATTGGTATTAGTACTCATTAAAATAGTTCTATAGTCGTTAAATGCAGTTGTTGGATTCGTTGCATCAAAAGCAGGGCTGTTTTTAAATAAATAAAGCTGCATCATAGTATTAAACGACACTCTGGCTTGTACCATCGGTGCATAATCATCAAGCTCTGCATAATTGGTTCTACCTACACCGCGCTTATTTAATTCAAAAAGCACTTTAATATCATTGAGGACAACTGGGTTCGTCGTTCGTGAGAACAACCCATAAAAATAATTATAGTAAGCCGTATGCCCTGAAGTACCTTCCACAAAACCCGCTTCCTCAGCAGCTTTGTGGATTTCATACTGAGCCGTAGCTCGCTCATCACCAGCAATCCGAAGAGCATTATCGAGAGCTGAAGACACGCTATCTTGGAAATTAATTACATATTCAAAAATCTGACGATCGGCATCATTTAAGACTGCATCACGATTGAAATCTATATTTATATTTGCATCTGCGGATAATATTAATTTACCAAGCCTCTCATTAAAAACAACTTGCTCAGTGTTCACCATATTATTAACCAAACTATTAGTAATCCCGCTTAATCTATTGCGGAATGGGGAGACTTCATTAGCATCAACCCTGTTATCGTTATAAATATTCTCTAAATTAAACAGATCCATCTCACTAGAAATTAATCTAGTCCCAGTGGCATCACCCACAAGACTATTGATATAGGCCGTAAAATCAGTACGTGCTCTATTGATCTGGCTGATTATTTGATCGTTTGTTAGCCTTTCCACCATTAGTAAGATACGAAATCATGGTTAAGCTCTGGTTAAGGCTAACTGGAATATTATTTAATTTTACACTGTAAAATTAAATTGACTGAGCGACTAAAGAGGTTACAATGAAAGCATGAATAAACTAATAGACGACCTTAGAAGCAAGCAAGCCCTAAAAGTTATTGCTGGTATTGACAATTTCAACAAAGAACAAGTGTTACGCTTGGTCAAAATCGCCAATCACCTTGGCGTAACAATGGTGGATATTTGCAGTCAGGAAGATATTGTTAGAGAAGCATTAGAATTGGGTATAAATACTAGCATAGTAGTTTCTAGCGTCTCAGTAGCAGAACTGTTGAGAGCAGAGGAACTTGGTGCCCCAGTCCTTGAACTTGGAAATTTTGAAGCTTTGCATAAGCAAGGTATTTTTTATACTGCTGATGAAGTCTATGCCCTAGCTGCTGAAATTATGCTAAAGAAAAAATCAGCTTTGGTTTCAATCACAGTACCAGGGCATCTTCCAGTTAGTGAACAGATTCAATTAGCAACTAAATTAGAAGAACTTGGCGTAGATATACTACAGACCGAAGGTGCTTCTCTTGTTGATAGCAAGCACGCTTCAGCTCTTGGACAAATTGAGAAAGCTAGCTTAACGCTTGCTAACACCATGGAGATTGCTAGAGCAACGGAGAAAGTTTTTATACTAACGGCTTCAGGCTTGAGTCCAGATACTGTGAAGTTTGCAATCGCTTCTGGCGCACATGGTGTCGGTGTTGGATCTTACGTAAATAAATTAAATTCTGAAATCGAAATTCTTGCTGCTATCAAGTCACTACAAGAAGCTCTTGCGACTTCGCGCAGTGAAAGATTTGCGCAAATATAGTCAGCAGCTTACTCCTGAATATCAGCAAACAAAGCTGAACTCAAGTAGCGCTCCCCATTAGAAGGGATGACGACTACTATTTGTTTGCCTTTGTTTTCGGCTCTTGAAGAGAGTTGTAGAGCAGCAGCAATCGCAGCGCCTGACGAAATTCCACAAAGTATACCTTCTTGAGTAGCCGCTTGGCGAGCGTGTTTCATCGCTGTATTACTGTCAATTTTAATAGTCTCATCAATCAAACTAGCATCAAGATTATCAGGAATAAATCCGGCTCCAATACCCTGAATTTTATGCGGTCCAGGTTGTCCACCAGAAATCACTGGCGATTCTTCGGGCTCAACAGCAATCATTTGCAAACCAGGTTTGCGCTGTTTAAGCACTGTGCCAACACCAGTCATAGTGCCGCCAGTACCAACTCCCGCGACTACTATATCAACCTTACCCTCAGTATCTTGCCAAATTTCTTCAGCAGTAGTTTCTCTGTGTACCTTTGGATTAGCTGGATTAGAGAACTGTTGAGGCATAAAAGCATCAGCCGTAGATTCATAGATCTCTTTAGCTTTTTCGATAGCACCCTTCATACCAAGCGCACCTGGAGTAAGGACTAGCTCTGCTCCATAAGCCTTGAGTAGTTTGCGACGCTCAACACTCATAGTGTCTGGCATGGTGAGAATTAATTTATAACCTTTGACGGCTGCCACAAAAGCAAGCGCAATCCCTGTATTACCACTAGTCGGTTCGACAATAGTAGTAACGCCAGGTTTGATGAGAGCAGATTGTTCAGCATCTTCAATCATGGCAAGGCCAATTCTATCCTTGACCGAACCAGCGGGATTAAAAAACTCTAGCTTAAGAAGTATCTCCGCCCCACCCTTATTCATACGATTCATTCTTACAAGTGGAGTATTGCCAATGAGTTGAGAAATATCGGCTGCAATTCTAGCTTTAGTTGTAGGCATAACGACATTATAACAAAGGGCTTGCTACAATTAAAGCTAATATCTAAATAAATGTCCAATCTAGAACTCAATCAAAACAACACCAAGGCAGAGAAATCTTGCCTAGAGATAGTACTTAAACTTAAAACTGCTGTTGAATTCGAATGTAAACATCAATATATCAACGCAATAGGTAAAGCAGGAGATTTTGCTAGCTTTGTTCGATCAGAAGCTAAAGCCGCCCTAAATATTTTTGAACATAGTAATAAATGGCAAGAGATAGTTAATCTTATTAATCGCTACGCATTATTAGATCTTGGTTCACGTATGCATATCTGCAAGCGTATTTTTGGGGTATTGCAGGAGCTAGAAGATTTCTACAATACCGAAATTGAAACAAAAGATCTAAAGCGCTATGGTTCTTTTCAAACTCATGATGAGATTGATCCTAAATTAGCTGAGTTGATTGATCCAGAGTTGAATTTAGCAGAGTTTGACGTGAGATTCGTTCAAGGAGTGGGCTTAAAAACTGCAGACAAACTCAAAAAACTTGGCATCAAATCTTGTGAAGAATTACTAAACTATTTGCCACGCACTCATATTTCTTATAGCGATGTCACTCCTATTCGTAACCTAGAGATAGGCACTGACGCTACTATCATGGGTTATATCACCAAGATCTCAACCTTCACAATTCCACACAGTGGTTTAGTAATCTTGTCAATCTTCATCAAAGACAATAGCGGCACTATCAAAGTCAATAAATTCTTCAAGGGCAACTCTGCCAACTACTATATCAAACAGTATCAAAGCCAATATCCAAGCGGTAGCTACGTCATGTGCGTCGGTCAAGTAAAAGAAGATAGATACTCAAGACAAAGGACTCTAACTAATACCGTATTAGAAATTATCTCTGAGGATTTTAGCGAAAGCGACAGATCAGAACATGCTCACCTCGCAAAGATAGTGCCCATCTATCCTTTGACTGAGGGCTTGTCTTTGATGACCTTGCGCAAATTAATTCATAAGACATTAAATTTGTACCGAGCTAACCTACAAGAATTCATACCAGAGAAAGTTCTTGAAGACTACAAACTAATGGGCTATGCTCAAGCTATCGAGGAAATCCACTTCCCAAGCTCGCTTGAGAGCAAAGACGCTGCCGCCAAAAGATTATTATTCAATGATTTCTTCTTGATGCAAGTTAAGTTCATGCAACTAAGACATCACTACAAGAATAGAGAGAATGGTATTAAATTCAATTGTTTTGAAAACGGCTTAGTTGATAAATTTATCGATAGCTTACCCTTCAAACTAACAGAAGCTCAAGAACGAGTCTTCTTCCGAGAAATATTACCAGATATGGTTAGCCCACAACCAATGCACAGATTACTACAGGGTGACGTTGGTTCAGGTAAGACAATAGTTGCTTTTCTGGCGGCTCTAGTTGCAATCTCTGACGGCTATCAAGTTGCCATCATGGTTCCGACTGAAATTTTAGCTGAGCAACATTATAATAAATTCGTTAGCTGGGTGAACGCAATGGAAGAATCACTCAAGATCAAAGTTGCCATCTTAATTGGTAAACAAAGAGTTAAACAGCGTCGTGAAGTGCTTGAAGGGCTCAAAAATGGTTCTATAAATTTAGTTGTTGGTACTCATGCCTTAATTCAAGAAAGTGTTGAATTCAAAAACCTTGGCTTAGCTGTTATTGATGAACAGCATCGATTTGGAGTAGAACAAAGAGAACTACTTGCAAACAAAGCCAGCAACAAGGGTACAGACCTACAACTACAAATAGTTCATACCGAGGAAGAATTAGATCGATTGGCAAATTCTTCAATGACAAGTATCGAGAAATTATTCATGACTGCAACCCCAATACCAAGAACGCTAGCACTAGCAACTTATGGCGATCTGGATATGTCAGAAATAGATCAGATGCCAGTTGGTAGATTACCAATCATCACCAAAATAGCAGATTACAAAAAAGATGCTTATCAATTAATCTCTGACGAAGTCCTCAAAGGTCATCAAGCTTATATAGTTTTCCCATTAATCGAAGAATCTGAAACTCTCTCAGCTAAAGCAGCTACTGTTGAATACGAAAGACTTAAAGAAACTATTTTTAAGGATTTTAGAATGGGATTAATTCATGGCAAGCTTAAAGACGAAGAGAAAGAACAAGTCATGAATGCTTTTAGACTTGGAGAAATTAACATCTTAGTATCAACAACAGTAATAGAGGTTGGTGTCGACGTTCCTAATGCTACTGTCATGATGATTGAATCTGCTGAAAGATTCGGACTCGCTCAGTTACACCAATTAAGAGGCAGAGTTGGTAGAAGCGACTTACAGTCATATTGCTTATTATCCAGTAACGCTTCAGGACAAGCTATTAGAGAAAGATTAGGCATTCTAACCAAAACCAATAATGGCTTCCTAATCGCGCAAGCAGATATGAAGATTCGTGGTACTGGAGATCTCATCGGACTCAAACAATCTGGCATGGCTGAATCAAGCTTACAAGCACTAGTTGATCAAGAAGAATTACTCATATCAGCCCGCAATGCTGCCCAACAATTAATAGATACCAATCCAGAATTAGACGAACAAGAAGCTCTGCAAGCTCGTCTTAAGAATCATGGTTATATGATGCATGTGAATGCTGGATAATTCCTGTTAAAATATAAACATGTCTGATCTTACGACTAAAAGTGCCATAGAATTAAACAAAATATTTTTAAGCAAAGAAGCTTCCGCGCTAGAAATCACTCAGAGCTTCTTACAAAGAATAGAAAGGCTTGACAAAGAAATCAATGCTTTTATCAGTATCAATGGTGAGCTAGCTTCTCTGCGCGCAAAAGAACTAGATCGAGATTTAGCTCAAGGCAAAGCACTTGGTAAATTAGCTGGTGTACCTATTGGTATCAAAGATCTAATCAATTACACGGGAACTGAAACAACAGCTGCTTCGCGTATGTTAGTTGGTTACAAATCAACTTTCAATGCCACTATCACCAACAAAATACTTGAAGCTGGCGCAATTCCACTTGGCAAACTTAATCTTGATGAATTTGCGATGGGCTCTAGCAATGAAAGCAGCGCCTTTGGCAACTGTCGCAACCCTTGGGATCTCAAACGAGTTCCAGGAGGCAGTTCTGGCGGCTCTGCGGCAGCAATAGCAGCTCAAATGTTACCACTAGCCTTTGGTACAGATACTGGTGGTTCTATCAGACAACCAGCAGCTTATTGTGGCATCACTGGACTCAAACCCACTTATGGACGAGTTTCTAGATATGGCATAGTGGCATTCGCTAGCTCCTTAGATCAAGCAGGACCGATGTCACGTGGTGTTGAGGATAATGCTTTGTTGTTAGAAGTAATGGCTGGTCATGACGCGCTTGATAGCACTTCACTTGATATCCCGGTACCGAATTATTCTGAAGCAATTAATCAGGGTTTCAAAAAAACTGGTAATCTCAAAGGATTAAAGATAGGCATTGCTGACGAGTTCTTCGTCCCTGAACTTAACAACGAAGTTAAAACTGCTGTTGAAGCTGCTATCAAGAAGTACCAAGAACTTGGCGCAGAGATTGTAAAAATCAGCCTCAATAAAATCAAATATGGACTACCGACTTACTATATTATTGCTCCAGCAGAAGCCAGCTCTAATCTTGCTCGCTATGATGGCGTCAGATACGGTTACAGAGATAGTTCCAGTACTAATCTCACAGACTTATATCTAGGCTCTCGCAATAATTTTGGACCAGAAGTTAAACGACGTATCATGCTTGGTGTTTATGCTTTAAGTTCTGGTTATTATGATGCTTATTATAAAAAAGCCCAACAAGTACGTAAATTAATTGCTGATGATTTCGATACAGCATTCAAGTCTTGTGATTTAATACTAAGCCCAACAGCTCCAGCAACAGCATTTGAATTTGGATCCAAATCATCTGATCCACTAGAAATGTATCTAGAAGATATCATGACCGTGACCATCAATCTTGCTGGACTGCCAGCTATCTCCATCAACTGCGGTTATGATTCTTGTGGTATGCCAATAGGCATGCAGCTTATAGCTCCAGCTCTTGAAGAAGCTAAGATTTATAATGCTGCTTATGCTTTTGAAGCGAGTACTGATTTTTGTAAATTACCAGAACTAAATTCTGCTACTGCCTTGTAATAGTAACAACAATATTATCCGTCAAATACTCTGTATTAATTAAGGCAGTTTCAGTTATCGACAGTGGATATAACTTCAAAATTTGTTCAACCGAATTACCTAGACTCGGCGAGCAATGAACAATCTCATCAACCAAGCCAGATGCAACAAAAGCCGCACTGAGAGTAGGTCCTGCTTCTATCATAATCTTTTTATAGCCACGAGCAATCATTGCTTGAATGAATATTTCTAAATCACCACCACTTTGATATTCAAAAACTTTTCTGTCACTAGACTCATATACTTTAAGAGTATTTTTTTCTAAGCTGACAGAAGATACCTGATTTCCTAAAACAACAATATCTGGATCACGGATATCAGCTAGATTCAACTCATCAGGACTAAATCTTACATTGTAAGCCGGATTGTCATCTTTCAAGGTATTGATAGTTGTCACCAACAACTGATGAGTAGATCTCAATCTGTGAACAGCTTTACGGACTAATTCATTGGTGATCTGCTTAGGCTTAGTAACCATTGCGCCAGTAGCAGTAGCTGCAATTTTAAGAGTTATCCAAGCTGCATCTGGATCTTTAATGGTTTTGAAAAATGCTCTATTGAGGAAATTAAACTTTTCAATAATAGATGGCTCTATGCTCTCAGGTCCTATGACTTCTATGCCTTTAGCTTGAATAATTTCTATACCTTTGCCAGCAACTAGGGGATTGGGATCTTCTGTCAAATAAATCAAACGCTTAAATTTATAACTTGCGAGCAAATGCGCACAGGAAGGGGTTTTGCCGTGATGAGCGCAGGGCTCCAAGCTAACTATAATCTCGGAATTTGCTAACAGCTCTAAGAAACTGTCATAGATTGGATTCTCTCGATAGAAATTTTTGACTGACTCAATAGCATTAACTTCAGCATGAGCCTCGCCACACTTACGATGATAGCCTTGTCCAATAATGCTATCGTTGTGAACAATCAAAGCTGCTACCAATGGATTAGGGAAAGCATAAGTCTCGCCTAGTGAGGCGAGTTGGTAGAGTTGGTCAGCATATTTAATCGCTGCTTCACTCAAGCCTGCCTCCTTTACGTTCTATAGTTAGATTGATTAACTGCAAACTGATCGTGGCGGGCATTTTGCATCGCGTCAGCGATGCAAATAAAAAAGATCGAACTGCTTCACTCAAATCTGCCTCCTTTGCTTCCGCTTATATCGACTAAGAGATAGGGGCTTTGCAAATTCATCGTGGCGGGCATTTTGCATCGCGTCAGCGATGCAAATAAAAAAGATCGAACTG
>CAZKFA010000014.1:31416-37382 GCA_964551925.1 uncultured Gammaproteobacteria bacterium
CTCAAATCTGCCTCCTTTGCTTCCGCTTATATCGACTAAGAGATAGGGGCTTTGCCCCTATCTCTTAGTCGATTCATAATGGAGGTGGCGGGCAGATTTGAACTGCCGATAAAGGTGTTGCAGACCTCTGCCTTACCACTTGGCTACGCCACCGAGCTAGGATATTCTAACTCATTAGAGAACAAAAACCACTAAGATTACGTCTTTTTTTAATACGCCCGAGTTGGCTTAAACATAAGACATCGATGCAAATTCAGCCAGACCCCAGCAGATCCACATTTATTATCCGTTCTCAACAAACGGTGAGTAATATCAACGCAATCCCTCAAAATAACCAACCAGCTCCTGATATGGTTATTCCTCAGAGTCATTATTATGGGCCTGTATCACAGTTAATCAATAGTCGTTATCTTTACGAATTACGCAAAGATGCGCGCAAAGTAATACGCGGCAGAAAACTAAAAGAAATTCTTAAATATGATTATAGTCTCGAGGAGTTTGAGAACTTACCAATAGCCTTACGCAATTTAGTTAAATTCGATCGCACTATAACCTCGGCTGAAGTTCTACAATTTATGGAAGCCTTTGACCAAAGCCACGAAATAAATTTTCGTGATTACTCGTTTGACCGTATCAAATTTAGAGCTTTATTTGCAGCACTGGGTGAATTTCTAGATGTAGAGATGCAAGTTGGTCCTAGCACCTTCATGCCATTAAGCGAAGAATTCGAGATCAAACGTAAAATCAAAGAGGTCTTTGTTGATCTCAAAAATAAATTTACAAATAAGCTATTATTTAAGCAGGCTAAAAAAGCCAATCAGCAAGAGATTTTGCCTGAAGATGATAGCGATATAGAAATTAATGACTACCCAGAATACTAACCCTTATAACTTACCCGAGTTACTTCTCAAACGCTCTGAACAATTCAAAAAAATCACTGACACTACTAAACGTTATGAGCGCATTATAGAAATCGGCAAAAGACTAGCACCATTCCCAGAAGAATTAAAAACAGAAAACAACCAAGTAAAAGGTTGCGCCTCTCTAACTTATATTTATGGTACAGAAGAAAATGGGCTCATCGAATATACTGGCTGGTCAAACTCACACCTAGTGCTAGGCTTACTAGCATTATTAGTTGAAGGCTTAAGTGGTCATAGCGCAGAAGCAATCCTAAAGATTGATCCACAATTTATGGAAGATATGGGACTGGCTAAGACCTTGACAGCATCACGAGCTAATGGTTTTCTCAATACTTTTAATATGATGAGGGCAATCGCCAAGAGGTACAATGCTAGCTAAATTAATCCTTATTGGCGCAGGACCTGGGGACCCTGAATTACTTACACTGAAAGGCTTTTACGCCTTAAAAACTGCTGACGTAGTGCTCTATGATAGCTTAGTCAACACTAAGATCTTTGATTTAGTCTACAATGATATGCCAAGTCCTGAATTAATTTTTGTGGGTAAACGCAAAGGATTCAAAAGCAATCCACAAGAAGCAATCAATGAACTGATCCTATCGAGACTCCAAATGGGTCAAGTGGTTATTAGACTCAAAGGCGGCGATCCTTTAATTTTCTCTCGTGGTATCGAAGAAATAGCAATCGCTCACAACAATGGTTATGATTACGAAATTATCCCAGGGCTTACTAGTGGATTAGCAGCTGCGAGTCTTGCTGGAATCGCCCTTACATTAAGAGAGAAAAGCCCTAGCCTTCATATCGCCACAGGGCACGACATCAACAAACAAATCACTCAGAGCTGGAAAGCAATCCTAGAGCAAGGTTCAACCCTAATAATTTATATGGGTTTAAGCAATATTGTCAAAATCACCAAACTACTAGCCTTGGATCAAATGCCAGCTGTGGTAATAACTAATGCTAGTCAAATAGACGCAAAAATTATTCATACTACTCTCAATGACACTGCTCAGCAAATTATCAATCACAAAATCACTTCACCAGCTTTAATAATCTTAGGCAAGCATATTAATCAAGGTTTCAAACCAATCACAAGTCTTGCATCAAAACAAATCAATATGTCTGTCATCACGAGGAGCGCGAAGCGCGACGTGGCGATCCATGAAAACTCATGACAACACTTTTTGTTCTTGTTATTTCTGGGACTGATACAATCGAACACCCCGGTATCTCCGCTGCTGGAGCGGATTTGGCGGCCCTCAAATATACAGCAGCCTTAGACGCAGAGTTCATAGCAACAGGCAAAACTCTCACCCAAGCTCAACTCCCAGTCTCTCCTAGTGGTATAGTCAGTCCAGCTTTAATCTCTAAAGCTGGACTGAATATTCTAAAACTTGACTGTCAAATTTTTAATGCCGGGTCTCATGTGCCACCGCAAATACCCTGCCATGACATCCACTTAACCCCAGGGCGCACGATTGATAATGGCAACACCATGGACACCCAAACAGTCGAAAAAATCTTCATACAAGGCAAACTGACGGCAAAAGAATTAATCAAAAAATATGATCAATTAATAATAGCCGAGTGTGTGGTTGGTGGAACCACTACAGCTCTTGGTTTAATCACAGCTCTTGGTTATAATGCCCAGCAAATGATTTCTAGTAGCTTTCCCAATGGTAACCATGAAATCAAAAACAGAATAATTCAAGAAGGACTCAAACACTCCCCTAGATTAGATCTTATTGAAGCCAATCCTTTACTGGCGGTTGCAGCTATGGGCGATCCTAGTCAAGCTTTTATCGCAGGACTTGCTATCTCGCATCCAAATTGTGTTCTAGCTGGTGGCACACAAATGCTTGCTATCCAAACTTTAATCGATAAACTTGGTCAATCTAAATCCAAAATAATCACTACTGAATGGGTTTATCACGATAGTTCAGCACAATTCCAAAAATTACACGGCTTAGTTTGTCCAGAGACTAAAGTTGATTACAGCCAGATGACTAAATTTTCAACTCGCAATAATACTTACCAACAACTCAACAATGAAATATTAAAACTCAGTAGTGATAAACTTGACCTCGAGTCAATCACCAGCAAATACGCTCAGGGACACGTAAAAGAAGGGGTTGGCATGGGGGCCTTATTATACAGCTTGGGCTTTAAGGGCGGCTGATA
Organism: uncultured Gammaproteobacteria bacterium; assembly: GCA_964551925.1. GTDB lineage: Bacteria > Cyanobacteriota > Vampirovibrionia > LMEP-6097 > LMEP-6097 > CAZKFA01. Next base: position 34,521 of record CAZKFA010000014.1, read on the forward strand.
CTGATTTATTATTTAAGACTGATTTTAGATTACTAAGTGTTCCAGCAAGAGCAGTATAAACTTTCTCACCAAGCTCAGGAACTTGTTTCAGAAATTTATCATAAGAATTAGTGAAAACAAACAATAATTCAGCAGTTTTACATAAATCACTTATTCCCATAAAGGCCGACTTCTCATTATGATGACGCTTATGCGTAGGCACTCCCAAAGACAAATCCCTCATTGCCTCTCTTTGTTTAGCTTTATTAGCTTTAAGCAGCTTATTAGCAGAAATCAACTTAGTTAGCTCAGAATCAATATCTTCAGCTGTACGCTTGGGGGGATAATCACTATCATCAATTTGGCGTTGAGCGACCAAATTCATACCAAGAGCAGGATTGATGCAATCCGACATTAAATCCAAATAATAATCTTGCATGAGAAAATAATCGCATGAAACTATAACAAAAGTCAATAACCTTATTCACCCAACAGCTGCATCACAGCCATCTGTAAGTCATTTTGTTTAATTAAAGACTCACCAACCAAAAAGCCCTTCACTCCCATACTATGTAGGATCATAATATCCTTACGAGTGGCAATACCAGACTCTGAAACAAGACTAACTCCGCTTAAGTCATATTTGAAGTCATTAATGATTTTAGAAGTGGTATCAAGCGAAACTTCAAACGTCGTCAAATCACGATTATTAATACCAATCAATTCAAAATCCAATGCCAGTGCTCGTTCCATCTCATCAGGTTGATGCACCTCTAAAAGCACATCCATCTCAAGCCCATAGGCAATCTCACGAAAACCATGCAAATCCTCATCATCAAGCAAAGCTGCGATAAGCAAAATAGCATCAGCTCCTGCCAAACGCGCTTGAGCAATCTGTCTTGGGTCAATGATAAACTCCTTACAGAGACAAGGCTGCTTAAACTCACTAGCAACGCTAATCAAATTCTCATAACTTCCCTGAAAAAATTTATTGTCGGTTAGTACAGAAAAACAATGTGCGCCACCGGCGTCATAAGCAGCAGCAATACTTAACGCATCAAAATCCTCACGAATCACACCCTTACTGGGACTAGCTTTTTTGATCTCAGCGATCAAAGCTGGACCTTCAGCATCAAGAATAGTTCGCAAGAATCCTTTCACTTCAGGCAAGACACCAGAATAAGCCAAGTCTTCAATCCTAGAGATCAAGGTCTCAAAGCTATCCATGCGTTCAAGCTCTAGAACTTTATTTGCTACGATTTTATCAAGTATATTCATCTATTATAATCCTGTCACCATACCAGCTGCAACGGTACTATTATGCAATTCATCAATCAATATAAAGCTTCCAGTAATGCGATTCTCAGTATAAAGATCCAAACACAATGGTTTAAGAACTTTGAAATTGACATTAGCAATATCATTCAAAGCCAATTCCTGAGCAGGTTCCTGCTCATAACTATTAATATTAAGCTTGTAATTAATTTGTACGGGCATCGCTTTAACTTTATTAGAACTATGCTTCAAAAGATATTTTTTACCGGGCTGGAATTTATCTTCTGACATCCAGCAGATGTTTGCAGAGAACTCCTTAGTCACTATAGCTTCTTCACCAAACTTACAAATCATATCTCCGCGACTAATATCAATCTCATCTTCTAATACGATCGTTACTGACTCGCGTGCTATTGCTTCTTGAAGATCACCATTGAAGCTACTAATGGTTTTAACCTTAGATTGCATTCCAGACGGCAAGCTTACAACCCTGTCACCAACAGCTATAGAACCGCTAGCAATTTGCCCAGCAAAACCCCTGAAGTCTGGATTTTCTTTGGTGTCCACCCGAATAACATATTGCACTGGTAAGCGGAAAGCTTTATCTGCTATATCAAATGATTGCACATCAACAGTCTCTAATATTTCTATAATGCTAGAACCCTGATACCAAGGCATCTTCAGAGAAGGATTAACAACATTATCACCATTGAGCGCAGAGATGGGAATAAAACTAAATCTATTCTCATCAATATTAAGCTTAGTGATTAATTTTTTGAAGTCAGCAACAATATTCTCAAAAACATCTTCTGAGTAATCCACCAAATCCATCTTATTAACAGCAACGATAAAGTTCGGAATACCTAGCAAACTAGAGATTAAAGCATGTCTACGAGACTGATTCAAAATACCCTTGCGAGCATCAATGAGAATAATAGTAAGATGAGCTGTTGAGGCTCCAGTAACCATATTACGAGTATATTGTTCATGTCCTGGAGTATCAGCAATAATAAATTTACGCTTCGGCGTCGAAAAATATCTGTAAGCAACATCAATGGTGATGCCCTGTTCACGCTCGGCAGCCAAACCATCAGTCAACAAAGATAAATCAATCCCCTGAAAACCTTTCTTAGAACTAGTCTTCTTGACTGCAGCTAATTGATCTTCAAAAATACTTTTGGAATCATAAAGCAAACGCCCGATTAGAGTCGACTTACCATCATCGACACTGCCAACTGTAGTAAAGCGCAATATATCACTGGTCTCCATCTGTTCTTGATTAATCTTATTAGTAGTTACTGTCGGCACCTTAAATATTTTAGCAGTAAACACTTGACGACGATACTTATCTCTATGATATTATGATGATTATGAATTTATTAGGAGAGACATCAGCAACAAGAACCACTCGGCAATGGACTAACGGTCTCAAACCTAAGCATCGAATAGATAGAACGGGCTTTGAGAAACCATCAACCAATCCTAATAGAAATGCGGATGCAACACACTTACATACACAGACAGCAGAACTTAGTACTCAAGCTGCAAACAACAATAAATTTCCAAACCATATTTTTTTATTGGGATCTGAATCTCTAGGAGATGGTT
>CAZKFA010000014.1:37482-39486 GCA_964551925.1 uncultured Gammaproteobacteria bacterium
AATAAATTTCCAAACCATATTTTTTTATTGGGATCTGAATCTCTAGGAGATGGTTTAACGCTAAATGATATTGATGTTCTCAACGAAAAGAGAGGCTTAAAAATTGAAACTCACATGGCAAATAGTTTACCAATGCTTATGCATAAACTTGGCGCTCCTGATGCTCTGCCAGCTTCAATGCAAAATCATTATCCTAGGGTTCAATTGACGAAGGGGAACCCGCCTCTAGTTTTAGTTGACCCACATTATTACGTTGGTTCAGATTGTAAAACTGCAAGAGAAAACAATGGTAGAGATCTTTTTGTTGAACTAAAGGAATTTGCTCAAAACTCTGGCATCAAGCCAAGGGTGATGCTTATAAGAACAGCTCTGGACAATAGTCCAATCCCAATCACTGACTTGAAGCAACGCTATCCACAAATACTCGAGTCACAACTAGGGGGAAATAAGTCTGGTCTTTATACAGTTGAAGATCGGGATCTAGATATAATTTTAAAAAGATACCAAGATTCTCTCTAATCAAAAATACCCCTCTTTCTTCTTTTGCTCCATTGATGAGTCTGAACCCAAGTCTATGACCCGATTCTCGCGTTCTGACTTACGTGCCAGCTTGGCTTCGTTAATAATGTCATCAATAGTAGCGGCATTTGATTCAACAGCACCAGTACAAGGCATACAACCCAATGAGCGAAAGCGAGAGACCATCGTCGTTACTTCCTCGCCTTCTTTAGGACTAAGATAAGGATTACTACGATCGATAGGAATTATTATTCCATTACGCATCACCACTTCTCTTTTGACACCGTAATAAATAGGGACTATAGGAATATTTTCTAATTTGATATATTCCCAGATATCAACTTCAGTCCAATTAGACAGCGGAAATACTCTGATAGACTCGCCTTCATTGATTTCTGAATTATAGATATTCCATAATTCTGGGCGTTGGTTCTTCGGATCCCACTGCCCGAACTCATCACGCACTGAATAAACTCTTTCTTTAGCACGAGACTTCTCTTCTTCTCTACGCGCCCCACCAAAGGCAGCATCAAAACCATGCTTAACCAAAGCATCCAACAAGCCACCAGTCTTCAAAGCCGCACAACACTTATCAGTACCGTATTTGAAGGGATTCATATTATTAGTGATAGCATCTTCATTGCGCTCGACAATTAATTTGCCACCAATGCTATTTATAAACCAATCTCTAAATTCATACATCTCTGGAAACTTGTAACCAGTATCTATATGCATAAATGGAAACGGTATAGTACCTGGATAAAAAGCCTTACGCGCCAGATGCACCATGACACTAGAATCCTTGCCAACGGAATAAAGCATCACTGGGTTTTTAAATTCGGCTGCCACCTCGCGAATAATATGTATACTCTCAGCTTCTAGCTGTCGCAAGTGGTCAAGTTTAGTTTTTACAGCTGTCATCAATTACTCACAAATTCTAACATGCGGGAACATTTCCTTGATTCCTCCCGTCTAAGTCAAATGCTAAAGGAGCATGCAAATATGAAAAAAATAACAAGCCTAGCGATGTTGCTAGCGGTTCTTATTACAACAATAGTGAGTGCATCAGTACAAGCTTGTCCTATCAAATCAACTCTTGGCGCATTAGTTGGCGCTCCAATTGGAGCAATTGCTGGTCTGGTAAGAGGTTCAACTACTAAAGGAGTTGAGTATACTGGTACTTTCTCTGACAAAATTGGACACGGTGCACTCGGTAAAATCATTGGTTATCCAACTGGTTTAATCACTGGGGGTGTTACTGGTGGCGTCACTGGAATCGTGACAGGTATAGTTGATGGTGTGAGCAAAGGAATTGATGATCCATTCTCAAGCGCTAGTATGAGCTTGGATGGTGAGTTCATGGACTTCGATCCTTACGCTGTATTTAACTAAACAATAGACAACTTTATCGGTAAAAAGCCTCTGGTAACGGAGGCTTTTTTGTTTTTGCTATACTATAAACTCTCCCTGAAGGTCCGATAACTA
>CAZKFA010000014.1:39586-47558 GCA_964551925.1 uncultured Gammaproteobacteria bacterium
GTTCTCGAACCTTCAGAGAAAGTTTATTTATAGGAAAAGTAATTATCGGACTCTCTAGATAGGACTTTAATGCAACAAATCGAAATCTACGACACTACCCTCCGCGACGGCGCTCAAATGCGCGGTATATCTTTCAGTGTCCAAGACAAATTACGCATACTCAGTATCCTTGACGAGTTTGGCGTCACTTATATCGAAGGTGGCTGGCCAGGAGCCAATCCCAAGGATGTGGATTTTTTTAGTGAAGCCAAAAAACTCAAACTCCGCAATTCTATACTTACCGCATTTGGAAGTACTCGCAAAGCTAACACTGCCATCAACAATGATCCCATCTTACAAGCCTTACTGAGAGCGGAGACTAAGGTTATTTGTATAGTATCCAAAAGTTCAGCTTGGCAAGTAGAACAAACTCTTAAAGCAAGCTTGACTGAGAATCTTGACATGCTCTCCGAGAGCATCAACCATCTCAAAGCCAATGGTAGAGATGTTTTTATTGATGCTGAGCATTTTTTCGACGGCTATAAACATAATCCCATTTACTCACAAAGGTTTATTGAGACTGCAATTCAAGCTAAAGCTGATCGTATGGTACTTTGTGATACCAATGGTGGTTCTTTACCAGAAGAAGTTTTTGAGATTACAAATGACTTAGTTAAAAAATACGGCACGCAAATTGTTTTTGGGATTCACGCGCATAACGACGGTGAACTTGCTGTAGCAAACAGTCTTAGTGCAATACGGGCTGGAGCGATTCAGGTACAAGGAACCATCAACGGCTATGGCGAGCGTTGCGGGAACGCGAACCTTATATCTATTATTCCCAATTTACAGCTAAAATATCCAAAACTATACCCTACTCAAAATAATCTGGCGGAGCTAACCCATGTAGCTAAGGCCGTCGCCGAGATAGCAAACATGAATCTTAATCAGTCACAGGCTTTTGTGGGTGCTAGAGCCTTTACTCACAAGGGTGGTTTACATGCTAGCGCTATAGCAAAAGATAAAAGCACTTATGAACATATTGACCCGGCTGCTGTCGGCAATAAGACACAAATAGTAGTTTCTGATCAATCAGGTATTAGTAATATTACCGATTGGTTGAACAATAATAGTTTTGAGTTTAAAGACAATGATACCCTACAAGCAGCCGCCAAAGAAATATTATTCACACTAAAAGACCTTGAGCATCAGGGTTATAGCTTTGAGAATGCTAGTGCGAGTTTTGAATTGATGTTACGTAAATTACTTGCCGAAAACTACCCACAAGCGAAACACTCTAAGAACAAAAATATCTCGCCGCGATTCTTTACATTAATCGAAAGTAATGTCCATGTGGTAAATGGTGAGCAGACTGAAGCAACTGTAAGAATTAGCATCAACGATAAAGAAATTCATTCTGCGAGTATCGGCAATGGACCAGCTAATGCACTAGACCAAGCTCTACGTAAAGCTCTCAGAGATTACTATCCAGAGATAGAGCAATTTCAACTACAAGATTTTAAGGTGCGTATATTAGACAGTCACCTAGGCACCGCTGCAAGAACCAAAGTACATATCAATACCATTGCTCATGACGGAGAGACTTGGGACACCATTGGACTGAGCCCAAACATTATCAAAGCAAGCTGGGATGCAATTGTTGATAGTATAGAATATGGATTAATTAAATTCAATGCCAAACCCTGTGATGTATCATGCTAAGCAATCAAGACAATGTAGAACTTAATGGTTTTCTCAGTCGCCTACAAGGCAAGACTGTTAGGGTAGAAGTCTCTTCTAGACTTAATTCCGGCTTCAGGATGTCTTTTGCAGTCAAACTAGAGAAACAAGGTGATAGCTTTAGTTTCTCTAGTCAAGAAGGAGCCGTATCAATATTTATAGATCCCAATACTATAGAGTCATTCAGTGCTGACAATAGCTCTATAAGCTTGCTGTTTGGAGATCAAGTAGTAACGGTCAGATATGCTCGCAAACGCTGACAGAGCACTTGCCCAAGCCCGACACATCAATGCCAGAACCAAAATACAATCGTGAAGACTATTTAGATAAGGACTCAGCTGCTAACACTGCTGTTGACTTAAGTTCACACTTAGAAGAACTTAGAAGTAGAATTATCATCAGCGTCATCACAATCATTATCTGCATTGGAGTTGCTTTCTATTTCTCTGATGCCTTTATCAAAATCCTTATTGCAGCAGTACCTCATGGTGCTAAATTCTTTCAGCTCAAACCTGGCGAGTTATTCACCTCAAGCCTCAAAATCTCTGTCTACGCGGGATTAACATTGAGCTTACCAATGGTATTACAACAAGTTGGATTATTTATCAAACCCGGACTCAAAACAGAAGAACAGAAAATCCTAACCCCAATAATCATCATGACACCCTTGTTATTCTGGTTGGGTATAGTTTTTGCGTATTTTATAATCCTTCCACCACTATTAAACTTCTTTTTGAATTTTCATGAGAATTTAGTTGAACAGCTTTATGGCTTAGAGCATTTACTCAATCTTGAGCTTGCAATCCTTATGGTTAGTGGTATTAGTTTTGAATTGCCGATTATCCTTATTAGCCTTGGGCATTTTGGTTTGGTTAATCGTCAGCTCTTAACAAAGCATTGGCGTTACGCCATTATGATTACACTCTGTTTATCAGCGGTTCTAACCCCAACTCCTGACCCTATAACCATGTCACTGCTTGCTATTGCACTACTTACCTTGTACTTTGGTTCAGCAATGCTACTATGATATATACACTATGTTTCAACCAACTCAGAACAAACCAGCAATTGCAATTCTAGTAATAATAGTGATTGGTTTCTTAGTAACCAATAGTATGAATACCAGATCCAAAGCTATTGATGAAGTACAGAAATTGCTCAGAGAATACAAAACTGCAAAAGCTCTCAATATTCTTGAACAGCTTAAAGGCTCTAGCCAAGCCAAAGATAAAGATCTCGATACTTTAATTTTCTATACTTTAGTTAAATCCAAAAATTTTAATGCCGCAACTGATACTATCAAAAGAATCGAGTATATCCCCAAAAAATTCTCTGGTGACTTCAATGAAATAATAGAAATCCTTACTGCTAATAATTCAAGTGATTTAATTGCATTAACTTTACCAAAGGCCTTCAAACTGGATTTAGATGAAAACTTTTTTATTGACTTAGCCAATAATATTAATTCTCTAAGCGCCGAGACAAGAATCCTTGAAGCAGGCTTAGACTATTACAACAAAAGCAGCAAATCTATAGGAAAGGATCGTTTTGACCACAAAAAACTCAAAGAATATATAGTCAAACGCTATTTGGATATTGCAGAGATGAACATAGGTGCAAATAAAGCGAATGAAGCTCTTAATACTCTCAAACGACTAGAAAACCTTGGTTTAATCAATAATAGCCCTCAAAAGAGTGATTATTATCTGTCGCTCGCTATAATTTATAAAGCTCTGAATCAGCATGATTTAGCTTGGGATAATGTTCAATTAAGTGCTAAATTAGGTAATGATAGAGCCAAGTCGATGATTAATTCATTGGATCGTAAGTATAAATCGGAATATTAAGGACGCCCTGAAAAGTGGATTTTCAGCAAACTATATAGACATATATCTGTTTTTAAGCTAGAATTAAATATTAAGAAATCCTAAAACCCTAAGGATTTTTGTAGAGAAATGGCGGAAATAAAGACTATTGCAGGGCCACAAATTGGCCAAATCCCAGAATCCAAACCAGCATTGGGTATTGACGCTACCGAAGCAATTCTGAGGGATGACCAGAAAGCAATTGCTACAGAGACTGATACAAAATCTTTACACAAATCACCCCTACCAAAAGGGATTTCTGAGCAACTTCGGATGTTATTTCCACAAGAGAAAACTGGATCAATTGATAATCTTAGAGAATATATTCTCAATCTCACTAACCACATAGCTGGTGCTTCTAGTTTAGTAACGTTCCTATTGCAATTTGTATTCAAGGATGGCAATCCCATCAAAAATCTTTTTGAAAAATTCTCCAAACAAGCAACAGTAGTGGCTTTTGGTACTAATGGTGCGGTCTGCGCTAGTGACGCATATCAACGTGGAGATCATGCCTTTATCGGACCACAGTTATTAGATATCGCGATCCCGTATCTTTCTGAAAGCAAAACTCTAACTCTAAACCGTGGAGTACCTGTAGGACTCTACAATGCACTCGCTGAGCTAAAATCATTAGCTGGAAAAAAATCTTATTCAAGCTTCTCAGAAAACATCAAATACCTAACTATTGGTCTCAAAAAATTCTGGAAAGAGTTTCGCAAAGCACCTTTAGGCACCATGGGTAATTTTGGCAAAGGACCTGGTGGAGTCTTCTACGGATTGCTTACTTCAATAGCTCCAGTGATTTCAATAACAACAGGACTGAAAAAAATACCAGCTCTACTTAGACATACTGGTGGTATTGGTGTGGAGATCGCAAAAATGCAACCAAGTCGCTTAGCCAAAGGACAATGGAGATACTTTAGTTCTGGAGTATTTATGTTCGCCTCATCATTAGTGGATCTATGTGGCAAACTCATACCTGTCTTTGAGAAGAAAGCAACCTATTTAAACTGGGCACTCAACCTCTGCGGTAAACGCCTATGGCTGAATTCAATCAAGCAGGGCGAGCTAAATAGTGATAGTGAACATCGCAAGGTTAGCCTTGCTCAATTACCAAAACTTGCTGCTCAAGAGTTATTCGGAATGGGCGACGACAAGAAAATGCCAAAACTACAGGCAGCTTAAACCGTCGCAGGAACTGGTTCAGCATTAAGATGTTTGTCAATAAAATCTGTGCAGAACTCACCAGAGCGAAACACTTCATGTTCCATAACGCGCTGATGAAAAGGAATCGTAGATTGAATTCCAGTAATAGTAAACTCATCTAAACATCTTTGCATTCTCTTGATAGCTTGTTCTCTCGTTCTTGCCCAGACAACTAACTTCGCCATCAACGAGTCATAGTTTGGTGGCACGAAATAATCCGTGTAACAGTGAGTATCAACTCTCACACCCAGACCTCCCGGTGGCATGAAACCGGTTATATGACCAGGACACGGCATAAAGCCCATCTCGGGATCTTCAGCATTGATACGACACTCAATAGAATGTCCTCTAAGCTTAATATCAGATTGATCAAAGTCAAACTTCTCTCCACGAGCCACTCTTAACTGCCAGCTCACCAAATCAAAACCAGTAACCATCTCAGTTACACAGTGCTCGACTTGAATACGCGTATTCATTTCAATGAAATAATATTCTTGAGTCTCTGGCACAAAAATAAACTCTACAGTACCAGCGCCTTCATACTTCACCGCTTTAGCGGCTTTGACAGCATCAGCACCCATGCGCTCTCTGAGTTCTTCGGTTATCACAGGCGATGGTGATTCCTCAATAAGCTTCTGGTGACGTCTTTGTACTGAACAATCTCTTTCACCCATATGCACATAGCCACCTTGTCCATCAGCAAAAATCTGAATCTCAATATGCTTCATGCGCGTAATATATTTCTCGACATAGACACCAGCATTACCAAAAGCATTCTTAGCTTCGGTTTGTGCTTGGATAAAATTCTTCTCGAGCTCTTCTTTGTTGCGCACAATACGCATACCACGACCACCGCCACCAGCAGTAGCTTTGATAATGACAGGATAACCAATCTTCGTCTCTACTAAGTCAAGAGCAGTTTGGAAATCATCAACCAGTCCATCAGAACCCGGTACACAAGGTACTCCTACCGCCATCATAGTTTCACGCGCAGTAGCTTTATCACCCATCTTACGAATAGCTTCAGAACTTGGTCCAATAAATTTAAGGTTGTGCTCATTACAAACATCAACGAAATGCGCATTCTCTGCTAAGAACCCATAACCAGGATGAATCGCATCAGCCCCAGAAGTTAGCGCAGCACTAATAATCGCAGGGATATGAAGATAACTTTTACTTGAAAGCGCTGGTCCTATGCAATAAGCTTCATCAGCCATAGTTACGTGCATACTATCTTCATCAGCTTGAGAATAAACCGCAACAGTTTTGATCCCTAACTCTTTGCAAGCTCGAATAACTCTGAGTGCAATTTCACCACGATTAGCAATTAAGACTTTTTTCATCAATTTAATTCTAGCAAAGTCACGCTAGGGTCAATGGAATTAATTTTACAGTGCTTAATTAACTAAAACAGGTTATAATAGAACAACTATGAAAAGATTCAACAAATTATTGGTATTAGGTTTTGTGGCGACTATGCTAATCAGTACAATACAACCAGCTGTGCAAGCGGGTGTGGTGCAGAGATTGGTAGAAGTTGAGCCAGAAGAGAGAGAAGCTCTAGAGCGTGCTCGCGCTGATCAACAACAAGAGTACAAGAGAGAAGCTCAAGAACAAATTCAAAAAGTAGCAGCTCCTACTCCAGCTCCACAAGCAGTTGTACAACCTCCTGCTATCAAGCCCCCTACTCCAACAGTAGCAGCGACTCCAACTCCGGTGAAAAAAACGCATGACAAACTTTCATGTTTTATTTGCAAAACTATGGGTGCTATCTCTGGCTTAGTGATTGGTACTCCAGTTGGCTTGGTTAGAGGTACAGCGGCTAAAGGTGAAGATCTTGCCGAAAGCACTTCAGACGCGATGGGCGGTGAGTTACTTGGCAAGACAGTGGGTATCCCAACAGGCGCGATCGCTGGTGGTGTTACTGGTGCTATAACTGGCTTAGCTAAAGGTGCTGTCAATGGTATCAGAACTGGTTGGTCAGATCCTTTCACCTCTGAAAGCTATTCACTAGATGGTGAATTCATGGATTACAATCCATACGAAATCCTTGACTAGTTAAAACTAAAACTTAGATACTGAAAAACCGTAGGACTAAAAACCTGCGGTTTTTTTATTAGACTTGTTTCGAAATGGCTTAGAACAAGTCTTATTATATTTTCTGCATACGATGCATTACTTTAAGATCGTATTCATTCGCTTCAAAAGCAAGTTTCAATACATCTGCAATAGACCTAGCAAAGTCATATTCTTTAAGGCTATAAAGATCAACGGCACAAGAGCCAAACTCTGGCCAAGTATGAATACTAAAATGAAACAACTCAGAAACAATAGTAGCAGTAACACCCTGCGGCTCAAACTGCATATAATTATCCTGTTTAACCAACAAATCAAGGGTTTCTAAAGCCGTATCAATAGCTAATTTGAGCTCGGTAGCCCGAGCCAAAGTGCGAGGATTCGCAGCATAAAAATCAACTATTATGTGAGTTTTTAGCACGAAAAACGATTGTAGCACAATAAAGTTCTAAATTATTTATTAATCAAATTGCTGAAAACTAATATGCTAGAATTCAAGGCTATGTCAGAGAAAACGACTAAGTTTTTTACTAAAGAAGAGAGCGAGCGCGCTTGGATTCTTATTGATGCCAAAGACGAAATTCTTGGCCGCCTATCAGTTAAAATTGCTAACGCTCTAAGAGGCAAGAACAAAAGCACTTTCACACCAAATCAAGATTGTGGTGATTTCGTTGTTGTAATCAATGCTGAACAAGTTAAAGTTAGTGGTAACAAAGAACAAGAGAAAGTTTATCACCGTCACAGTGGTATCCCTGGTGGGCACAAAGTTGAGAATTTAGCTAGCCTACGCAAACGCAGACCAACAGAGGCTTTGAGAAGAGCGGTCAAAGGCATGTTACCTCACAACCGTCTTAGCGATAGACTTATAACCAAACTAAAGATTTATGCTGGCAGCGAGCACCCACACGCGCCACAATTAGCAGCTCAAGGAGTTTAATGAAGAAAACTAAAGAACGTAATACCCCATCAGTAGTTGGCAAACGTAAACGTGCCATCGCTAGAGTTAGAACCAAAGCTGGCCAAGGTAAAGTAACAGTTAATGGCAAGCCATCAGCTGAGTATTTTGGTGTCAGCCCAAAGATCAACAAAAAAATTAGCACTCCACT
>CAZKFA010000015.1:0-9139 GCA_964551925.1 uncultured Gammaproteobacteria bacterium
CATCTGACTTGTAATCAGGCGGTCGAGGGTTCAAATCCTTTCCCCAGCACCATTTAAAAGAAAGAAGCACCCATTACGGGTGCTTCTTTCTTTTGTAGTTGAAATATTGGAGCTAAATAAATTAAAAACAATGGTGGGCCTTCGGTGACTTGAACACCGGACCTCACGCTTATCAAGCGTGCGCTCTAACCAACTGAGCTAAAGGCCCCTAAGATCTATTCTATTATACTCCCCCGAGAATTTTCTCATTATAAACCATCTATTTTATGAATAAATGAATTTAGAAAATAATTAAGAATTAGTCCTTTTCAGTGAATCCCTAATACTAATTAATTTAGCACCTGCAATTTCCCCTCTAGTTTTAGCAAGGTAAATCAACAACCAACGAGTCAAATCCTGCCAAAAACATAATCGAGTTAGTAAGTATAAAATATACAAAACCACAATCTTAGCAAATAAATACAAAGGAACTCCTCCCATCTTAATTGTCTCAAGCAAATTAGGTAGGTATCCTTTAAACCTAAGGGGAACTCCAATAAACAGTATCTTGATTCTACTAGAAGCTTCTCTAGGATTATGAGACATAAAATACATACTTAAACCAGATTTATAATACCACTCACAAATATAATCAAACGCAGTTCTAGAATCACTCACAGGATGATAGACAACACAATCCGCCAAATAAACAGTTTCGATTTTCTGATTAATAAGATACCTAAAATATTCAGTATCCTCATGAATTAGCTCAAAAGCAAGCCCAGGACCAAGATCCACTCTAAAATCACCAAATAGTTCAAATACCTTACGCGTAAAAATCATACAAGCACCAATTGGATTACTTATAGTAACGCCATTGTAAGTAAAAGGATACAAGCAATCATGTTCACCAAAATCATGAGAAGGAAACACTGACTGAGATATAGCAAAAGGTCCAGAGAACTTAATCCAACTAGGCTTAGATTGCCAATCAGGAATGACTCTAGAACCAAAAGCAAGAGGCTTCGTTAAATCAAGATCCTTAGCTAGATCATAAATTACTTGTAACCAGTTTGAAGCCAAACGAACATCATCATCAAGAAATACTACCAAGTCACCAGTAGAATTTATAATTCCAGAATTACGAGCAAAACTCACTCCCTGATTAGCTTCAAAGATATACTTAATACTAGGTTGTGCTTGAACTATTTGCTTAGTATTATCCGTAGAATTATTATCAACCACAATTAATTCCAAATTAGCTATTGCTAAATGTTCTACCTGTGTTAATAAGTCTGCTAGTAATTTAGCTAACTCTATGGCTCTATTATATGTAGGAATAATTATACTTATTTGCACTGTATTAAGGATACACTGAAAAATAGCACGATAGTCAATTTCCCAGACTGTCCTTGAATGCTATAATCATTTGTGATAAATGTCTAAAAAAAGAGCTATTGTTATGGTGATAGATGCTTGCGGAGTTGGCTCTATGCCTGATTGGGCTCAGTATGACGAAGTTGCAGAATCTAATACATTACACAGCACTTGTAAATTTGCAGCAGAACATTCTGGTGGGATCAAATTACCTAATCTACAAAAACTTGGCTTAGCAAATATTATTTCCTTGCCTAAACTTGAGCAACTAGAACAACCTTTAGCTTCATTTGGCAAGATGGCGGAACTGAATCCTGCTAAAGATACCATTACTGGTCATTGGGAAATGATGGGAATCAAAGCTAATAAACCTTTCCCTTATTATCCAAATGGATTCCCTGCCAAGATCATCGAAGCATTCAAAGAAGCAACAGGAGTATCTGGCGTACTTGGTAATAAACCTGCTAGCGGTACGGATATCATTAATGAATTAGGGGATGAGCATAGAAAGACTGGTAATCCAATTATCTACACTAGTGCTGACTCAGTATTGCAGATTGCTTGCGATGTTGATGTAGTACCTCTAGAGACACTCTACAAGTGGTGTCATACTGCCAGAGAAATAATGCATGGCGACCACGAAGTCGCTAGAATTATCGCGAGACCATTCAAACTCAATCCTAAAGCTAATCCTAACAGCAACAAAGCTGCTGATCATAAATATATTCGCTTAGGTGATAAGCGTCATGATTATTCAATACTACCTCATAGTAAATCTGTTCTAGAATTAACTCTAGAGGCTGGCGGTCATGTAGTTGGACTTGGCAAGATCGAAGATATTTTCTCTGGAGTTGGAGTTCCAGAGAACATACACACCGACAATAACGCTGATGGTTTGAATAAGTTTATTGAAACAATAAAAAGACCTGCTACCACTGATAAGGAAATAATTTTTATTAATTTAGTTGAGACTGATTCTAATTATGGTCATAGACGGGATCCTGATGGATTTGCTAAAGCACTTGAAGCAATAGACCTTAAAATACCAGAAATATTAAATAGCTTAAACTCTGAAGATATATTAATGATATCAGCAGATCATGGCTGTGATCCAACTGCGGTGGGTTCTGATCATACTAGGGAATATGTACCGATACTCTGCTATAAGAAAGGTGTTATAGGATATAATCTTGGCACCCGCAAAACCTTTGCTGATATTGGAGCAACCATTATTGATCATTTCAAATTAAATAACAGTGAACTTACCATTAAAGGAGAGTCTTTAATTGCCTAAAGTCTTAGAACAGCAAATCACCAAACTTGCTCTGGTAGCAGGTTATGGCGAACTACCTATCAAATTAGCCAAGTCAGCAATAGCTGAAGGCATAGAGGTTATAGCACTTGCGCTTAACAACGAAACTTATAGGCAACTTAAATCAATAACCAAAACTTATAAATTCAATCCCATTGATATATTTCAAATGATTGAAGTAATTCAAACTAATAAAATCAAGCACCTAACAATGATTGGCAAAGTGCCAAAACTAGATTTCTTTAAAGACTTACATAGACTTGATTTACGGCTACTAGCCAAAGTAAAAGAACTCAAAGATATGAACGATGATTCATTACATCATAGACTTGCTGACTTCTTAGAACAAGAATATGGGCTAACAATTATTGATCAAACAAAATATCTGCGAGATTTATTCCCTGGATCACAAACCTTCACCAAAAGGCAAGCTAGCACAGAAGAGCTAGAAACAATAGAGTTTAGTTTAAGTCGAGCAAAGGGTTTAGCAGCACTTGACATTGGTCAAACGGTAGTAGCCCAAAACAAAGCAATCACCGCTGTTGAAGCAATCGAAGGGACTAATGAATGTATCAAAAGAGCCAAAGAATTGATGCACAAGAAAAAACAAAGTTCAACAATGATAGTTTGCAAAGTAAGCAAACCCAATCAAGACAATAGATTTGACGTGCCTACAGTTGGACTCAAAACCCTTAAGGCTATTGGCAAAGATGCTATTCTTGCTTTTGAAGCTGGAGAATGTTTTTTCATTGATCAAGAGAAGGCTATTGCTTACGCAGATAAGAATAATATTTGTATTATTGCAACTGAAGTTAAATTATAGTTTATTATACAGCGTATAGTAATTTTATCATCAGACACAAAATATCATTACTCCAATTGGAAAATTTTACTATACACCGTATAGCAGACTTGTCCTCAAATGCCTCAGAGCAAGGCTTATGCTCACATAAACGAAGTACTTTCTATATCAATAGAAAAATTAACTTCTTTAATTGAATCAAATTCTTGATACAAAGCTTTGATAATGGGAATCAAATACTTCTGAGCTTCCGGTATTTTGACAAGCAAGTGATAACGGTATTTATTACTAATCCTAGATATCACAGCCGGACAAGGTCCTACTATCCCTGCCTCAATAGCTTTAAGCTCATCTGGTAATTCTTTTGCAAAAGCTTCTATTAATTTCTTGACCTGAACTTCATCTTCACCCACCGCGACAAACCTAATCAAGGAGCTAAAAGGCGGATAAAGAAAGTCCTTACGCAAAGCAATCTCAACATTATAGAAATCTTCGTAGTTTTGATTCTTAGCATCAATAAGAGCTTGCTTCTCTGGATCATAACTTTGAAAAACTACTAGCCCTGGCTTATCAGCTCTACCAGTTCTGCCAGAAACCTGAGTTAATAACTGGAAACCTCTCTCATCAGCCAAATAATCCAATTGATTAAAATTACTATCAGCAGCAATTACTCCAACCACAGTGAGATTTGGGAAATCCAAGCCTTTAGCAATCATCTGAGTCCCAATCAAGATATCGATCTCAGAGTTCTTAAACTTATTCCAAATATCTATATAACCATGCTTAACGCGGCTCACATCACTATCCAAACGCGCTACACGCGCTTCTGGAAATATTCGTTGTGTTTCTTGCTCAAGCTTCTGAGTACCCAAACCAAAAAATTTAATCGCAGTAGAATTACATTGCGGGCATTCTTGCGGATGATTTTCTGTGAAGCCACAATAATGACAAATCATAATCTTACGATCAGAATGGTAAACAGTCTTGCTTTCACAATGATTACATTTATAAACAAAGCCACAACCCCTACAAAACACATGGGAAGCGGCTCCGCGCTTATTAAGAAATAGTATCACTTGCTCTTTACGTGTAAGCGCATCCTTAATAGCTTGATGTAAAGGTCTAGCAAAAATAGATTTATTAGCATTATTGAACTCTTGACGCATATCGACAATCTGTACACTGGGCATCGCTTGATTAAAAACTTTCTGTTTCATCGTAAGCAGCTTATAATCTGGGTTGTTTAGAGCTTTATAATAAGTTTCAACACTAGGAGTTGCTGAACCAAGAATAAGCGGGCAGTTATTTAGCTCAGAACGTTTCTCGGCAATAGTTCTAGCGTGATAACGTGGTGCAGGTTGATCTTGTTTGTAAGAATTCTCATGTTCTTCGTCAACAACAATTAAACCAAGATTCTTTACTGGAGCAAAAATAGCAGATCTAGCTCCAACAACTATCTTAGGTTTATCAGATTGCAACTCACTAAATGTAAACGCTTTCTCTGATTGGGTTAGCGCACTGTGCCAAATCAAAACATTATCAACTCCAAATCTTTGCGCGACTCTTTCGACTACTTGCGGTGCTAAGGATATCTCTGGTACCAATAATATAGCACTCTTATTAAGCGCAAGAATATCAGCAATCAAGCGCAAATAAATTTCAGTCTTACCACTAGCAGTAACACCATGAATAAGAAATTTATGATTAGGATTAATTTCCAAACCTTGATTAATTTGCTGCAACACTTCAGTTTGCTCAACAGTCAAAGCTAGCAAATCAACAGACCCCGCTTGGTCAATACGTTCCATTGGGTTGCGCCAAGCCAATTTTGCTTTTGCTTTAGCGGTCACATATGAAGATTTAATCAAACCTCGCTGTTCTAATTTACGAACAGTTGCCTGAAGTTGTTTTTTTTCTAACTTGGAGAGTAATTGCAAACGGGAGAATTTTAATTGCTTCTGGCGGGACTTAGCCAGTAATTGAAGAATGGGGTCTTCTTGCATTAGAATCATCTGTTGCTCATTAATAAGTTTAATAACTTGCTGCGGTGATTTAAGAATATTTCTCGGCACCAAATTTGACACTACATCAGAATAGGAGCAAGCATAATGTTCGGCGGTAAACTTCAATAGTTCAATAAGTTCACGTTCGAGAGTGACATCGTCATTAATCAGGTTATCTATATCCTTAAGTTCAAAACTATGGTCTTCAACACTAGGTTCTTTGTATATATCTATTACCAAACCAGTGGTTTTTTTATTGCGTAGCGGCACTGAAACCAAAGAACCAAGCTGTACACTGCTAGTTAAGTGTTCAGGAATAGCATAGGATAGAGAACCACCACTTGAATGACTAAATGATTGTGAAGGATCTGTAATTACTATTTTACAAAAGGACATGCTTTGGTATCATTGTAGCTTGTTTCCCAGAAACATTTCACCAAGGACGCTTAGCTCAGTTGCTAAGCAGCCGGTTTCGCAGAAACCATGCTGCGTAAACAAATATCATCTCGTTGCAAACGAGATGCGAGGGGACATCAAACATGGACGCTTAGCTCAGTTGGTAGAGCATCTCGTTTACACCGAGGCGGTCGGAAGTTCAAGCCTTTCAGCGTCCACCATTTATAGTTAAGCTGCATCTCGTGATAAGTAATAAATTACTCTGTAATTTATTACTTATGCTCCGCGGGCTTCTGGTTCTCTTCTACAGATTCTAGCTGCGTTTCCGCTCGTACCGAGGCGGCCCGACGTTCAAGCCTTTCAGCGTCCACCATTTTTCAAAAACTCAATCATCTTTCTCTCACTCCAATAATAGCGACTCTTAAAGTCCACAAAACCCACATGCCCGCCATATTTAGTAAGTCTCAGGGTTATATAGTCATTTGCCATGGCTTGCAAATATGGATAAAATCTTGGATCTAAGAAAGGATCATCAATAGAATCAATTATAACCAAAGGAACTTTAATACGACTTAAATGCCCGCAAGCACTATGTTGTGCAAGATAGTCAATAAACTTAATTTTAGTCCAAGGATAACAAAACTTATCATAGAATTGCTCAGGGGTCTTGATTGTAAACAAATCAGAGAATTTAATTTCTCTTTTATAGATCTTACGACCAACCCAAAGTCTCTTAAACATAAAGCTCAAGAAACCTCTGAGATATAAATGATTCATAGGAAGATTAAATTGCTCCATGGTTGAAACTAAATGCAGAGCTGGTGAAGTTACAAAAACTTTTTTAATTCTTGGATTAATTAAGTTTGATTGATCAACAACATACTTCACAGTAAGATTGCCACCAGTACTATAACCAATCAGAAAAATTTCCTGATAATCATAATTCGCTAGAAGACTATCAATAACCTGGGCATAGTCCTTCTCATCACCAATACCAAAGATGTAATTATTACCAGGAACGCCACTAGTGCCGCGATGATTAACAACAACAGAATCAAAACCATTTTCATTCAATAAATTACTAGATCCAACGACATAGCGACGATATGAATCACTCTCAAAGCCTGGACAGATTACAGCAAGAGACTTAGAACCTACTCTTGACCAATCAATATCAATAAAATCACCATCTACTAAACTAACTCTTTCTCTTTGATAAGAAGCCTTACGACAATAGCGAAACAAACGAGCAAACATAGTTTGCAAATGTGGGTTTTTGAAAATACCCAAAGGCACAGTATAATCTGGATCATATTTTATATTATTCAGATCATCAATCATGGTTGCCCTTAATTATAATACGGCAACTAGATCCAGTTCTATTTACCCACTTCTTGCTCACCCGTTCCAACCGCTTCAGTCTCCGTGATATCAGTACTAGCAACAAAGGGACTTGGCATAACGATCGAAACAGTTTTTTGACTAGCTTGAGAGCCTCTTATACAACTTCTGACTCCCAGAAGCTCAGCAAGTTTCTCTATTTGTACAAAAAGTTGTTCTTTAGTCAATGGCTTGGCATCTCCATCTTCATATTTCTCTCGAATCACCTCTGGCACTTCTTTCTTGGCTTGAACAGCTAAAGTACTAAGAACATCATTCAAGACACTTAATTCTATTGCGCTGACTTCTCCACCAGACAAATAGATAGAGTGAATATAAGGAAAGCGCCTC
The DNA here is from genome assembly GCA_964551925.1 of uncultured Gammaproteobacteria bacterium. Lineage (GTDB taxonomy): Bacteria > Cyanobacteriota > Vampirovibrionia > LMEP-6097 > LMEP-6097 > CAZKFA01. The sequence continues at coordinate 7,601 of CAZKFA010000015.1, forward strand.
TGAACCTTCTCTGTAACAGCCAATAATTCTTTAGATGATAATTGATTCTGCTGATACAAAGAAATCAAAGCTATCATCATATTGGGACTATCAATCTTAGCCAATGAACGCATAATGTCCTCTGAAATAGGCTTAAATTCAGCTTGCTGACTAGCTCGCCTCAATTCACTCAAAAAAGTAACAGAATCACGACTCATATAAAAGCCTCCAGAGAAATTACATGTTTTCGGGATCAATCCATCTACAATAGCCTGTTCTATTTCTTTTTGCACCAGTAATATATGCTTAATCTTTTCTTCAGTGAGAGGATAGAATTTTTTAATATTATCTTTCAAGAAACAAAAATTTTGCATTAGAGTCAAACGCTCTTCATTACTGCTAACAAAGGCTTCATAGAGCTTATTAAAATTTACCAGCAAAGTAGTTTCTTTAAATGGAGATTGTTCATTATGTCTTTGCCTGAGCAAATCTTCTTTCATGAAACTTAAAATCAAACAAACATCATCAGGCACAAAACCCTCTCCTTTAGTGACACCTCTTAATTTATCAAGAATTGCTGCAAGCTCTTTATCTTCAAGCTTATCCTTACTATATAAGTCCAAAACCGTATACAGCTCGGCAACGGCTGCTCCTAATTTAGGATTTTGCAATTTTTGTGCGACAGTCATATCCTGAATTAATGAACTTGCAACTTGTTCACTGAGAAGCCCAGCTTCGACTCTATTGTTAATTACAGTGGGTAGAATTTCTTCTAATTGGAATTTATATTCTTTATCAAGATGTACAAAACAATTTTGCAAATCAGCATTTGTTTTACGGCATTGAAGCCTAGCACTAGCAGCAAGCTTCAAGACCTGATCATAATTGAGATCACCAAATTCAAACAAACGCAAAAGATGAGAAGATATATTTGGATTATTAGTTGTTAACAAAGCTCGCAGCATGGGCTCTAAAGGTTTTGATTTAGCCAACTGCTCAATCAAACAACTAGTAAAAGTTACATAGTGCCTGTCCGCCTTAAAGTTCATCAATTGGTCTTGGCTCTGCAACAACTCTTCTGCTAAATCACGCGGTATGATTCCAGACTTGAGACCCTGTTCTAGTACCAATTCTAATCTTCTAAAATCATCAAATATTTCACGATCCTGTTTCATCGCCGGTGCTACCACTACGGGCTTGGCTAAATCTTCAGCAATACTCCGATTATCTGCAGTAGCAAGTAAAATCCCAGAACTCGCTAATACCGATCCAAGTAATTTCCGAACTAAATTAACTCTTACTGAGCCTTGCTTAGTAAGGCTAGATGCAGATAAATCCATGAGAATATTATAACAAGATTAAGAAATGTGGTCAAATATGCCGCATTCGACACTTTTATCTTGATATAATTATCCTGTAATAATATCTTAGCTTATTTAAATGACTACAACAACAATCAACAGAGCCAATTTTCTTCATAGACTGCAATCTGCCACAAAAGATTTAGGTATAGATCTTGTTGCGATGTCAGATTTATCACGAAGGAAGTTTTTGCAAATT
>CAZKFA010000015.1:9239-28762 GCA_964551925.1 uncultured Gammaproteobacteria bacterium
AGGTATAGATCTTGTTGCGATGTCAGATTTATCACGAAGGAAGTTTTTGCAAATTACTGCAGCAACTAAATGACTTGGTTGAATAATTACTATGATGCTAGTTTTATATTTATCAACGCAAGACAAGAAGCTATTGCAGCTCTTAATGAAGCAACTAATACTCAAGATGCCGAATCAATAATTGCTAGAAAACTTACCTTGGTTCGAAAAAACCTACGCAGCAAAATTACGCAACTCTAATGGTGGCAGATAAATACCACATTCTTCACGCTTCCAAATATTATCGGTACTAACAAAGTCCTTCCAATCATTGAATTGATACTCATAAAGCTTAAGGCGAATATATTTAGGAGGCAGCTCAGGGAAAGGATTTAAAGCAAATAACTTTAATAAATCTTTATCACCTTCTAACAGTTTCAACACTACTTTAAGTAGCCATTGATTATGCTTAATATCAGAAAGTGCCGCAAACCACATCTGCCAGTCCAAGCGTGGCTGCATTGGAGCAATTTGACTAGGATATTTTTTCAACTCACCAGGCTTATACTTAAACTCATAATCCTTCCAGTTCTCACCATCATAACTACCCTGAATAATAATTTCATTGCGAGTAGTTGTCATCACAGCAAACAAACCATAAGGATTACTAAAGTACCAAGAGTAATAATTTTTGAAATAATAATCCTGCATTGGTTGCCAAATACTACTACGACTCAGTATTCGAGAAGATTTAGTAGCAATAAAACTAAAAGAGATCACACTATAAAATATTAATATAAGCAAAGATGCCAGAATAACAAAAACTCTCCACCAACGCTGCCAGTTAATCACACTCGGCACAAAGCTCAATCCCTGAGTGATTTGTCGAGCAAACAAATTGTCATAAGTAATGACTTTAATCTCTGGTAATACAGCCCAATTAGCAGGTAATAGTCTCTGCAAAGTCAGTTCATCAAAAAGCCATAGACATAAAACAATAGTAAGTATATTAAAGAAACAATAATTACCTGAAACTATAATTAAGACCTGCAAAGCAATAAAAGCCCAAGCAGCAAAACGTCGCAACTTTGAGTTGATAAATATAAACCAAGGCAAAATCAACTCAACAACAAACATCAACAAACAAGAAACTTGATGACAACCTAGAGGTAATTGATGGAAGAAATAGCTCAAGGGATTAGGCAAAGGTTGAGTTTGATAGTGATACTGGAGAGCAGTAAGATTAGCCCAAGTCTGATCATGGCTAGCAAGCTTCACTAGACCTGACATAAACATTAATTTAAAAACCAAAATTCTAAAAATCCAAACAAAAACAGAAGCAGCTTGATTATTAAATAACAGATATAACACTGTCAATAAGCCAATTTCAAGCAATAATATATCCCACTGAAAACTCAAGAAGACTTGAGTTGCATTAACAAAAGATAAATAACTCAAATACAAGAATAAAAATACAACTATATCCACAAACCTTGATTGCAATTTGATTTGTAAGCAATAAATTATTGCTATGACAGTTGCCACCAAACTCAGCAAGTAAATAAAACTATCTGACTGATTAAACCAAAATAACGATGGCAATCTGGCAAAGCGCTCTAGTGGATTAAGCAGATGGCTTGCAACATAATTTAAATAATCTTGAATTGGAATAATGCCATCAGCACAGAATAAAACTTTGACTTGTTGCGTGAGCGACAGAAAAGCAAAGAAATAGACTAGGGCTAAGGATTTCAGGAATATTCTTTCTCTTAACATGTAGGATTGATCTAATTATATAGCAGTTCAATATAGTAATTGAATTGAGAAGCTACTTTCATTCCGGTTGAGACTCTTATTGCTAAAAATGCGCAAAAATATTCACTGCGTTACGGCAAAAGTTCGAAAGCGTCGAATTTTGCCTACTTCGTTCAATTTTTGCTGTTTTTAGCTAACAAAAGCTCAAGACTCCATGAAAGTAGCTTCTCAATTCATTTGACAAATAACTTCTCAACAAATTACTTTGGCATCTGAGCTCTTAGCGGAATATACAAAGTCACCGCTCTAACAACAAGAAAGATATAAAGTGCCAACCACAAACCATGATTACCTAGATAATGCGGCAACACTAATATTGCAAGAGCATAGACTGCAAACGCAATTAACATCATTAACATCATCATAGAAGTTTGTGTCATGCCAATATAAATTCCATCTAATTGAAAACACCAGATCCCAACAATAGGAATACCAACTAGCCACGGCAAATATTCTTTAGCTAGAATCCGCACTGTCTCAACATGCGTAAAATAATCAATCAAATAAGCACCTGCTAAGTAATAAATAAGAGTAAACAGCAAAGCAAAGACACAAGACATCTTAGTTGTAATAGCAACGGCTTGCCACAAGCGATTATTATTAATTGCTCCATAAGATTGCCCGACCAAAACCTCTGCAGCATTAGAGAAGCCATCTAATGTATAACTCAAGAACCAAAATAAATTAATAAGAATAGTATTAGCTGCAAGCGTAACACTATCCTGCCCTGCGCTAGCACTAGTAAACCAAGAGAAAGCAAAAAACACTAGTAAAGTACGAACAAACAAATCACCATTAATTTTTACGACTGCAACAATCTGTTTAAAGTGCATAGATACCGTAATCACATCAGCAAGAGGGACTCGTGATCTAACCCAAAGCACATAAGCAACGAGCAAGCTCAACACAAAAACAAATATATGAGAGATCAATGCTGAATAAGCAACTCCCGCAACTCCAAGATTGAGAGTCAACGCCAAATAAATCGCAAGTGGAATATTTAAAATATTCATTGCAACCCTAAGAATCAATGCCAGTTTGGGTTTCTGTATGCCATAGAACCAGCCCAACATAACGTAATTACCCATAGTGGCAATAGTGCCCCAAATTCTAATGTCAAAATATTGCTTAGCTAAGACTTCAACAGCAGCCTCGGCATGTATCATCTCAAAAGCAATCCATGAGATGAATGATTGTATTGATGTAACAAAAGCACCAAAGGTAACAGCTACCATCAAAGCTCTAACTAAAACTGCAAACATTTCAGTAGTATCATGCCGTCCCATTGCTTGCGCCACCAATCCTGTCGTCCCCTTACGCAAAAAAGAAAAACTCCAATAGATACATTGCAGCACCATAACTCCAAGCGCCACCGCTCCAATATAAATCTCACTAGGCAATCTACCGACTACAGCAATATTAGTCGCACCGATCAAGGGTATACTTATATTAGAGAGAATAATCGGCCAAGCCAAATTCCAGACTGTTTTATAATTAATATCTATAACCTTAGCGATCACTTTATATAGTATTGCACAATAAGAAGCTATAATTATCTATCGTGATCAAGCGCTTAAGCTCATTAAAATTAACCGTCACTTGCCTATTTATTTTGGCTTTACTAACAATTCTTGGCACCATTTATCAAGTCGAACATGGTTTATATTTGGCACAAAAAAACATTTTCAACTCTAATTTTTTTCTTTTCCATGGACTTCCATTACCTAGTGTCAAATTAGTACTTATAGTCCTTGGTATCAACTTGATATCGATGATGATATCAAAGTGGCGACTCATGTTACACAAACCAAGTTTGTTTTTGTTACACTCAAGCCTAATAATCTTATTAATATCAAGCTTTATTAACTCGATAAGTCGAGTAGAAGCCTTTATCAACCTCAAAGAAGCCGAGTCGAGTAATATCGCAAAGGATTACTATAACTGGGATCTAAGCATTTTTAAGCAGGGTAAAGCTCTACAAACTATAACATTCAACAAACTCAAAACAACTAATCAAATCAGTAGTGACTTAACGATCACGGTAAAAGACAAATTCATCAATTCTGCAATCTTCGATACCCCTTTTGCTGGCAGAATTCTCAAATCACTACCAATTGAGAATGATTATGAAAAAAATTCTCCTGCTTTAATTCTTGATATTAGTGGCAAAGAACTAGAGTTACAAGGCAATGACCAAGATACTTTGATTCTAAAGGAGCTCGTTATCAATTTACATCGCAAAGCCTATAACATGCCTTTTGGGATTAAATTGATTGACGTAACTAGAGAGCTATATCCTGGCACTCAAGTTGCAAAGTCTTACCAAAGCAAGGTCTTACTAAATAACAACGACAATAGCCGTGAGGTCTTGATCTCTATGAATAAACCCCTGCGCTTTAAAGATTACACTATCTATCAATCTTCCTATAGCATAGACCTCAATGGTGATGAGTATTCTACCTTTGCTATAGTAAAGAACCCTGGCTATCTTATTCCATACTTTGCTACATTACTGGCTGCAATTGGACTCTGGCTACACTTCGGTCTAATGTTTCTTGGTTACCTTAAGAAGCGCCATTTAATCACTGCAACGATTATCACTCTAAGCTTATTACCCCAAGGTGCTTTGGCTGCTCAATCAATTGACTACCAATATTTCAAACAAATCTTAGTGCAAGATCAAGGACGCCTAAAACCATTAGATACTTTTGCTAGAAGCTTATTACTCAGATTCTCTGGCAAGTCACGACTCGACACTATGAGCCATCTTGATTGGTTTAGCAAAGTAATTTTTGAGCCTACCAAGATCAATGATAGTCGAGTCTTCTTAATCAACAATCCAGAAATCTTAGAGTCATTAAATTTACAAGCAAGTGATACTAGAAGATATAGCTTCAACAACCTCAGGATTGCAATGGACAAGCTAGAAGCCTTTAACAACACCGCTCTTAATAAGCCAGAGAAAGCTCGTTCAGAATTTGACAGAGAGTACATGAGAATCTTTAGCAATCTCTGTTGCTACACACATCTAATGAACAGCTTGAGGTTTTATTTTCCTGACAAGAACTTGCACATAGAAGGGGAAACACTAGAAGCACAATTCAACAATAGCAAGAACCTAAGTTTATTTGACTTAATTACTCACATTCAAACATTAGAAAAAGCTATCACTAACATCAAGCCAGACCAACTAAAACAGCTTTCAAGCACCGATTCGGCTTACATCAATATGGCAATGACTCTATTTGATAGCATCGAAGGCTACAAAGCCTTTAGCCAAGCATATCCTAGTAATCAAAGCTTGAATATCATTCACAACAGCAATGCAACTTTATACACGCCTTGGGATAATTTGATTGACAAAGAAAACAAAGATAAAACTTCCTTACGCTTACTCAAAGATTTATATGATGGCTACCACAATAATAATTTCAAAAAAACATCACTAGCTTTTGTTAAATACAATCATCAACAAATCAGCTTCAAACAAAAATTCAAAATGCAACTTGAACTGATTTACAATCAAATCAATCCACTAACTAACGCAAAGTTCATTTATGGCTTAGCTTTCTTATTAATAATGATCTCAAGTTTATTCAAGAGTAACTACTTTAACCACAATCTCAACCAATGGCTCATACTGACAGCTTTTGGGTTACATAGCTTTGCGCTAATTTCAAGGATTATAATTCTAGAACGTCCACCAGTTTCTAACCTGTTTGAGACTTTTGTGTTTGTAAGCTGGGTTACTGTAATCATTGGATTAGTTATTGAGCGCATTGACAGACGCAACATTGGATTAATCATTGCAAGCTTCGTTGCCTTATTACTCTTATTAATCTCCAGCAAATTTGCTAACGAAGGAGACACTATGCAGGTAGTAATAGCGGTACTAAATTCAAACTTCTGGCTAAGCACTCATGTAATCTGCATCAGCATTGGTTATGCGGGTGTATTCTCTGCTGGAATCATTGGGCATATTTATCTGATCAAACAATTACTCAAGACAAACGAGTTACACCTAAAAGAAATTTCTAAGATGATTTATGGTGTAATGGCCTTTGGCTTATGCTTTAGCTTTCTCGGAACTATTCTTGGTGGCATCTGGGCGGACCAAAGCTGGGGACGTTTCTGGGGCTGGGATCCTAAAGAAAATGGAGCGCTACTTATTGTCTTATGGTCAACCATTATGTTCCACAGTAAAATGGCTGGTTTAATTAAAGACCGAGGCTTCGCCATAGGTTCAATAATGGGCTCAATGGTAGTTATCTTGTCTTGGTTTGGTGTAAATCTACTTGGTGTTGGCTTACATTCCTATGGATTTACGTCGGGACTAGCTCAATTGCTTATCGGCTATTATGGTTTTGAAGTTCTATTCGTAGCTTCAACACTAATAATTGCCAGAATAAAATCGCGCTAATCTTCAGGGTTTCTACCTAAAATTTCGATCAAAATTCTGTTAGAGAGCAAAAAAATATGGTATAATGTATTTATCAGCATTTTTAGGAGTTATTATGGACATCGTTCTAGATAGAAGAATTGGCAGCGTGTTCACGATAGACTCTGCTCCTTATAGCTAGCTTTTTTGTTGGTTGTTTTTTTATGTAACCACATTTATTGTGGTTATTTTTGTTGGTTATTTATTAGAGGAAGATTAGCTAATTTACAAAGCTAATCTTAAAAAGGAGTTATCATGGCTTGGCTATTATTATTTGCGGCAGTTTTGTTTGAGGTATTTGCAATGGTGCAACTCAAGCTATCTGATGGATTAGCAAAAGTTGATTCATCAATCACGACAGTACTTCTCTTTGCGCTCAGTTTTATCTGCGCATCTTTTGCACTGAAAAGAATTGATATGGGAGTCGCCTATTCACTTTGGGCAGGTCTGAGCACTGTAGGAATTGTTATTGCCGGAATCTTTTATTTTGGTGAATCATCAAACCTTCTCAAAATGGGCTTTGCTGGATTGATTCTTATTGGTATCATTGGACTGAATATGAATTCTTGATATGATTGTAGTTGATGGGACTATCGCAATATCTAACAACCATAGAAAAGAATCAACAAGCGATGTTTGATGAGTTACTAACTCTAGCAAATACAAACTCACACTCATATAATCTCAAAGGACTTGATCAATGTTTGCAACATATCAAGAGTTTATTTCACAATAAATTCTCAAATATTACAATCACAGAGCTCGAACTTGATCCAGAAATTTATCAAGACCCCAAAGGTAAGACTCAAGAGCGTAAACTTGGCAAAGCTCTGAACATTCATAAAAACAACCACAACCCAGAAGCCAAGCGTGTATTACTTATGGGGCACCTTGACACAGTTTATCCAATTGATTCAGAGTTCCAAGTTTGTAAGCTAATCAGCGAGAACATTCTCAATGGTCCAGGAGTCGCTGATCTGAAAGGTGGTTTATTAGTCATGCTAATGGCACTAGAGATATTAGAAGCTAGTCCCTATGCCAAAAATATAAACTGGCAAGTATTTATCAATCCAGATGAGGAGATAGGGTCGCCTAGTTCTAGCAAATTATTCAAAGACTTAGCGAAACATAACAATATAGCTTTGATCTACGAACCAGGTCTCAGTGATGGTTCTGTTGCCTATAAGCGTAAAGGCTCTGGGACTTATAGAGTTTCAGTTAAAGGCAAAGCTGCTCACGTTGGGAGAGCTTTCAACGAAGGTATAAGTGCGACTATTGCTCTAGCTAAATTTATCAGTCAAGCAAGTGAATTAACTTCTAGGCATATTATTAATTTTGGCAAGATTGAGGGTGGTGGCCCCTTAAATATAATCCCAGACTGGGCTTACACTGATATCAATATTAGAATTGAGAATGATGATGAAGCTGACACTATTACAAGTAAACTTCAATTTATCCTAGATTCCATCAGTCAAAGCACTGGAGTCACAATGGAACTTAGCGGCAAACTTAATCGTCCAGCAAAGATACCAGATAAAAAAACTAAGAAGCTATTTGAGGCACTACAAATCTGTGCAAAAGAATTGGGACAAGAATTCCAAGCCAAAGATACTGGCGGTTGTTGTGACGGCAATAATCTTGCTGAACATGGACTAGCAAATATAGATACACTAGGAGTACTTGGCGGCAAAATTCATAGCAAGGATGAATTTATGCTAGTTTCAAGCTTAATAGAAAGAGCAAAGCTATCAGGATTATTCTTACTCAAACTCGCTCAGGGAGAGCTTATTGTCTAATTACTGCATACGACCAATAGCACATTCTGACTTAGCTGATGTCGCTAAATTAGCTACCTTAACTGGCATAGGCATGACCTCACTTACTGATGATCCAGTATTATTAGAGAAAAAAATTCAAAACTCTATAAACAGCTTTATGATTACACCGACACAAATCGGTAATGAATTATATTTGCTTGTACTAGAAGATTTGGACTCCAAAACCATCGTAGGTACAGCTGCTATTAGAGCAAGAGTTGGTGGCTTCCAGCCATTCTACTCTTACCAGATCAAACAAGCCAAACACGATTCAGAAAGCCTCAACGTACACAAAGAAGTTGCGTATTTAGAACTCTGTAAAGAGCATAATGGTCCTTCAATATTAAGCTCCTTATTCTTACATCCCGATCACCGCAAAGGCTCTCTAGGAAGACAACTTAGCTTATCAAGATTATTATTTATTGCAGAGAATCGTAATCGCTTCACCGATACTTTAATTGCTGAGATGCGCGGCTATATCGAAAATGGTAAATCACCATTCTGGGAAAATGTCGTCAAACCTTTTTTTGATATGGAGTTTAGTGAGGCTGATCATCTTAGTGCTCAAGACAAAGGTTTCATCGCAGATCTAATGCCGCGTTATCCAATTTATATACCACTACTCAAAAACGAAGTCATCAATTGCATCGGTAAAGTACACAAAGAAACAGAAGGAGCTCTACAATTCTTACTAGAAGAGGGTTTTAAGAAAGACTCTCACGTAGATATTTTTGATGCTGGTCCTAGAATAGCCGCAAAGATTAATGACCTTGCCACTATCAAAAACTCTCAACATTCCAAAATCACTAACATCACAGACAAATTAGATGTATCAGAACATCACTTAATTGCTAATTGTAAAATAGACTTCAGAGCAAGCTATCAACCAATAGCAATAACTAAAGATGGTATCACTATAAACAAAGCAACAGCTCAAATACTAAATCTAGAGCAAGGAGACGGAGTAAGATTTCTATGACACATTATATCAATGGCAAATGGTTAGAATCTCAAGGTCAAAATTTTAGCTCTATCAATCCATTCACCCAAAAGCAAATCTGGAGCGGTACTGAAGCTACAGCTAAAGAAGTCGATCTTGCTATAACTGCAGCCCAAACAGCATTTGAAACTTGGGGAAAGTTAGCCGTCTCAGAGAGACTAACTTATCTAGAAAAATTTATTCAATTATTAGCTGATCATAAAGATAGATTAGCTCAGCTACTCTGCGATGATAGTGGCAAAACTCTTTGGGAGTGTAAGATGGAGATCTCTGCCATGATTGGCAAACTTGCAATCTCAGTAGAATCCTTCAATGAGCGTTGTGGTGATAGATCCAAAGCAATGGGCTCTAGTCATTTGACCACTATGACTAATACTTCTACTACTCGTTTCAAACCTCATGGAATAGTCGCTATCTATGGTCCTTATAATTTTCCTGGTCATGTGCCCAACGGTCATATTATTCCCGCCCTACTTGCTGGTAACACAGTAGTCTTCAAACCTAGTGAGCTAACACCTTTGATCAGTGAAGAGATAATCAAACTCTGGGAACTAACTAAGATTCCTAATGGAGTTATCAACTTAGTACAAGGCAAAGCTGAGACTGGAATATTATTAGCCCAAGATCCGCGACTCAAAGGAATATTTTTTACTGGCAGCTCAAGAACCGGCAAAATCCTTCACGAGAATTATGCCAAGCAACCAGATAAAATCCTAGCGCTTGAAATGGGTGGCAACAATCCGCTTATTGCTCATGAGTTCAAAGATCTAGATGCTGCAGTATATTTAATTATCCAATCAGCATTTATGAGCTCAGGACAACGCTGTACTTGCGCTCGCAGATTAATTCTTATCGAATCAGAACAAACCCAAACTTTAATCAAACGCTTAGTTGAATTAAGCGCTCGTATCAAAGTCGGCAACCCCAATAATGATGATACTTTCATGGGACCTGTGATCTCAGCCATTCAAGGACAAAAAATACTAGATAAATATCAAGAGCTTATTGAAGCAGGAGCTAAACCATTATTAGAGATGAGAGTGCTAGAAAACAATCCCGCCTTACTCAGTCCTGCAATAATAGACTGCAGCGAGATCTCAACCGATGAAGAAGTATTCGGTCCACTACTACAAGTTAAGATAGTCAAAGACTGGGACTCGGCTATCATAGAAGCAAACAATACTCGCTATGGTTTATCAGCAGGCTTAATCAGTGACAGTAAAGAACTTTATGAAGATTTTTATCAGCGTATTGAAGCGGGATTAATTAACTGGAACAATCAACTCACCGGTGCTAGTAGCTCTGCGCCTTTTGGTGGGATCAAAGATAGCGGAAATCACAGACCGACGGCTTATCATGCTGCTGATTATTGTTCTTATCCAGTATCTTCACTAGAATCCGCGAACCTAGAACTACCAGAAAAACTGAGTCCAGGATTGGATTTCTCCACAACCTTATAGTGCTACTATAAGGTCATTCTCTAGGTTACAATAAATGATAGTGAAACAACAGCAATTAACTATAGATATATATCCCCTGCCAGGAATCAAGTTAACTGGTAATCATGCCATCAAAGATCATATCAATCTCACTGGTACTGCTATCAAGGATATTGGCTTTGTGCCACTTGGTGAACTATATACCGCACATAATGACCCTAATGCAATTATTGTTGTTGGGATCAAAGCTGGAACAACTATCAGCGACAAAGAAGCAGAACTTCTCAAAGAAGCTGGTGCCAAGGCTTATAGCTACTCACTTATAGAACCTGCTCTCTATGCTGCAGCTAATGGCTATCAACTCAATGCAACTGGTATAGTACCAGAGATACCCAAGGGCTTCAAATTATTTAGTGCAAACACTGGATTGAAAACAACTGGCAAAAAAGATATCGGTATTATTCACTCTGAGACTCCTTGTCTCTGGGCGGGTTGTTTTACAACCAACTCAGCAAGAGCTGCTTGCGTTAATAACAATATTTCTCAACTAGGTCAAAAAATTTCAGCCTTAATTTGCAATTCTGGTAATGCTAATGCTTGTACTGGGACTGAAGGTAATGTCAACGACCATAAGTTACGCGAGCTTACAGCTAAATTACTCAAAATTAATCCCCAAGAGGTTCTTACAGCAAGCACCGGCAAGATTGGAGTGCAGCTTGAGATGTCAGTTATCTCTCAGACTATTGAATCAATCTCTACTGCTGACTCTGATGTCTTAGGATTTGCGGAAGCGATCTTGACAACGGATCTTGTGATCAAAGTTTCAGCAAAAGCAAGTTGGCTAGGAATGACTAAAGGTAGTGGTATGATCGCTCCTAATATGGCAACCATGTTAGCCTTTATTATAAGCGATGTACGAATCAAAGGACTCAATGAAACAGAGTCTCAAAAAGTATTTCAACAATCACTTAGTGAAATCACAGCAAGAACTTTTAATCGCATCTCAGTTGATGGCGACACCAGTACCAACGACATGGTGGTATTTATGAGCAACGGCAAAGGTCAAGAGATCAGCATAGAAGAATTCAAAAGCAATCTAGAAGCTATTTGCAAAGATCTAGCTCTAAAGATTATTGCTGACGGTGAGGGCGTAACTAAAATCATAGAACTGAAAATTACTGGCTATAAAGATCAAGTGAGTGCTATTACGATTGGCAATAATATAATTAATTCACCACTAGTGAAGACAGCGCTACATGGCTGCGATCCAAACTGGGGACGGATTGTCGCAGCTTGTGGCAAAGGTCAAAAAATAAATCTTGAGCAATTAGAATTGAGCTTTTTTGATGTGATTGTTTTTAGCAAAGGTCTGCCAACGGATTTTGATAAAATCACACTAGCTAAACGTATGAGAAAAAATAAATTTATTCCAGTGAGTTTAAATTTGGGTGAAACTCACTCAGAGACCTGTCTACAATTTTGGGGAACTGATTTGAGTTATGACTACGTCAAAATCAATGCTGAGTATTTTACTTAGGCAGCGTCCGCACTCGGCACGAAGTGTTCACAATAAGCTAGAGGTAAATGTGCTCTGGATAAATCTTGTCTCCGAGCTTCAGCGATATTCTCTTGGATAAATCTCAGAACTGCAGCTGAGTCACTTTGCTGACCACTATATTCTCTGACTTCATTATGATTAAGAGCAGATAATTTGGAGTCAATAACAAAAAACGTTAAATCAGGTGCGATAGTAAAGGAATCATCCTTTCCTGCCTGCAAAGCACTTGTAATTCTCTCGCGTACATCTGTCTCAGAACTTAATTTAAGGCAACCATTGCCTCTTGCTTGGCTCAGTCTCTCTATACCAGTTCTAATAGCATTATGTAATCCTTGAATCATAACAGAGGAATTATCTTAGCAGAAGAAAGTTGATATTGTCAATACTAAATACTAAGGAAATGTTAAGGACACCCTTTTAGTAAGTTTTATATCCTTGAGTGGATCATTAGCCCGTAACAGGGGTTTGAACTAATATACATTAAACGTATTAGATTTTTTAGATAATACGGCGGAATAAAACTAAAGTACCCCTAATATTATGAGTTGTTTTACCAAAAACACTATTCTGTTTATTGTGCTTGTTTTAAGTATGGGGCCGTGCTTTGCTTTAAATGATGGAGCTGGAAGTGAATTCTTCTCAAGTAATCTTGGTATACGTACCATGCCGCGCGCAGGTTCTGCTCTTGATGTGAATGGAACTATCATTAGTAATGGATTTCAGCTGACAAGTAATATAATCAATGGCGGGATTTTGACTGCCAATGCTACAGGAGTTGGGACCTGGACAAGCTTCACTGCTGGAGCTACTAATATTGATGGATTGTCAGATGCTGCAGTTGTCAATAATTCAATCTTCCTAGGATCTGGTGCTGGAGCGGCTAATACTTCTGGAACCACCTATTCGACAGGGCTTGGATATAACGCTCTGAATGCAAACAGCACTGGTCTCTATAATTCAGCTTTTGGATATCTTGCACTTCAGTCTAATATTAGTGGAAATAGCAACACAGCAGTTGGTTACAGTGCATTAGCCAATAGTACTGCTGGTAGTAATTCTGCTGTTGGTAGTTCAGCGATGATTGCTAATACTACTGGCAGCCAAAATACTGCTGTTGGTAGTCAGGCGCTGAACTCTAACATTGATGGGAACCAAAATACTGCCATTGGTAATTCTGCTTTGCGTAATAACACAAGCGGTATACAGAATAGTGCTCTCGGTTATCAGGCACTCTTTAATAATACTGGCAGCTATAACGTTGCTGTTGGTAGTCAGGCACTGATTAATAATGCCACCGGCATTAACAACACTGCTGTTGGAACTTACGCTTTGTACTATGCTGACAATGGTTCTAATTACAATACTGCCGTTGGTTTTCAAGCAGGTGAGGGAACACCTTCTAATGAATTTTCTAATGGCACTTTTCTTGGCTATCAAACTGGTATCGCATTAACAACAGGAGATAACAATATTCTTATTGGCTACAAAGCTGGTGAGAATATTAATTCAGGCTCTTCAAACATAGTTATTGGTTATGATATTGATGCCCCATTACCAGCTGGCAATAATCAACTTTCTATTGGTAATTTAATCTACGGAACTGGTGTTGATGGGATTAATACAACACTCTCTACGGGTAACATCGGTATCGGCACTAGTAGTCCTGCTGCTAAGTTAGATGTTAATGGTGCGATCAAACTTGGAACTACTTCAACTTGCACAGAAGGCACTCAGCGATACGATCCTACGACGAATGGCATGCAGTTTTGTAATAATGCAGCCACTTGGATTAGTATGGGAACTAGTACTGGTAGCTTGACTTCATGGACCCTTGTTGCTGAAGAGAATTTTCCTAATACTACTGCTACTGGTTGGAGTACAACCACCACGAGCATCTGCGTAACTGGACATAGAATTCTTGGTGGTTATAACGTTTTAGGTAATGGTATAAATGTCTCTAAAACTTTCAGCAGCTTACCAACACACACTAAAGTGATGGTTAGGTTTAATTATTATTCATTAGATAGCTGGGACAATGAATCAGCTTGGGTTGCGTTCGACGGACAAATAGTTTGGCGAGCAACATTAGACCAACTAGATGATGAGAGAACTGCTTTATGTGGAGGCTCACAAAATGATGTTATTACTTCAGGGGAAGCAATCTTTGATCATAGTGCTAGTAGTGTAACTGTACAATTTGGCTCAAGCCTCAATGAAGCAACTACCAACGAATCCTTCGGCGTCGACAACGTCGAGATCTGGGTCAGGTAGCGGGCTTGAGAGAATAAATATATTTATCATCCTCAAACAATATCTGATGTTCACAATTTATTTGCTTGCCCATATTTTGCTTGATGACAAAATATAACTCTTGCTTAGTAGCAAGTAATTCACTAAGCCTAATATTATCAACAACTCTCTTAGCATAGTAAGTAAAACTTGGACGCTCTATCTCTATACTCACAAGCTTTGCTTGAGCTGGAATCATCAGTGTAAATTTTTGGATACCCTCAGCTTTGAATTTTGCAAGTGGCATTAATATAACAGGAACTAACATTAACAAAACTAAAGAGACTCCAAAAACAAAACTCCAAAAAGCTAATTCAAAGCGCCCATGTTTTACTATACACTGTATAATAAATCCAATTATTATAATAGAACTAGCTGATAAAATAAGCTCCATTTTATCTATACAGTGTATAATAAATGGCTCGTTAGTGAAGTTTTGGTAAGGTAAGTTTACTAAGATCAAGAATATTATTCCAAGAATCAAAAATCCCAAATAAACACACTGCAAATATTTACTAGCCAAATTATCTTTGAGCCATAGAGTAATCAAAATCATCAATGGTAAGTAAACCGGCAAAATATAATTAATCAGTTTAGTTGCAGCAAGGCTGTAAAAAACAGTGAATACTAGAAACCAAATCAAAGCAAAAACTTTAATGTCACTTTTCTTTGTCAAGAATATTTTCGGCAAGAATAAACTCCATGGCAAAGCTCCAATTACAATCACTGGCAGATAAAAATACCAAGCCCCATGATGCCCAGAGAGAGTCCCCGAGAAACGCTCTAGATTGTGTTTGAAAAAAAATACATTGGTAAACTCACCAGCTGTTGCTTGATGCACAGTTATATACCAAGGCAAACTGATCAGTAAAAACAATACTAGAGCCTTAAGTATTAGAGACCAATTGTTTAACAAAAAAAGTAATAGTTGCTTTTTATAAAGCAGAAATACAAAAATCACCAATACCGGCAAAGCCAATGCTACAGGACCTTTGCAAAGCACACCAAACGCCATCATCAAAGCAGAAAAATAAAGCAAAACATTTGATCGCCACGCTCTACTACGTAGATCATGTAATAAAATAACTTCATAGAATTTATAAAAAAATACCAAAGCCGCTGACATGCACAATGTGAGCAACATATCTGTTACCGACATCCGCGCCATAATAAAAAACTCTAAACTTGTTGTTAGTAAAATGGCGCTCGTAAAAGAACCTAAGCTATAAGCACAAGCTATCAAACCAAGAGCCGCAAGCACTGAGGGTAAACGCGCTGCCCATTCACTCACACCAAAAGCCTTGAACGACAGGATCTCAGCCCAATAAAACAATATTGGTTTGTCATAACGAGGCACTTCATTAAAATACGGCACTATATAATCCTGCCTATTAATCATCTCTCTAGCTGCTTCGGCGTAACGCGGTTCATCAAGATCCATAAGAGCATAATTACCCATCTGAAACGATAGTAAAAAAAACGCGAACACTAACAAAAGCAAAAATCTATAACGTTGCAGAATACTAATCATTATAAATACAAACCTTCAAATTCTCACCCTGTAACATTGATTCAAGCACTGCCTGTAATTGATTTAAAGGCGCAGTGGCAGTAATAAGATTAGAGACATCAATAATTCCATTAGCAATAAAACTCAACGCCTCTTTAATATAGTATGGTGTATGATGAAAAACTCCAACTGTTCTTAATTCCTGATAATGAGCTTGATAAGTATCAAGTTCAATCTTAGAACCTAATTCGCAACCACCAAAAAAATTAACTAAACCACCTGGACGCACTAGCCCTAGCGCTTGCTGCCAAGTCTCTGGTTTACCAATGGCTTCTATCACCACATCTGCACCATAAGGTAAGAGCTGTTTCAATTGGGACAAATCACTAAACTCAATCACATAATCAGCTTGATTAGCTTTGGCTAAATCAAGTTTCAATTGAGAGCGCCCTAAAGCAAAGACCGTGATATCTTGAAGATATGATTTACACAGCTTAATAAAACATTGTCCAATAGCCCCCAAGCCAAGAACAACAACATTATCACCCGCTTTAATCTGAGACTTAACTAATCCATGCAAAGCAACAGCTAGAGTCTGAGTCATCGCTGCATGCTTATAATCCAAGTCCCTGGAGAACTCATAGAGATTATGTTTGACGATATAAGCTGGAATAATAATTTGTTCGGCAAAAGAACCATTGAGATATTCTAAATGCTCACATAATTCAAACTCTTGCTTCTCACAAAAAAAACATTTATAACAAGGGGATGTATTTGCTGCAACCACTCTCATGCCAGCTCTAAATTTATCAGAGTTACTTGCAATGACATCACCAGAGAACTCATAACCAAAGCTTGACGGAATAGTTTTGATTAACTTCGGATGTCCACGTAGATAAGTTTTGACATCAGTACCACCAGTGAGAGCAGCTCTGATATTAACCAATACCTCACCATCAGCCAAAGCTGGTAAACAAACTTCTTCAAGTCGTATATCTTTAGGTCCGTGGTATTGATAACTTAACACTGTATGAATTATAACTGATTAATTCATTAGACTAGTCACATAATTTATTGATAAGTCATTCAAAAACGAATTGAGGAGCTACTTTCATGGAGTCTTGAGTTTTTGTTAGCTAAAAACAGCAAAAATTGAACGGAGTAGGCAAAATTCGACGCTTTCGAACTTTTGCCGTAACGCAGTGAATATTTTTGCGCATTTTTAGCAACAAGAATCTCAACCGGAATGAAAGAGCTTCTCAATTCGTAAATAAATTGGATAACCTTTGCAGTTATGAATAAATGACAAGCATCTAAAAGTATTATAAAATACTACCGTGAACTTCGATTTTATTAACCAAATCCTAACTCCACAAACGACACCACTTAGCATCTTAGCAGAGGGATATTTTGGCACGCGCCACGCCAAGACAGCTTATGGTGTAATGCGTTACAGTAATTATCCAATTCATTCAGTGATAGATTCTAGCAAAGCTGGGCAGAGTGTAGCAGAACTGGCTCAAGTCAAATCCAAACTCCTTGTCAGCGCCAGCTTAACAGAGGCTTGTGAAGAAAGCAAACCCAAAGCCTTACTACTAGGTATCGCTCCCATTGGTGGCGAACTTCCAGAATCTTGGATAGCAATTCTCAAAGAAGCTATCACTAACGGAATTCATATTATTAATGGCTTACATTATTTTCTCAACGATAATCAAGAACTCAAAAAACTAGCAATCAAACATGATGTGATTCTTTGGGACGTACGCGATCCATATATCTACACAGCAAGCGCCAAACAAAGTGTCGCCAAACAAACTCAGAGACCCGATCGTACTAAGGTTATCACTACCGTTGGTAGTGATTGTAGCGTTGGCAAAATGTGTTGCGCACTAGAACTGCATCAAGAAGTGCTACGTCAAGGTTACAAATCAAGCTTCTTGGCTACAGGACAGACTGGAATTATTATTAGTAATTTTGGTATACCTTTAGATAGAATCATTGGTGATTTCATGGCTGGTTCAATAGAGAATGCAATCAACGAGATTATCGACAGAGACAATCCACAGTTTATTTTTGTCGAAGGACAAGGATCATTATTACACCCTGGATATTCTGGAGTAACCTTATCTCTACTACATGGTTCCAATCCAAACGCCATGGTACTTTGCCATAAACCAGATAACGAGAAGATTCAAGGCGGCTATGAAGTCCTGATTCCATCAATGATAGAACTAATCAACATCTACGAGAATGCTGCAACATGGACAGCAACAGACAGCATCAAAAGAGCAAGAGTATTAGGAGTCTCACTCAATACTTCTAGCTATGATGAGAGTACAGCTAGAATGCAGGTCAAACAAATTGAACTTGAGACTGAGCTTGCAGTAACTGATTCTATTCGTTTCGGAGTGAGTAATATAGTAAAGGAACTTCTCAAAATATGAAATTAAGTTTTGAGTTGTTAGAACTTCCTCTTGAATTTACTTTCACTATTTCTCGCAGCTCAAGCACTCATGCTAAGACCATCCTAGTCAAACTCGAACATGAAGAGTACATAGCTTACGGCGAAGCAGTTTTCACAAAATTCTACGGTGAAGATGAAAATACGGTTAGCGATTTCTACCAAAACCTCATATCAGAAAAAACACTTGAGAATCTCAATCCTTTTGACATAGTAGAATTCGAAAGACTTATGTCAAAGTATAACGGCAATACGGCTGCTAAAGCTGGGCTAGATATCGCTCTCTATGACTTACGTGGCAGGATATTAGGCGTGCCAGTTTATAGGCTTTTTGATTTGGACCCACAGCAATGTCCTAAGACTTCTTATACTATCGGTATCGCAGATATAGACACGATTACGACCAAAGTACAAACTGCTCTCAGTCGCGGTTACGATATACTCAAAGTCAAACTCGGCACTAAAGAAGACTTAGAGACAATAAAACATATTCGCAAGCTTGCCCCTGATGCCACTATTAGAGTTGATGCCAATGCTGCTTGGGACTTGGCTAGCGCCATGGATATTATACAGCGTATAGTAAAATATAATATAGAATTTGTTGAAGAGCCACTCACATTAGGATCCCCAGAATCAGCCTACCAAGAGCTTTATAAGAATAGCCCATTACCTTTAATGGCAGATGAAAGCTGTCATACATCTAAAGACATAGAGCATTGCGCCAAATATTTTCATATGATTAATATCAAACAAGGCAAAGCCGGCGGCATCACCGAAGCTATGCGCACTATCAACGCTGCTCATAATCATGGCTTGAAAATTATGCTTGGCTGCTTCACTGAGACTTCTATTTCGATAGCGGCACTTGCTCATATCAGTCCATTAGTAGATTACGCTGATCTTGATGGCAGCTTATTATTAGCAAAGGATCCTTACAAAATTAATCTCTTCAACGGCAATCAGATAGTACTTCCTAACAGACCGGGCTTGGGCTTATAATTAAACGACAGGCTCTTCCTTTGCGCGCTCCAAGGCTTTCTCAGCCTCAGTCAATTCAAGAACTGGTGGTGGTGATGCTGGCACGTTCAACTTAGTCTCAATAATATCGTTATTCAAATTACCGAAATGTATAAGATGCTCATCATTATTCTTAGGGAAAGTTACAAAACCATTAGTACTATTATTAGTCCACTGCCAGCCCAATCCCTGAAAGCCCA
>CAZKFA010000015.1:28862-30708 GCA_964551925.1 uncultured Gammaproteobacteria bacterium
ACAAAACCATTAGTACTATTATTAGTCCACTGCCAGCCCAATCCCTGAAAGCCCATCGCTATAATACTTGTATCGTTAGCAACTGGGCGTCCATTAGCATTATCATCTGATCGTCTTTGTGCCACACCTTCTTGAATCCAAGAAGCTACGTTACGAGCAAAGCCACCATTACTACAAGAATTAAAATTAACCTCTATAGTACCAGCACGCCCTAGATCATAACCCATTTGTACAAATTTGCTTCTATCATAGCCATCCAGCGAACCCGCTTGGCCACCAGCTCCCAGCAAGGCACTAGAGCCACTGCCATGAGCATTAACATTAAGAGTTACTCTATAATTATCAACACCAGATGCTTTGGTTTGCTCTCCGATAAAATTCGTGTACCTAAATAAAGAATCATCATTACCTTCAATAACATTGTAGGCAACATTCTGAGCTCCAGGAACTGCACTTAAACCAAAACGATCTCGCATCTCACTTAATTGAGCTGCTTGCTTGCCAGATTCAGCAGAGGTGAATACACCATTGAAATCCGCTTTAGGTCTAGGAATCAAATCAACTACAAAAGCAAGAGCAGGTGTTTTGCCATTATTGGCTTCTTTAAAATCTCGAACTTGCCCTTGTAGTCCTTGTAAGAATTCTATTGACTTATAGCTTTGGTAGAAAGATCTACCACTAGCAGCGTAGAAACTTGTAACATCATTGTATTGATTAAGCTTAGCCAAAGCTTGATCTCCATTACCACCACCGGCTTGTACTAAATCATAGAAACGCGATCGATTATCTCGTCTATTAGTTGAATCATCATGAATAAAATCAAAATTACCAGATCTAACCTGTTCTTCACTTAGCTTGTAATGCGCTGCTACAGCCAAGGTCCAAGGATCCTGGATACCCATATCACGATAAGGTTTGATCGCATCAGCCATTGCTTGAGCATTGTTACCATAGGACTTAGACGCATACATGCTCACAAATCCCCAACTTCTATCATCCATATCAACAGCAGCAGGCTTGCCTAGAACCTTAGGTGCTTCTGATCCAAAGAAATATCCAGAAAACAATGCGCTACCACCGCCCGTCGGACTAGCTGTCTGTCTATCAGTGCCGCCTATCGCTCTATTAAAACTATCCCAGCCACTACCAGTACTACCACCAGTGCCACCCAAAGCTAATCCTCCAGCTGCTCCTGAGACTCCACCACCAGAATAAAAAGGTGATTGCATTGGCGGAAAAATTCCATTAAGCCTAGCTCCTAAAGTAGCTTGAATAGAGGCATTTGTTGGGTTATTAGGATGATTGGCGTAAGCAACCATATCTTCAGAATCAGTATCTGAGTCTTTTTTTACTTTACCAAGCTTACTATCGCGTTTCTCAACAGCCTCAAAATTAGCAATAGCTGCTTTAATAGCTTTGCTTAAACTCATTATTCCTCTTTCTCCACTTTTGGTGGTGGGATTTCTACTTTCGGTGTTTCCACTGGCTCTGGGGTTTTAGCAGTTTCATCAACAGGTTTAGTTGAATCAGTCGGTTTATCAGACTCTGTTACCGGCGTATCTTTCTCTGGGGTCTTCTTACCGCCTTCTGATGGTGGCTTCTCTGCTTGCCAAGGATTAGCTCCACTTGGTGGAGTTCTATCACCACCACTTGGTGGCGTGCCTCCCTGCGGTACTCCACAACCACCTCCTGGGCAACCTCCGCCACCACCACCACCGCCTTGACTTTTTTGTGCTACTGGCGCTGAAGGTGATTGAGCTCCAAAACTCGGCCAAGCTGCTGCTGGTTGACTAGGAATATAAGGCGTCTGGTTTGGATTAGTTGGAAGAATTGGAAAATTTGAATA
>CAZKFA010000015.1:30808-32989 GCA_964551925.1 uncultured Gammaproteobacteria bacterium
TAGGAATATAAGGCGTCTGGTTTGGATTAGTTGGAAGAATTGGAAAATTTGAATACGGTGTAGGAATAGGACCACGTGCCAAAGTCGCATCTAACCTTGAAGAATTAGAACCCGAAACCTCTCTCACTGGTCCAGCACTATTAGCTCCGGCATCAACAATTTCTGCGTCACCGTCTTTCTTATCAGTTTCAGAGCTAGTTTTGACAGATCTTGTTGTAGCAGACTTAACCGTACTAACATTTGTCGCTGTCGTAGACGTGCCTCTAATTGAATTATTATCTGTGCCCATTTTGACTTCCTTTTAAGTCCCGTAAGCCTTATAACATATAGAGATTAAGGTTTAGTTAAGGTTGGTTGCCCCAAAATCGCCCATAGCTGCGTTATGCTCACTCCTCCTTGCTTATGTACGTTTAGTACACTGCGCTTCGTCGTCGTTTCACAAGCCTTGCTCTGAACGATTTTGGAGCAACCTTGACTGGTCTAAAATTGTTAAACTCAAATTAATTTCCCCTAAATAGCTAGTATCAACGCGAATAATTCCTGCTACAATACTTTATCTGTTATGCCTAAGCAAAAAACCAATAAATCAGCCAAAAAAAGATTCAAATTAACCGGTACTGGTAAGTTGAGTTACAAAAAGTCTGGTATTAAACACTTGAATGGCCATATGTCAGCCAAGCGCAAACTTAGGTTAAGAAGACCAGAAGGATCAGTTGATGATTCAGTTTTAGATAGAAATCTAAGAATGTTTCCATACAGAAAATACGCAAGGTAAAAATTATGAGAGTCAAAAGAGGCAATGTTAATAGAAATAAACACAAAAAGGTTCTTAAACTAACAAAGGGCTACAAGGGTAGTCGCAGTAAGATCTTTGTGGCAGCGATGCAAGCAATGATGCATGGTCTCAAAAGATCATACAAACACCGTCGTCAGAAGAAAAGAGATATGCGCGCACTTTGGATCCAAAGAATCAATGCTGCAGCTAGAGAGTATGGTGTATCTTACAGCCGCTTAATGGACACTCTTAATAAAGCTGGCGTAGAAGTCAATCGTAAATTACTTGCTGAATTAGCAGTTACTGACAAAGCAGCATTTGCTTCTTTCGTTGGTTTGGCGACTAAGTAGCTTATATCCCAAATCCCATTTTGTTTAGCTCTAATAGAGCCGTATAAGTTGGCAAAACAAAAAGGTTAGAATCCTTACTAGCAGAAGATTCCAGAGCCTTGGTGACTTCTGGTTCTATAATTATTTGTTCTGGTTTCAAACCAGCATATTTCAAGCGTAACGCCATATCATAAGCACGCGAACCGCTACAAGTTATAGTGCCACCGGTTTGTAATAATTCAAACTTAGCATCCCAGAGCCAAGAAACATCACGCCCATCAGCATAATTATCATTGATGACAATTAAATAATTAGCATTCTTCTGGCCTTTAAGAAGCTTAAGAACTTCAGTACAGCCAGTTGGATTTTTGATCAAGAATACTTTATAGCTAGAATCCTTATACTGAACCGTTTCCGAACGCCCAAACAAAGAGTGATAATCTTCAATACCACGAGCAATAATCTCTAAGCTAATCCCCTGCACAAAAGCTGAACAAGCAGCTGCAACCGCGTTATAAACATTATAGACACCAGGCACAGGAATAGTTAAATCAACAGTCTTACCATCTAAAGAAGTTAGGCGGATCAAAGTGATGTTAATATCCTTATGCAGAATCCTTGCTTCAAGTATTGGTGGATGATTACTATACACTGTATAATCATTCTCCAAATTATCAATAGCATCAAAAGAATCTTGAATAAGCTTGTAATAAACAAACTGCAACTGTTCATTTGGTTCAATTAAATCACGAATACCAACAACCTTATTGTCATCGGCATTCAGAATCACAGCTATTTTCTTATCACTACTTCGAGCTAGTTTCTCAATCCCTCTAGCTATAAGCCTTTGAGTCGCGTCAACCTCACCAAACCTATCTAATTGATCACGATAAATATTAGTCACCGTAATACTGCGCGGCTTAAGATCGACAGCAATTTTATCAAGTGCTGCTTCATCTACTTCAAAGACATAATCATGAGTAGTAAGTTTATTAAAATGATTAGTTGAACGAATCAACTCCGAAACAATTCCATAATCTAAGTTCGCTCCAATATCATTACAAATGAGGCTTGTAG
>CAZKFA010000015.1:33089-44787 GCA_964551925.1 uncultured Gammaproteobacteria bacterium
GAAACAATTCCATAATCTAAGTTCGCTCCAATATCATTACAAATGAGGCTTGTAGCCAAATCATTCATAGCCTTCTTATACTGCCTACATATAGACTTAAGCATGCCTGTAGTAGTACTTTTGCCATTAGTACCAGTAACAAAAAAAGACAGATTATATTTCTCCGCGTTCAATTCTTCAGCAAAATGCTTCAATAAATTAGGATTCAATCTCAAAGCCAATCTACCAGGGAAGCTCGAGGCTTTACCTAAGCGAAGTGCCTTAATTAAGACTGTTGATAATTTTGCTAAATATATTTCTAACATTTCACCCCGGTGGCCAGTTGTGTTTACGCCCTGCTAATAAGTGTAAATGCAGATGAAACACTGTCTGTCCCGCATCAGCCCCAGTATTAATTACAGTTCGATAAGATTCTATCCCTTCTTGTTTAGCAATAGTAGGCACAGCAAGAAGTAAGTCACCCAATAAATCTTTATCATTTAGCTGAAAATCATTCAAGTCTTTATAATGCATCTTCGGCACTATCAATAAATGAACAGGACTAGCGGGATGAAGATCCTTAAAGGCAATAACTGAATCACTCTCATAGATTTTTGTACAAGGGATTTCACCAGCTACTATTTTACAGAAGATACAGTCGATACTCATACTTTAGCTTGTAGAGCATCAGCCAGCTCAGCCTGATTAGAAATATTCCTCACTGGAAACCTACGATCTTGTTTCTTAACTAGACCAGCAAGCACCTTACCTGGTCCAATCTCCCAAACCTCACTAACAGCACCTTGCTCTATCATAAATCTTACAGTTTCAGTCCATTGCACTGAGCCTGTCATTTGTTTCTTGAGATTGTTTTTTAGCTCGGCAGCATCAGTTACGGGCATGCCTGTAAAGTTCTGTACAACAGGGATTGAAGCATTATTGAATTTACATTGATCAATCACTTGATTAAATTTCTCAGCAGCCTCTGCCATCAAAGGCGAGTGAAAAGCCCCACCAACAGTTAGAGGAATCACTCTTACTTTAAGTTCATTAGCCTTGGCATACTCTTCAACCAAAGCCCCAAGCTCTAACATAGCTTCCTTGGTACCAGTTGCTACTATCTGATCGGGTGCATTGTAATTAGCAATGCTTGCATCCTCTATCTGTGAAACTAGGTCGTTGATGGCAACTTCATCCAAACCTACAATAGCAGTCATAGCTCCAGCGGGAGCAGAGTTCATCAACTGCGCTCTAATTACCACTAAATTGATAACATCTTCTAAACTCAATACATCAGCCATATAAAGAGCAGAGAACTCCCCCAAGCTATGTCCTGCTGTGTAAGTAGGTTTGACGATGGCTCCAGATTTGATTGCTTGCTTAAGTTTAGTCGCTAAAGCAATACTCAAAGTCAAAATTGCTGGTTGCGTGTAGAGAGTTTGAGTCAATAAATTCTCAGGACCCTTGAAGCTAACTTCACTAATAGACGGTTTCTCTAGAAAAATTCTATCTGCTTGCTGATAGATCGATTGGATCTCTGAATCTGAACCAAAGAGATCTTGTCCCATACCTACAAATTGTGCGCCTTGTCCTGGAAATACGAATGCTACCATAAGCCTTAATTATAACACTGCAAACCTACTAAATAATTCTGGTGACACCAAACTCGGTTCTTGCCAATCTTTGATATCAAGCTGCAAAGAAACCTCTCCCATAAATTCATTTAACTTAGGAGTATAAACAATCGTTATCTCAGGCTTACTATACAGTGTATAATAACTCAAAAACTCCTCTGCTCTATTCCAAAGAACAGCTTCATAAATTTTCTTATGAGGATCATGATCAGCTTCTATAACATAAAGCTTAATATGCTTAGCACCATTACCAAGCAACTTCATATTAACTACTTGCAATGGACCAGAAGTAAACAAGGGCTGTCTATTTTCAATCCCATAAGGAGCTAGTTTCGCTATACGCTGTATAAATTTACTGTCAAGCTCACGCAACCTTAGTGCTGTATCAACATTAAGGTTCTTTACTAAATTATCATCAGCAAGACGCAAACTAAAATGTCCTTGAATAGCTGAGATTAATTTATCTACATCGCTTGCCTTACAACTAAAACCTGCTGCCATTTTATGTCCACCAAATTTCAAGAATAAACCAGTCTCTGATTGTATCTGAGCCATCTCCTCATAGATATCCAAACCTGGCACATTAATACAACGAACCGAACCTTTAGCAATATCATCAGCAATCGCCATCACAAAAACCGGCAGATGAAATTTATCAAGCAAACGACTAGCTACTATTCCAATCACTCCAGCATGCCAGTCCTGATGAGCAACTGCAATAACATTATGTTTCAAAGCATTCTCCGCATTTTGGATTAGCTCAAAAGCCTCGTCTGTAATTTCATTACAGAGTATTTGACGTTTACGATTCTCACTATCCAAAAAAGCACAGAGAGACTCTGCTTCAGATTTGCTATCAGTAATCATCAAACGAACAGCGACTTCAGCATCCGCCAAACGTCCAGCAGCATTAATTCTCGGAGCCATCCCAAAACCAATATGCTCAACATCAGCCTTATTGTTAGCACCAGAAACCCGCAAAAGCTCTTGTAGACCAGGTTTATCACTAGTAGCTAAGACTTCTAAACCTTTAATGGCTAGCAGCCTATTCTCTGCCTTCAATGCTGCCATATCAGCTACAATGCCAAGTGCCACCAAATCCAACAAGGAGCGCCCAAGAGCCTGAGCTTGATTGGCTTCCATATATTCAGCCAACAATAATTGCGCGAGTTTATAAGCAACACCAACACCAGGAAGATAATGTAAAGGATGATCCTCTGCTAAAGTTTTTGGATTACAATTCGCAACACTTGGTGGTGGCAACTTTGGCAGAGCATGATGGTCTGTTATTATCACATCCAAACCCAATGACTGAGCGTATTTAACCTCATCATAATTACTAATACCACAATCACAACTAATCAACAAATCACATTTCTTCTCGAGACGAATCTTAGTGATAGCCTCACAATTAATCCCATAGCCTTCAGCCTCACGATTAGGAATATAGTATTCGACAGGCTTACCAATCATCGCAAAAGCACGATACAAGAGTGCTACAGAACTAGTACCATCAACATCATAATCACCATAAATAATAATTTTCTGTTCAGTATCAATAGCAGCTTTGATACGATTGATAGCTTGGTCCATTTCAGGAATCTCAAAACCACTGGTCTCTGTCAAAGAATCCACGGCTAGGAAATAAGCCGCTGCATTAACATCATTAATATTACGATTCAACAATAAACGGGCGATTAAAGTATCACCAGAAGCCAGTGCAAGTAGATCTGCCGGAATAGGTTTGGTTGGCGTGATAGACCATTGATAAGGCATTTGCCTCTAATCTTAACAGTAGACGAAGCATGCACCTACTTAATTAATTTTACAGTGCTTAATTGATATTACTGTTATAATTCATTGAGTTTATGAGCAAAGAAAAAAGAGATTGTTTCGGAAGCAATTTTGGTTTCTTGATGTCAACGGCTGGAGCCGCAATTGGCTTGGGGAGTATATGGCGCTTCCCTTATATGTGTGGACAAAATGGCGGTGGGGCATTCATTATCTTCAATATACTCTGTGTAATCTTAGTTGGCTTGCCAGTTCTTATTGCAGAACTTGCTATCGGAAGACGTTCACGTATCGGTGGAGCCGGAGCCTTCAGCTCCTTAGTCAAAAACCACAAACCTCTTTGGTATGTCGTTGGTTTAATCGGATTAATAACAGGTTTAATTATTGCAAGTTACTATACCGTGATCTCTGGTTGGTCACTTGAGTACCTTTATATATCTTTAACTGGTGCAATTCAAAATTTAGACTCTAGTAACACTAAAGAATATTTCCACGCACTAACCGATTCGAACAATAGACAAATATTGTGGCATTTAATTTTTACAGCAGCATCTGTATTCATCTTACTGGGAGGAATTAGTGGTGGTATCGAAAAATTCAATAAGATTGCTATGCCAACGCTTTTTATTCTATTAATTGCGCTAGCTGCTTACTCCATCAATTTTGAAGCCACAATGGCAGCAGCCAAAGGAACAGGTATCGAGTCTCTTAAATTTATGTTTATACCCGACTGGTCTAAGTTCACCATGAACTCAGCATTTCAAGCATTGGGACAGGCAGCTTTCGTACTCAGTATTGCAATTGGTACAATGGTTGCTTACGGCAGCTACCTAAACTCTAAAGAAAATATTGCCAAACTCGCTAGCTTAGTGGCTTTGATGGTAACTCTAGTAGGAGTCCTTTCTGGAATGATTGTATTTCCAATAGTTTTTGCTAATGGCTTAAATGTAGATGAGGGAACTGGATTGGTTTTCGTAACATTACCAGCCCTATTTGCACAAATGCCTTTTGGGTATATTATTGCTCCAGCTTTTTATATTTTGATTTTCTTTGCTGCAATAACATCCTCGATCTCACTACTAGAACCAACTATCAGCTACCTAGTTGATGAGTTCAAATTCAATCGCCATTTCGCATGCTTCCTTGCTGGTGGTACTAGTGCGTTACTAGGAATCTACTGGATTGTAACAAGCAGTTTAGAAAGAATTGGCACCTTTGAAAATATTGATAAGATTGTTTCTAATATTATTATTCCAATTGAATCTATTGGTATAGCATTGTACGCTGGTTGGTTTCTAAGTAGTTATATTTCCCGCAAAGAAATGTCACATATGCCAAGCTGGTTATATAAAACATTTATATTCCTTTGTCGTTGGGTTGCACCAATTGCAGTGACCACTATTATTCAATCAATATCATGAAGATTAACTTTTTAGGAGCTACTGGTACTGTAACAGGTTCTAAATATCTTCTTGAACTTAGAGGCAAGAAGATACTTGTCGACTGTGGTTTATTCCAGGGCTTAAAAGAATTGCGATTACTAAATCGCGCCAGTCTCAGTGTTGATCCGCGTTCTATCGACGCAGTAATTCTCACCCATGCTCACTTAGATCATAGTGGTTACATACCATTATTAGTAAAGAACGGCTTCAAAGGAACTATTTATTGTACTGAGGCAACTTATGATCTCTGCACTTTATTATTACCAGATAGTGGTCATATACAAGAAGAGGATACCAGACATGCCAACAAATACGGCTACAGTAAGCACAAACCTGCTCTGCCATTATATACAGAGGAAGACGCACGTAATTCTCTAAGACAATTCAAACCTTTGAACTTCAAGACTCAATACCATATTGATAACAAAATATTTTTCAGCTTCACTCCCGTTGGACATATACTTGGCGCGTCATACCTACGAGTCTCTGACGGTGATAAAACTATTACTTTCTCTGGTGATATTGGTCGCTTCAACGATCCGATTATGAAAGATCCAGAAGCCCTAGAACCCACTGACTATCTAGTTCTAGAGTCCACTTACGGTGATCGATTACATGACCACACGGACATCCAAACTCAAATAGCTAAAATCATTAATGAGACTACTGCAAAAGGTGGTTCAATTATTATCCCAGCCTTTGCGGTTGGTAGAGCGCAAAGCATACTCTATCACCTATATCATCTTAAAGCAAAAAAAATTATCGCAGATATCCCAGTCTACTTGGACAGTCCAATGGCAACAAGTGTCACTGACTTCTTTTGTAAGTATTTTAAGTTACACAAATTATCACAACAAGAAGCCAAAGATGTTTGTAACGTTGCAACTTATATCCAAAGTGTAGAAGAATCTAAAAGCATTGACAACAATCACTATCCTTCTATAATCATCTCAGCAAGCGGGATGGCAAGTGGTGGTAGAGTACTACATCATCTTAAATCTTTTGTTGGAGACCATCGTAACACTGTATTGTTTGCTGGCTTCCAAGCAGCAGGTACTAGAGGAAGAGCCATGTTAGAAGGTGCTAGGTCAATTAAAATACATGGACAAAATTATGAGATCCGAGCAAGAGTTGAGAATCTTGCTGGCGCTTCTGCTCACGCTGACTACAAAGAAATACTAATTTGGCTTAGAAACTTAAAACAAGGTCCGCAACAAATCTTTATTACTCATGGTGAGCCGGAAGCTGCTGAAGCTTTGGAGCAAAAAATCCACAAACAATTTGGGTGGAATGTAATAGTGCCTAAGTATCTAGAAAGCTTTGGCTTATAAGGTAATTCCTAGGTACTAACCCTTAAAAATAACAATTTGTTTATTATTGATATTAAATTATGTGACATTATAGCTTTATAGGTAAGCATGCCTCTAATTGCCAAATCTAACTCAACTGGCTTGAATGGACCGAAGATCCATAATGATCTTAGTTCAACTATTGGAATAGCATTAACTCCAACAGGTGGTATATTACGCAAAGAAAAAACAGGACGCTCGTTCGAAGCCACGCTAAGAGAATTCAGAGCACTTGCATTAGTAAATCAAGCTTTGCAAGAATACAAAAGACGCAACCCTGAATATAACATTAGCTCGCCAACACCAATACAACTCAATAGGCCTAATGATAGAAGTCAGAATGCTGTAATTGATATGAGCTTTGAACCAGGGATTTGTGGTGAGAGTCTATTAGCTAATGACTTTGAATCTACTAATGGCAGGCAGAGAAATACATTACACTCTTCTTTTTATGAAAATCTAGGACGTTTATTTGCAATCAAGGAACATGAACACTGGGTACATAGTGATTTTCAATTAAGACATGTTTTATTTGAAGAGGGCTCACAAACCGCTGACCAATTAACTTTGATTGATGTAGAAAATCTCTATGCACCGCAATCACCAGAATATTCTGATAGTCACATTGAATTTTTTGATAATATTTTTCGCTGTCTAAGAAAGAATGAAATTGAACGCTTACAAACTGCTCCACGAGTGGAAGATAGAACTCTAGCTAAAGAGCGCTTGGAATTAATAGAACAGCTTGATGCTAATCCAGTAAATCATAGATCACTCTTACAAGAGCATGTTGATTTTCTTGATCAATTATTTAGATCAAACCCAGTAATTAATCTCAAAACTCCTTTAGACGAGAAGCAAGGTACGAGAACTCATAAGGTTGTACCCTACTCAATATACGGAACATATCAAGGAAGAATTAAACCTAGAGAACAGGTGACAAACTCAATGCTTGATAATCTATCAACAAGTAAAAGAACGCAACATACTGTTTTTAGCCTATTAGCTGCTTTCTATAAGGGTTTTAACTCGGTCGATATGAATGAATTACCTCTTAGTCCACGATTAGTAGAACAAGAGCAAGCAGATTTAACAAAACCAAACAAGAATAGGTAAAATTATAGAGGATAAACTACAATGCCCTTCATTGATTATAATCCCAAAGTAGATAGAAGCTCTAGAATACTAGTTAGTCCAGATACTGGAGTATTAACTAAGATTAAAAGAAATGCTGCTGCTGCAGAAAATGAAGCAGAATTATTAACTGAATGGCAAAGACGCCTAAAAGAATTCTCTTCACCTGATTTAGAAATTAAGACACCGACAGTTATAAGTAGAAGTAATAATAGAATACGCCTTGAATACCTGCCTTATGACTCTGTTCAAGAATTATTAGCCAGCAATACTTTAACGGCAGAAGAAAAAAAAGAACTTGTTGCTAATTTTGAAAAATTCTGTGATTTCAAGATGACAAAGGGATTACTACATGGAAATACTAACTTAGATAATTTTCTTTATAAGCCACAGAAAGGACCCCGTGATAAAGCAATCATAGTATTACTCAGTCCACAAAATTATCATTCAGTTTCAACTTCAAGACGAGCTCTTCTAGAAGAAAACCATCAGCTTTTATCTAAATTAAATCAAATGATTCTATAAAAGCCTTACTATACAGTGTATAATAAATTCCATGTCAAGAAGAGGAATTCATAGCAAAGAAGAACTTGGAAAGCTAATTATTGCTAGCGCTATTAAATTAGTCGAGAAGGGCGGCTTAACGGCCATCAGTTCGCGTAAAATTGCCAAGGAAGTTAATTACACTCACGGTACAGTACACAAATTCTACGACAACTTTAATGATGTAATCCTGCAGGTTAATGCCAACACTCTTGATCAAATCTATACAGCACTCTATAAAGCTGTCTCACGCGAGAAAATTGACTCCAAAGATATAAATGCGCTCGCTAATACTTATATAGAGTATGGGCTCAATAATCGTAATCGCTGGGAAGCGCTTTATAATTTCACTTATTCTAGAGATAAGTCAGAAGATCTCCCTGATTGGTATCAAGAGCGTATAGAAAAAATATTCACATTAGTAGAATCCAGATTATTAATGCACTGTAAATCATCTAAAGATGTCAAACCTTATGCACAGATACTCTGGTCTTCGCTACATGGCATTGCCATACTAGCTTTGAGCGGCAAACTAGATACAGTGAAAGTTAAATCTGTAAAAAAGATGACCGAAAATTTCACCAGAGTCTTTACCAGTGGTTTAAAAAATTTGGACTAACCGATAGTCCCAGCATAAAACCAGCGTCCATCTTCTTTAATAAAATGACTATGCTCTTCTAATTGCTCATGCTTATTGTGATAAGTATAACTAGCAATGAACTCGACTTCACCGGTACTATCAGCTTCCTGTCCGGCTTTGGTCTGAATAATTTTGAGACCAGTCCAACGCAAGCCTTGCTCAAAACTTAGATCATCCATTTCTGTTTGCTGACTATGATGCCAAGTGCTTAGTAAATAATCTTTAAGCTTCTTGACATAAGCTGTATAACGAGACCTCATTAGTTCTTCAGCAGTAGAGGCAACTCTCAAACCCTGATGTAGAGGTTTACAACAATCATCATAAGCTTTACCACTAGAGCAAGCACATTTACTTGTATCTACCATAGCTTAAGTCTAGCGTAATTTACCAGTTAGTAAAGAATTACGTTTCTTTAGGTAATTAGCATAGCTACCCTTGAACACAATCAATCGCCCTTGATGAAATTCCCATATCTGCGTTGCATGGTTATTAATAAAGTATCTATCATGCGAAATGCAGATCACAGTACCTTCATAAGATTTAAGAGCCGCTTCTACAGCTTCTTGCGCTGGAGTGTCTAGGTGATTAGTTGGCTCATCTAACAGTAAAACATTAGGACCAGTAACCATAAGCTTGGCCATGGCTAAGCGAGCCTTCTCACCGCCGCTAATAACACCAACTTCTTTGAGAACTTGATCACCAGTAAACAAAAACCTTCCTAATATACCTCTGATCTCTGTTTGAGGAGTAGGTGGCATTGCTTCTTCAAGAGTCTTAAGCACTGTTAAATTAGGGTCAAGTATTTGCAATTGGTGCTGCGCATAATAACCAAGCTTCACTCTATCTCCGAAAGTGACAGTACCAGAATCAGCAGCCTCTAATCCAGTTAGTATCTTAAATAGAGTAGTCTTACCACAACCATTAGCACCAAGAATAAAAACTCGCTGCGGTTCTTCTTTAGTCCACTCTAAGTCAGCTGAAACATCCTTATAAAGTAAATTATTACCAAAGCTCTTACTAACCTTATCAATTTTCAGAACATTTCTACCACTTGGATTAGGGAATGGGAATTTAAAAGCCAAACGCTTAAGCTCTCCTTGTGGAGCCTCAATACGCTCAACCTTAGCAAGCTGTTTCTCACGACTCTTTGCCTGAGTGCTTTTGGTGGCACTCGCTCTAAATCGCTCAACGAACTCCATTTGTTTAGCTAAGCTTTTTTCTTGACGTCGTGCTGCTGCTGCCTGTAACTCACGGCTAGCTTCGCGCAAAGCCACATACTGAGTGTAGTTACCAGAATAAATAGTTAGTTTACCTCGTTCTAATTCAGCAATCTCAGTAACTACTTCATCTAAGAAGCGGCGATCATGCGAGACAACGAGTATGCCCTTTGGATACGAACGTAAAAAATTCTCTAACCACTCACAAGCTTCCATATCTAAATGATTAGTAGGCTCATCCATGAGAATAACATCAGCTTCTTGCAACAATACCTTTGCTAGGTTAATGCGCATTTGCCAACCACCACTGAAATCACCAACCTTACGCTCTAGCTCATCCAGACTGAATCCTAGACCTGTAACCATACGCCCAATCTTCTCATCAAGCTTACCAATATCACTACGTTCTAATCTTGCCTGTACTTCACCAAGGCGTCGTAAAGCAATTGTCATATCTTCTTCAGACAATTCTCCAAGAGTATTAATAATCTTATTCTCTTCTTGTTCTAATTCTTTAATCTCAGTAAACACACTATGCAATTCTTCACGTAAAGTATTACTAAGAGTTAATTCTGGATTTTGTGTTAAGTATTGAATACTGACATGATTAAGTTTAGTTACAGTACCTTGATGATTAGTTAATTCTTGAGTTAGACATTTAAGCAGTGTTGATTTACCAGCACCATTAGCACCAATAAGTCCAATACGACTCTGAGCAGTAATTTGTAAGCTAACATTATCCAAGACTTGGCGTTCGCCAAAATTCACAGATAGATTGTTTGCTTCTAATAACATAGTGCCAAATCAAGGCTAGCATGCTTAATTGCCACAGAAAAACTTATTTATTATTTATTAGGGATATACTACTCCAGTAAATCTTAAAGCAGAGTCACCATTAATTAATACATCAATTACCCTTGCCTGCCCACCACTACGAACACGTAATAGTACTTGAGCATGATTATCAGTATCTCTTAGGCGTTGATCAAGATCAGCCGCCCTGGATTCTGGGATATAAAAACGCTCCACGTTAGCAAGCAGTTGCCCATATTTACACTTACCTTTAATCATTAGCTTACAGTTCTGGGGTCTAGTAGTTGAAGCAGTTTGGCTATCTAAACAGACATAAGTACAGTGACGGGAATTAGTCCAATCACTTTCACAAAGACCAGGGACACCATAATCAATACGATAAGTTAAATAATGTCCTCTCAATAAATCACGAGGATCATAGGAGCTTATATTCAACAAGACCTCCTGACCAGTATTACTAAGAATCTGCTGATATATTAACCAAGCAGAGATGCACAAAATGGGGAAAGCAAGAAATATAATAGTAGTTTGTTTAGTGCTCATGATCTAATCTCTGAATAAAATACAATAGCTGATTATGAAATTTATAAACAACTAAACCAAAACCAATAATAATCAAACCTGATGCAACAAGCCCTAAACCAGTAAACAAAAGGGTTCTGTACAAGAAAAAATAAATAGAGAAAAACTTAAGTGCAATAAGAACTATCATCAAATTAAAAGCTCTTACTCTATCATTAATGGCAAGTAGCACTGCAATCAAAGCAAAGAAAATGATCTGCATAGCATCTCTCATCATCGAAAGAGAATTAGACAAGATTGTAAACAATGGATAGACCATTAAAAGCATAGAATAAAGGACCAATCTGATTTTGGATATGTTTCGATGCCTCAAAATCCAAAATAAAGCTAAGCCTGAAAATAACAAAGCAAAATTAAATACTTGATAAGCACTTGAGTCGATTTGTGTAAATTGACAAATAAAAACATCAGATACTGTTACCGTAAGGCAAGTCGCGTAGAGTGCTTCGAGCATAACAAGCGACCTTGGCGTCGAATTTATTTTTAGCTGAATCATCAGTACAAACAATATGATTGGCAACGCAAAAAGCAAATGTAAATTCCAATGTTGCTCAAAGAACAAGCAATGAATTGC
>CAZKFA010000015.1:44887-47276 GCA_964551925.1 uncultured Gammaproteobacteria bacterium
AAAATCAAAAAAGCTAAAGTAATTTTAGCCGCCGCTGGTATCAAAACCCAATTAGCAGAAACAAGAGAAACAATTCCAATAAATAATACAACTGCACCAAGTGCCAGAATCTTAAAAACAATCCCCTTCTGACGACTAGATTCATAATCATAAATAGCACGAGCCTGATCTTTGTTAATTAGATCTTCAGCTAGCCATTTAGTTAGTTTAGTTTCAAGATTCATTTCAAGCTATAAGCTTAGTTTACTGCAAATTATAATTATTCGCCAATATACAAATGAGCATCTCTTACAGCATGGTCAAAATCCTTGAGGGATAAAATAACTGGCTTAAAGTCCGCTCTGAGAGCTTCGATATGTTTATTCAAATTATCTCTTTTCTCATCTAACAACTGCCCGCTAATATCAACAGAACCTAGAAAACTTTGTCCTTGATTACAATAAGCTAGGTGAGGCACTCCTGGCGCCTTAACTTGAGTTCCAGGCTTAAGGCGATGAACTAATCTAATATCAGTACAACCCCTATCAGCAAGGATGCGCATTGCTACTCTCAAGCCCAAAGTCATTCTATACTTGGCTTTTGTTATATGCATAGATTCAGCATCCTTGACACGAGCATCTAGAAATTGTAGGACTGGATCATTTACTTGACGATGCTTTAATTTATCAAGCAAAAATCTTTCTGTCGCAACTATATCTGGAACATTGAAGTCCATCGCTCGAAGAACTTTAGCCAAATCATCTTCACTAGAAATACCGTCTCCTTTTGACATCTCCCTACTAAGAGCTTGCCGCAGGAATTCTTTGTGAGGATATGATTGAAATTTCTGAGTGCCAATTTGATTACCACACATCTTCTTAATATCAAGATCAGACCAATTTTGCTTAGCGCCTAAATCTACTAAATATACTGTATTTGGAGCAACATAAAATATCCCCTTCGTAGCAAGTTCAGCAGCAGATCGCTTAATCCCCCATCTATATACTGCTTTGATAAGACTAGGATCTGTGACTACATTCACTCCAAGTATTTTTAGATATGCAGCAAACTGTTCTATATTATAAATAGCAGGCTCTTCTTGTTCCAATGAAATCGCCTGTCGTCTCAAACGACGATCACCAAAGCGAGAAAGCTCAATTGGCTTACCATCCATATTAGTTAACATACAATCATTAACAGAACCGAGCCAAGGCAGCAATACAGCATCAGTAGGGAGTTTAATGTCAGCAAAGAAATCAGCTTGAGTGCCATTGTTATAAAGCATCCCAGTCTTTGCCATCAATGCAGCGAGATTAGATTGTCCAAAAAGACATCGTTTGTGAGCGGTCTTTGCTTTAATATCAGCTAAACTATAGCCAAGCTCATAGTGAGTAATATTCGGATCTTCAGTTACTGCAGAGCGTGGACCTTGTTGTAGTTTTTCTAATTGTGCTTGAAGCTGAGCAGCTCTTTGATGGAGTTCTGGATTACCATTAGCAAGCAAACGAAGCAATGATAATTCCTGTTCAAGTTCTAGAGTTTTTGCTATTCTTTCATCATTAGCTTTTTTATAGTTAATTAATAACAAAGAAGCTCTGTCTTCAATCTTATAGCCAAAGAAAGGATAAACTTCTATACGATATTTATTAGAGTGGTTTTTTGACTCACGAATTATTTTACTGAGTTCCCCATCTTTATAAATTGCTGTCATTGAGCCATCTTTACTCTGTATATTATAAGTTTTAGTACCATTACCATTAGAATAAGTTATGGTATAAGCACCAAGTTGTTTAACTTCACCATTAGTCCAGATTTTACCTGTGACTAATTGGTCCAACCACTTGGCTTCACTAACTAATATATGAAAGACTCGCTGCTGCCAAAGTTCTGGTCTTTGAGTATGACCATCATATCCAAGTAACATTGAAACCAAAGTACCAAATGGCACCAGAGGATAATCTATGAATTGAATACTAGGATGCGCTTCATTAGCAGCTTGTGTGACATGAATAGTCCCAGGAACAAATCCATTAATAGTCCAGTTGATATCTAAACTATTATCCGAATTTTTATAAGCTAAGAATCTCTCAAAATGACCTTTATTAGTTGAGGCACGTATACCATAACGAGTACGTCGATTGGCTGTATCATTCCAATAGCTCCATTGAGCGTGGTAACTAGCTTTATTTAATTTACGCCAAGGTCTTTGACCATCAGTTAAGATCTCTTCTCTTTTGATCTGCTCATCAATATTATCAATCAGAGTATGAGTATAATCAACAATTGTTTGAGCAATTGCAACATTAGGATTAAAACTTCCTGCTCGTTTATCAAAGGGCTCTTCATCTATCAAGCTAGATTTGCCTGGCAAGCTAAATATTTGAAAATTTGAAGTTAAACTTGGCAAAAG
>CAZKFA010000016.1:0-37861 GCA_964551925.1 uncultured Gammaproteobacteria bacterium
AGATCTTCGAGTTCATCAAGTTCTTTTGGATCGATTCCAATATCCTCAAGTTCCTGGTCTAAATCATCATCATCAGTAATATTTACTTTTGGTCTAGTTGGATTTGATGCTGGTGCTAACCTTGGAGCTTCCTTCTGTAAAGGTGCACTACCATTGAGGCTTAACTTAGCAATAGGAGCCTGTTTGATATTAGTACGATCAATACGAATACCAAACTGATTACCAACAATAACCAAACTTCCAGCTGCAATTGGCTTACCACCAGGGGCAGTAAGAGTTAATTGAGAATCAATTAACAAACCAAGAGGCAGAATGCCACCGGATTCAAGTTCAATAATTTTTTTCAGCGGCATCTGCACAGATTTGAATTGGGCTGTTAACTCAATTGGCAAATCAGTCAGAATATCTTCGCTGCTATGATTCTCTTCTAACATCGTAGCGGTCTCTACTTCACCATCATAATACAATTCTGGGAATCTAGAATTATCTTTCCCAGGTATTTCAATTTTTATGTATAATTTCTCAAATTCATTCTTATTCCAGATAAGTTCACGAGTATTACTCTCTTCAAAAATAATAACATCGCCAGCCTCAAGCCCTCTAAGATCACTAAGCTTGACTCTACTCTTGCCAACAGTTAGATCCAGAGGCACCTCAAAATCCAAGCCAGCCATTGTTTGCCTAGCATCAATAGGTTTCTTAACTAAGGTATTTTTAGGAGTCAATCCTGGTGGTACCGCAACTGCGATGGAACCTAACTCTTTATCTTCAAGCTCTATAGCCCAGACAAGATAAGTGTAAGTGCCATTGACGCTAGGTAAAGAGACTTTCCAGTAGTCTTTCCAGTAGTTCTCAAATTCAATGAAAAAATTTTCGAATACTGACATCTCAAGCTTAGTGAGATTTTTTAATTTGAATTCAGTATTGCGCTTGCCAATAGAAAGTTTCAATAAAGTTTCAATCATTGCTTTATTGATTCTAATTTGGCCGTTGTACCTTGTATTACTGTCCCACTCTGCAACTAAGCCCTTCCAACTCTTGTCATCAAGATCTTTACTTACTGCAATTAGACGACTCTTAGAATGTAGTCCCCAAAAATCATTGAACAATTCATGAATTCTATAATCCTGACTAAACCACGGCAGAACTTCATCTAGTGACAAAAATCTAGACTGATTAAACTCAAGGCCAAGTGCTTCATTCGTATTCATTACTTTACTTGTCATTTATTCCCGTTCTATATCAAACTTTCCCGCAAAAGAATGTTATCCTAACTAAACTTAGTAAGTAAGTAAATCTAGGTTTCTTAACTGAAAAATAATGATTAGCAAAGTTTGTATTTAAAAAGATTCATTTTTCATTTTTTGGGTCTAATATATTTAGAGGAGTTGCTTATCAAATGATCGTTAACTATTATGAGAAAGGACGCAAGGGAAACCCTGTGGTGATCTTTATTCACGGTAGTGCCAGCGATGCAACTGTTTGGTTAAACGAATTGAACTTAACTGCTGCAAAGGGCTTCCACTGCATCGCACTTGATATGCGTGGACATGGTGAAACACGCTTAATGGATCAACCTAAAGCTCAAGTCAAAATTGATATTGATACTCACATTAATGATTTAATAGAGACTTTAGAATATTTAGAAATTTTCCCACAACACAAAATTTCGATTGTAACTCACAGCTTTGGAGGCATTGTGGCAATCAACTTTGCTGAACAATATCCTCAATTAGTTGATAAATTAATCCTTATCTGTTTACCTCCTAAATTAATCTCACCAGTAAAAGAATTCCTCGCTGTGCTAATTGGTAGCCCACTAAAAATCATACAGGCCAATTTAGATCTTTTCCACAAAACCCCACTAAGAGCACGTTACAAGTCTTCCATCATGACGAATGCTGATGTATTACGTGAAATCTACAAGCACGTAAAGAATTGGAATGGTCTGCGCAAAATCCCCAAGTTAAATGCAAAAATATTTTTAGCAGCAGCGAGATTTGATTTCGTAGCACCAGCACATCTTATCTATCGCGTACACGAACTAACCCCTAACTCCGAATTCAAACTTTTCAAATGGTCTGGACATGCCTTAATGGAGGACCAGCCAGAAGAATTTCGTGAATGGTTACTACATTGCATTTCTGACAATAGCAATAACGCAGCAAATGACAGCCACGATCAAAAACAAAATCACGGATAATTGCAACTCAACCAAATAACGATAAATCATTCTTAGAAACCAATTCTGATAATAGACTTCTCGATAATTCAACCCCAAATCCAAAGATTCCGGGAAATCTGGTCTGGTAAGAATCAATGTATGTAACGGCTTGATAGGATCTTCATAGATTAGAACCTGCTGATATCCTTGATCCTGACGTGATTGCTTGAAACTATTACTACGCCCAAAATTAAAATACTTATACAAGAATTCAAAATTCACAGGTTGAGCCATAGAATTACCGTAATAACAAGGCTCATAATTATCAATCCCTGAACGAGTGCTAGCGTTAAAGTCAGAACAAATAATCAAACCAGTAGGCTTAAGTAAATGTAAAAAATTGCGGAGCGCTCTTAAAGCACCATAAGAATAAACAATCGTAGATTCTTTATTAGCTTTAAAGCAAGTATCCAAGATCTCTCTACGACTCAAACTCAATTCTCCGAGCCAATCAATCTCAATAAATTCAACTTGTTTTTTGACATGTTTGATCCACTTATTACGGCGCAACCAAAAGCCACTATTAGATTGTTTTTGGAAATAGTTCGTCAAATCTTCTACCGCAAGATATTTTTCTAAATATTTATCAGCAGTCTTAGCAAATACTCGCGCTGGCAATTGATCCAAAATATAATTGCCAAGTATCGCGTCAAAGTTCAAATCGGCAAAAGCCTGCTGATCTAAAATATCAAACCGA
Organism: uncultured Gammaproteobacteria bacterium; assembly: GCA_964551925.1. Taxonomy (GTDB): domain Bacteria; phylum Cyanobacteriota; class Vampirovibrionia; order LMEP-6097; family LMEP-6097; genus CAZKFA01. Next base: position 2,922 of record CAZKFA010000016.1, read on the forward strand.
ACAAACACTATCTGAGATTCAAAATCTTTCAAACGTCCAGAGGCTTGTAGTTGCTCCAAAGTTAGCTCAGCATAGTCTGTAATATAATATTTCAACCTGCTATGGAAATCTACATCTTGAGAAATACAGAGATCACGAAAAGCAGTCAAAAAGTTCTTTGCAAACTCACCATAACCAGCACCAACCTCAAGAATACGAAGCTCTCCTATCGGCTTACTTTTAAGAAAGTTAGCTATAAGTAAACGAGCCTTCTTAAAGGCTTCATTATAATTAGAAACCCCAGAATAAGGAATAGCACCCGTAGACCAAGCTTGGATGCCAATCGAAGTGAAATATAAGTCATGAACCTGCCATAGAGGTGACAGATCATAACGCAGCAAGGGACCATCTACTGGTCGTCTAGCCATCAAAATACTTTAAACCTATTTAGATTGATTTGTAGCCGTCAACGAAACCTTGGAAAGTTTGGTCAGCAACTAAATCATAAAGTCCAACAGCAGTTGAAGCTACTAAACGGAAAGGTAACTTAACAACAAAAACTAAACCTTTAGTCAAAGCACATGCTTTGCAATTCTTGTCTTTAACTGAACAAGACTTCTTAGTCGTTTCTGGATTGCTACGATAATTACCACCAGCTAGAACTGGACCTGAGATAAATAGAGAGAGCATTAATACTATAAATTGTTTCTTCATAAGCATTGAGTATAAGCTGTCTTGAAATCTTTGTAAAGTCCTTAGATAATTAAATCAAAGATACCAAAGGCAAGATAAATCCGTCGCCATTTTACCCAGTGAAAATGCTAATATTACGCTCGTTATGACTGATTCTTCGCAAAGTTTTAATTTAACCACTTGCATCGCTTTATTTGGAGGACTATCTTTATTCTTACTCGGCTTAGACATGATGAGCGCCAACTTAAAGAAAGTTGCTGGTCATACCATGAAACTCGTTCTAGAAAAAGCAACCGATAATCATCTTTTTGGTGTTTTAATTGGGGCTTTAGTTACAGCCGTAATCAATAGTAGTACGGCAACAACTTCTATTCTTGTATCTTTCGTTCAATCTCAATTGATGAGCTTTGAAAGAAGTGTTGCTGTTATCATGGGTGCCAATATTGGTAGCACCGTTACTGGGCAATTAGTCGCTTTTGATATCACCAAATGGTCTCTTGCAATTGTCTCACTAGGCTATCTTGCCAAATTATTAGCCCAACGAACTAAGACCAAAAACATTGCCTATATCTTTCTAGGACTAGGTTTGCTGTTTTTTGGATTAGAGGTAATGTCTGATTCCATGAAATTCTTACGGGACTCTGAATACTTTCTTAACTTAATGCAAAGCTTAGAGAATGTTTGGTTTGGTATTGCAGTTGGAGCCGTGTTTACAGCTCTAATACATTCCAGCGGTGCATCAATTGGTATCGTTATTGGATTAGCGATGCAAGGACTGATTAGCATAGAAGCTGCTGTACCGTTGATTTTTGGAGCAAATATCGGTACTTGTTTTACCTGCGTAGTAGCCTCAATTGGAGCTGGCGCGAATGCTCAGCGAGTTGCAGCTGCTCATGTGCTCTTCAATGTAACGGGTGTATTAGCTTTTATGTTCTGGATTCCAGAATTTATATCATTAGTAAAATGGCTATCTCCAGAAAATGACACACCAAGATTAATTGCTAATGCTCAAAGTTACTTTAATATTATGGCAACTATTCTTTGGTTTCCTTTTATTAAGCAACTTGAATTCCTCTCTAGGATTACGATTCCAGACGACAAGAATCCAACCAGGGGTAAGTATGTTTTCCCTCGCGTTCGCGCCTTATCAAAAACCCCAGAATTGTTATTACTACAATCAATTGACGCCATCAAACAATACAAAAATATCGTCAAAGAAATGCTTTGGATTTCTAGAGATTACTTCGTCAAGCAAGAGAAGAACAAAACTGATGATCTAGTAAAATTACGTGAATTTCAACAAGAGTTCAGAATTGATATTCTTGACTTCTTAAGCCGCGTAGGCAAGCTCAGACTAGCTTACAGTCACGTATCTCAGGTGTTAAATCATATTACATTAGTTAATGAAATTGAGCACGTAGCCTACAAACTAGAATCATCCCTAGAGACACTACACAACGAAGTTCCAAAATTTGACGAAAGTTATATTGGATTAGAGGAATATTTCCAGCAAACAGTTAAATGTTTCTCCAAATCCTGCAATGCTGTACTTAATGGTTCTAGCGTTGAAGCTAAACGTATAATCAGCAATCTGGAGTCTCTGAAACCAATTGAGGAGGAGCTACGCAATCGCTCTGTAGAAAATATACACACAGATCCAGATCCTAAGGATTACGAAACAGAGAAATTAAATTTATGGGTACTAGAGTTCCTGCGCAGCGTCAATGGTAGCTCTAAAAGAATCTGCCAGATCCTGGTTGATCAAAAATTAAGAGCTAAACAGTTAGTGTAATGGCTACTGGGCAATGATCTGAGCCTGCTACTTGATCTAATATTTGAGCCGCTTGTAAATAAGGCTTGAGAGCCTTACTGACGTAGAAGTAATCTATTCTCCAGCCTACGTTTCTAGCACGCGCAGCAGTTCGGAAACTCCACCAAGTATAAGAATCAACTTTATCAGGATAGAAATGTCGATAAGTATCAATGTAACCCATTTGCTCAAAGCGATCAAGGTATAGTCGTTCTACTGGCATAAAACCAGAAGTATTAGTGTTCTCTGCTGGACGCGCCAGATCAATATCATGATGAGCAGTATTATAATCACCAGTGACAATAATATAAGGGTTGGTTTTCTCTAATTCAGCGATATAGAGTAAAAACAACTCATAAAACTCTAATTTAAATTTCAATCGCTCCACACTAGCCCCACCATTAGGAAAATAAATATTGAAAAGAATAAATTCATTTTTGGAATCTAATTGATGCTCGCTACTAATAACCCTACCCTCGCTATTGAAGTCAGTGATTTGCTTTTGTAGCTCTTCAAGATTAATATTTTTGACCTTGGGTAAGAGTCCCTGATAATCATCCATGATCTCAACATCCAAACCAGCATAACTCATAGTTGTAGTGCTTTTACCTTGATTAACCGCGTCAATTTTATAAGGCAGTTTATTAAAACTTAAATCAAAACCATCTTTGATAATTAAAGGTTCTTGTTTGAAATAATTAGCCACTCCACTATAACCCTTACGTAAGGCACTGTTGAAGTGATGATAAGGATATTTATCAATTTGCAAAAGATTATCATCAAGCTGATCACGCTGCACCTTAGTCTCTTGCAAGCAAACTATATCAAAGCCAGAATCATTGAGCCAATCAGTGAAGCCTTTTTTGGCAACGGCTCTTATTCCATTAACGTTCCAAGAACATAGTTTGATTTGAGGCATGAACTTAATTATAAAGCAACATCAATAGCGCTTAAATCCATTAAAGTTCTAAGTTCCTCAGGTCTTTTTAGTCTTGCTTTCATCTCGGCATAACCTTCATTAGTATTACCCAAGATAGCAGTGTTACGAGCTAAACTCTTTTGTAGGCTATTATTCATAATCTTCTTTAAACCATAAGCTAGATCAGCGTGCAAAGAACGCTTAGGGTCCTGATGAACAGTGCGTTTTGCTAGAATATTAAGTATTTGAAATATCGACTGGAATTGAAATCTACCTTGTAATGCTAATCGAAAAATACGCTCCAAACTCTTTAAGCCAGTTTGAGCTTTGAAATTAGGTGATTTCTGTTGAAGATCCCCTATCTCTTGATGAAGCTCTACTAGCTCCCCCTGAAAACGAGACTCCAAAACCTTTGGGTCTAATAAAATTTCCCCAGTACGCAAAGACTCAACCTGCACAGAAACTATAAGAATAGCAAGATATCGCTGTAAATCATCGCGTTTAATTCCAAAGCCTGGAATCTTCTCAGCAACTTGATCTACAATATTAGCAGCCTTAATTGTCGCACTCATATACAAAGAAGTTATTTCTTCTGGGACTAAAGCTTCATTATCAATAAATCTTTTTTTCAAGACAACAGCATTATCCTCATAGAAACTCTCCAATGATTTAGCATTAAATAAATCAGCACTCACCCCTAAACCCAAAGCAGAGAAATAAAACAAATCTGCAATCTCATTAAGAATGGGTACTAGATGTTTACTTTCTATTTCTAAGAACTCTGCTGCTGATAAACCTGGTCGAAGATGAGCAGCATCAACTCTTGCGGAAGATGTTAACTCAGCTCTTCGGTTATTATCTATAGGGGTGGACATTTAACTGACTAAATTAGTTTTAATTTCAGCCATTATAGCATTACTAATTTGTGCAGTATTAGCGGAACCACCTAGGTCCGCCGTCATAATCCCTTGTTTTAAGGTATTTTTAATAGAGTCTTCAATAATTTGAGCTTCTTTAAGCATGTTCAGACTATAACGCAACATCATCGCGGCTGATAACATCATCGCCATAGGATTGGCTAAACCCTTAGCAGCAATATCAGGAGCCGAACCATGTACTGGCTCGAATAGACCTGGCTTAGAACCATCGCCCAAAGCGGCACTAGGCAGAAGACCAATACTACCAGTGAGCATACTTGCTTCGTCAGAAAGTATATCGCCAAATAAATTACCAGTAACTATCACATCAAATTGTTTCGGGTTTTTGATTAGTTGCATAGCAGCATTATCCACATACATATGGGTCAATTCAACATCTGGATAATCTTTAGCGACATTAATAACAACATCACGCCAGAGTTGAGAAACATTAAGTACATTAGCTTTATCAACAGAGCATAATTTCTTACTACGTTTGCGCGCCAGCTCAAAAGCCACTCGGCCAATGCGTTCCACCTCAGCAGCAGAATAAATCATGGTATTAATTCCAACCTTACCATCATTAGAACTTGGCTTACCAAAATAAATCCCACCAGTCAATTCTCTAACAACCATAATATCGACTCCTCTAACTACATCTTCTTTAAGAGTAGATAGATGCGCCAAAGAATCAAAAACAACCGCTGGACGCAAATTAGCAAAAGCATCTAGTTCTTTTCTCAAAGCCAGCAAACCTGTTTCCGGTCTGAGTTCACGCGGCAAGTTGTCATACTTAGGTCCACCAATTGCCGCCATCAAAACCGCATCAACATTCTTAATACCTTCTCTAGTCGCGTCAGGAAAAGGACTACCAGTTTTGTCAATAGCAACACCACCCAAATCTAATTCAACATATTGAAAATTTGGAGCCACCAAATTAAGGACTTTAATGGTCTCTGCCATTACTTCTGGCCCAATGCCATCACCAGGTATTAATGCTATCTTCTTTGCCATAATACTTATTATTCTAGCAAGTTAGTAACGCATTTTAATTAGCTTTCTTAGTGCCCTATCTTTACTACGTAATTGTCTCTCATAGATCTGCATCACAGACTTAGCTAATTTATAAGGATTATGGCGCACTAGATTACCACGTTGCAATAAATTACTTGGATAAACACTCACTCCAAGCTCTCTGAGCTCAGCGTAATCAATCTCAACAGGGAATTGACCATCAGCTTTATATTTCTGTAATTGATGCTTGTGCGGCATTACATTATTAACCAAAATAAAATTAACTATCTTAGTAAAATCAACAGCAAATTCTTTAGTGTGTTCTTTAATTGCTTGCAAATGAGCAGATGCCGAATAATCACTAGTCTCACCTGGCTGAGTCATCACATTACAAACATAGATCTTGACGGCGTTTGAGCGGGTGATCGCATCAACCAATTCTGGCACAATAAGGTTAGGAATAATAGAAGTATAGAGACTACCTGGTCCCAATACTATTACTTCAGCTTCCTTAATTGCATCAATCACTTCCGGTAAAACCACTGGGGGCTTACCTTTGGCATAAAGCTTCTTGATCTTACCATTAGCAATAGGGATCTTAGACTCACCTTCAACAATAGTGCCATCTTCAAACTCTGCCACCAACTGCATTGGATCATTACTAACAGGTAAGACTTTACCACGAGCTTTGAGAATGCGACAGGCATGCTTGACAGCTTCCGACATCGTCTTACTGTCACCAAGCTCAACTAAAGCCGTCAAGAACAAATTACCAAAACTATGATTCTGCAAATCCTTCGGAGCATCATTATCAAAACGATACTGAAACAATTGCGTTATAACTTCATCATCATGAGAAAGTGCCGCAATACAGTTGCGGATATCACCTGGAGGCACTATATTCATTGACTCTCGCAAGCGCCCACTACTGCCACCATCATCAGCAACAGTAACAACAGCGGTAATATTACCAGTATAAAGCTTCAAGCCTTTAAGCATATTAGCTAAACCAGTACCACCACCAATAGCAAGAATTTTCGGACCTTTATTAGACATATGAGCCCTATCAAGCATATCTAGCAGCGAGCTTTGATCAGGAGCTACCACAGAAAGCACTTGCTTATTAGCTCTAAAGAAACTATAGAACAAAAGCACTACACCAAAAACCATCACCACAATACCACTAACAGTAGGCGGAACCTTGTCAGCAACAAACGAGAGCATATTCCAAGTGAATTGCGCGATGCGAGTTATTGGATGAGCTTTGAGTATAAGTGCTAAACCAAAAACAATTGCAAACAGTGCCAGAAACAAAAACGTAAACCAACGCTTCAAGCCCGGGAAAGAATATTTACGTAGAATTCTTCTCATGATGCAGTCATGGAGCTATATCTAGGTAGGTCAATGTGCTCAACCTCAAACTTTAGCCTTGAGTCCTTAATTTTTGCTTGCATCAAATCTGCAACGGTCTGTGCAAAATATACAGAACGATGCCGTCCACCAGTACATTTGAAGGCAAAAGTCAAATTGCAATCATCGGTACGATGTTTATTACGCAGGAAATCATTTATAAAGTCTTCAACCAAAACACTCAATTTCTGTAAACGATCTTGAGAACCAGGATCCGCTTCAAAAAATTCTTGTATTGGTTTCTCTAAACCATGAAAATCTTTCAGTTCTGGTACCCAATAAGGATTAACCAAATCTCTTAAACTAAATAAAAAATCATGAGCTGGTGCTGGCTTGCCTTCGGCTTCATAAAACTTATGTCCATATGATAGAAATTTGATCTTCATCGCTTATTACATCTTAACATAATGCTAGGCGATAACCAGCATAACAAGCCGCAAAACTCAATAATACGGTCAAGAGAGCATAGGCAAAGAACCAAAGAAAAGCTCCTTTATTTAGCTCAATCAATAATTCCAAATTAAAGCTACTAAATGTAGTCAAGGCTCCTAAAATACCAGTGTTAATAAAATGCAAATACTGCTGATTAAAATCAAACTTAGCATAACAAAAACCAATCACAAAACTACCAATAACATTGACCACAAGAATGGGCATTGGCAAAAACAGGACCGCGGCATAGCGCAATAAAGCTCCAATCACCGCTCCCAAAGATAGATACAAAATATTATAGAAAGCCATTTATCACATCACTCCATTAATAGACTTATCCAGAAAGTTCGAGAACAAGGCTTGCGAGCTCCGAAGAAGCTGAGTTGACTACCCGTCAATGTTCAGGGGTCAACTTTACTGGATGCTTCAATATTAAATGAAGCCCCCGTAATTCTGAGGAGCTCGCGTAACGCAGTTGTCGGACTTTCTGGATAAGTCTAAAGTATAATGTAGCATGTGGGGATCAATACAAGGAAACTAGGTCAAGAACAAGAGACCAGGGCAGTCAAATATCTGCAAACACTGGGCTATCAGATTATTGCAACCAATTGGCACTGGTCAAATCGTGGAGAGATTGACATCATCGCTCAAGATCCTAATCGCTACGGTAAAAGTTATTGGATTTTTGTAGAAGTCAAATCCCGCAGACATTCTATGAACATGAGCTTACATGCAATTAGCCATAAAAAAATCACTCAAATTAAGAAACTGGCACAAATATTTTTATTACAACGCAAGATCAACCCCAATCAAGTAAACATCAGCTTTGACTTCATTGCCATACACGAAGAAGAAATCCAACATATAAAAGATATTGTAAGATAGTAATATGCTCCGCCTTATATGTATTGCCACAGCCCTTGTCCTCTACCTTACACAGACTTGTCAGGCAATATTAAAACTTGACGATAAAATCTTTGATACATCTTTATTTAGCGCACCTGAAGTACAAAATGAAGCCTTAGAACAAAAAGTAAATCTGGCTTTTAAAGATACTCCCATCTCTACCATATTACTAACCCTATCCAAGACGGCAGACTTCAATGTTGTTTTTCCAGACAAATACGACAAAGCAATCACAATCACCCTAAAGAATCAAAAAATCATTGACGCCATCAGCGACATCTGCAAATTAAATAACTTACACTACAACTTCAAATCTAATAGCCTGATTGTCAGTGGTGACAACGTTAACGATGTGCTCTTTGAATCAATTCCTGTATTATATCGTGATGCCAAAGAAATTGCTGCTAGTTTAAATGACGTGCTATTCGCACAGCTAACTGCGATCCAGAACCCCAACGCGCCACAAGCCGCTGCTACAGCTGATCCTGGCAAGAACTCAGTTATTATTACAGCCAATCAAGAACAGATCAAAGCTGCCAAAAATTACATCAAAGAGCTGGATACTGTCCCTAAAGTAAAGTTATTTGCACCAAACTTTCTGAGCTATAGAGACATAAAAAAACTCGAGAAAGCATTCACTTCAAAAAACAACGACTTGCATATTAAGCGCCTAGAAAAAAATCTTATTTTACTAAAAGGTGATGGGGACGAGCTTCAATCATTTTATGAATTATTACAAAGCAAAGACCACAAACCAGAGGCAACTAATCTGGTTGTTGAATTCTATGGCTTCAAAGAAGATGATCCTCTTATAATTAGCGACACTAATCAATTAATCAAAGCTAATCAAACAACTAAAATCGACCGCCAGTCTTTTAATGGACTCGGTCTATTAACTGTTTTTGAGAAACTTGAAAGTATTGACCTACAATTAAACTTTGCAGAAGAAGCAAATGTGCGTGGCGTCAATCTCAGTGGGCATAAGACTTTGATAGATCCAGAACAATATACACTTAGTGTTTTTGATACAAACTTTAGTAATGTCAATGATCAAGAAGTCATTGTACAGCTCTTAGACGAAAAAGAATTAGCCAAATACAAAGATCTTAAAAAGATGACTAACAAGCCAGCTTATATGCTAATGACCCTCAAAGCAGGCTTGGCGCCAAATCGTCCATAACTATATCTAATTTATAGACTTCTTACCAATCTCGTGAATTAACTTCAAACTTTGTTCCTCATTTAAGATGAAACGTTTCTCTAAGAAACTATTCAATCTTTCTCGTTTCAAATTAGCTTCATGATCTAATATATCTCTTTGATACTTATCAATCAAGCTCAAATCCGGATGCTCTGCCTGCATCTCTTCAGCCAGCAAATTCTTCTTAGTTGCAATCAGCATCTGCTCTTTAGATTCAACGGCATGCCAAGCCTTATCAAGCTTATTAAGCTCATCTTTTTGTAGGTCCGTTAATCCTAGTATATTCCAATCGACAACATCGCTATCAACACTAACGTAATTATATTTATTAGTATTCTGTAAGCGCGCAATACTAGTGAGACCAATCAGCAGAATAATTACAGCCGCCACTAAAATTTGTTTTGAATATTTAGCTCTTTGATAATTTTGTTTTTTGATTATTTGCGTTTGCTCAAGCTGAGTGATAAATTCTTCCAATCTTTGTTCGCGACGCAGATAACTATCCTGCATTTGATTATTAGCATTTTGAATTTTGTTTAATGGATTAGCAGCTTCAAGTTTATCTTCGATCGCCTGATAAAACTCTTCGAACTCCTGCAACTGCTCATCGGGCTGATAAAATTCTTTCAGCAAATCGACCACTTCATCAGCGTCTCTTGAATTATTCTCTTCATTGGTCACAGGTTATTACCTCCAAAGCAGAGCAAAGCAGGTTTGTTACAAACCCTAAATATTCTATACCCAAAATTTCCAAAAAATAACCTAAATTGCTCGTTGACGATATAATGGCGTAACCCCAAGGATATTTGGGCTGTCTGATAATAATGGTTCCAATAATACTTGTAATCTTTCACGAGCTCGCCAAATCCTTGATTTCACAGTACCTAAAGCACAGCCTAATATTTCGGCTATTTCCTCATACTGTAACCCCTGCAGTTCTCTTAGGACGATTGCCGTTCTGAACTGTTCCGGCAACTGCGCCATAGCAATCCTGATAGCCTCTTTAGTCTCATTATTACTAATAATCTCATCTGGTTTCAACTTTGAATCTTTTATCTCTTTAACATATTCATTCTCACCGGCATCATCCTCAAAAGTTTGATCCATACTTATCGTCTTGATACGACGCGGTCTCTTTCTTAACTCATCATAAAAAAGATTGAGAATGATTTGGTTTAACCAAGATTTGAAGATTTTAGGATTTCTTAAGTTATGTACGCCTTTATAGACTCTGATGAAAACCTCTTGGGATAAGTCATTGATGTCTCTCCACTCTGGGGCTAATTGATAGAGAAGAGCAAAAACACTTTTCTGGAACCTTTTGACTAGTTCTTGAAAAGCAAGCTTATCTCCTATTTGACAGAACTCAACAATTTGTACATCACTACAGGTTGAATAATTAGTTCTAATCTCTTTTGCATCAGGCATTACTAGATTCTAGTATCATCGGCCCGGGCCGTCAATATTTTTTTTAGTTTTTTTGGAACTTTTTAGATGAATCTTTTCTTATATTGGCTTATGACGGCCGTAGTTCTTAATGCCTGTCAATAGAGATATTCTGATAACTACTCAGCCTAATCTTAAACTCTTTTAAGGTTGGCTAATTAGTTCTAATGCTTAGAGCTGATTTTTTTCCAATATCAAGACTTTGGACGTTAATCTCAGTTATTTCTGGGCTTATAAAATTTGTTAGTCGGACTTTAGAAATTGACCTTCTTCGCCGAACTAACAATTAGGTAGATTAATTTAACCAGATCAGAACAAAGGGAATAAAACAATGAACTCAATTATCCAGTCAGTACGTAAAGCAATCGTGGTAACACTTGTAGCTTTAATTCTAGGCGATGCAGCTTATGCAACACACATGCCAATTACAATACAAGAATCTGATGGCTCTCCATCAGTTCAAAACATGTTACAGCTTAAAGTTAATAACGGTAAATTAACAAGTCTTGGTAACGGAACAGTCCAACTTGACATCAATGGAGATATCACCGCAGCTTCAAGCTTCACTGATAATCGCTTGATTAGAGCCGATGGTACCACTGGCTTACAAGACTCTGGAATTACTATTGATGATTCTGATAATATAACTGGCGCTGTTGCCTTCACTGCAACTGGTACGATTCAAGGTGCAACGGTCAACGGTTCTACTTTAACTGGTGATGCGTTAACTATCACTGGTACTACCGAATTAACTGGTGCTGTTACTGTTACTGGTAACGCGACTATCTCTGGTACAGTTCAAGGTGCAACTGTTAATGGCTCTACTTTAACTGGTGATGCCTTGACTATCACTGGTACTACTGGATTAACTGGTGCTACAACAATGACCGGAGCAGCTACTGTAACTGCTAACTTCACCGTTGACACTAATACTTTCTTTGTTGATTCTTCAGCAGATAATGTTGGTATCGGAGACTTAACTCCAAGCTCTAAATTAGATGTTAATGGAACTATTGCTATGACTGGTTTCAAAATGACTACTGGAGCTCAAAATGGCTACGTATTAACTTCTGACGGATCTGGTATTGCTTCCTGGCAAGCTACTGCTGGCGGCGGTTCTCCGGCTGGCTCTGATACTTATATCCAATACAATAGCGGTGGATCGTTTGGTGCAGAAGCTGCTTTTGCCTATAATTATAGTACTGACACCATGACAGTTAATGGTACTACAGACATCGATATCGTTAGTATTGAAGCTGGATCTGCTGGAGCTCCTACTTTTAGGTTCCAAGATGATACTGATACTGGTATCTATGCAACTGGTGCTGGTGGTAATGCTGCTGCCTTTGGTATCGGATTCTCTACAGGTGGCTCTAACCGTATGATCATCGATGCTAATGGATATGTTGGTATCAACGGTCTTACTGCTAATGAAAGATTAGATGTCAATGGCAATATCGCCGTAAGTGGCAAAGTACTTGCTGGTACTGGCTCTGCTGCTGCTCCAGCTTACAGCTCACTCAATGATGCTACAACAGGTCTCTATGGAGATAACACTGGCTTAGGCTTATCTATGGGTGGTACTGCAAAGATATTCATTGACTCTATGGGTAACGTTGGTATCGGTACTACTAGTCCTGCTCAATCACTTGAGATCGCTGGTACAACTCTTGCCACAACTATTCTAGTTAATGATGGTTCTGCTGCTTCGCCAACTTATGCTTTTGAAAGTGCCACTAGTAGCGGTTTCTATAATATTGGTGGTAACGTTGGAGTGAGTAGTGGTGGCTCTAATGCTATGTTCATCAGTTCATCAGGCGTTGGTATCGGCAACACTTCACCAGATATGAGCGCTAAGTTAGACGTTACTGGTGCAACCTACTCTAATAGTGTTGTTGTTGGTGATGGGTCTGCCGCTGCTCCTACTTACAACTTCAAAAATGACACTGATACTGGTCTCTATCTCCTTAACGGTGATAGCTTAGGTGTCGCGGTTGCTGGAACTAAACGCATGGCTGTTAATGGTACTGGACTTACTGTCTCAGGCTTAACTACTACTTCTAGTTTCAGGTTAACTACTTCTCCTACTGCTGGTTACATATTAAGTTCAGATGTTAATGGTACTGGTACTTGGGCTGATCCATCAAGCTTAGTAACTACTGAGTGGACTGATGGTGGCTACTTCATATATCCAACTGATGATTCTGGTGTTGAAACACTAATCATTGGTGGAGCTACTGTTGATGGAGCCGATATCATACTCGGTGCTAATGGTGATGCTACATTCAACGAGCAAGCTGCATCTGTTGACTTCCGTATTGAAGGCGACACTGATACTGAACTATTCTTCGTTGATGGCAGCGCTGATAAAATTGGTATTAGTACAACGACACCAAACTCTACTCTTGAAGTAGCTGGTTCAATGTCATTGCCAATAACAAGCAAAACTGCAAACTACACTGCTACTGCAACTGATCATACAATTATTTGTGACGCCACTTCTGGTGTGTTCACAATAACGTTACCAGCTGCTTCAGGTATCGCAGGTAGAATATATGTACTGAAGAAAACTGATAGCTCTAGCAATATAGTAACCATTGATGCTAACGCATCAGAGACTATAGATGGTGCTCTAACACAGCTTCTGAACGTACAATATAAATCACTTGCAATTCAATCAGACGGTTCAAACTGGCATATCTTATAATGATAGCCTAGGTACGATAGCCTAAATATCGACAAGAAGCCCGGAGTTAAAATCCCGGGCTTCTTTTTTTTAGCATTCTTTCTGTATACCAACGAATCAATTTAGAACGCCGTGCAAAATTAGCCTGCCCTTCAATCTTAGCTTGAACCTTAATACGAAACTCATGTATAAGAGTAACAAGGTCTTTATAACGCTGATCAACCATAGATTGTAAATCCTTACGCATTCTTTGTGACACGGAAGGTGCTTTACCATTAGTGCTTATGGCAACTTTAATATCACCAGATTCAATCACACTAGGAATATAGAAGTCACAATTATCGGGCTTGTCAACACTATTAACCAAGATCGATTGATCTTGACATCTATAATAAATAACCTCATTAAGCTCAGCAATATCTGTCGCAGCAATCACCAAAAAGAATTCTTTCTCATCACCAAGCTGATACTCCCTCTCGACAAACTCTATCTTACGAAAATTTGGAAACTCTCCTTGTTGAGCCTTAACTTCAGGAATAATAACAGGGGCCATTACAACCAGCTTGGCATCAGTACTTAATAGAGCTTGTATTTTCTGCAAGGCTATCAAACCACCACCAACAATCAATACTTTCTTACCAGTCAATTTAAGAAAAATCGGAAATAATTTATTCAAATAGTAAACTCTCCACCTTGATTCATCTCCTGATCTTGAAGATGTAACCCACATTCTATTTTGTCCTGTCCCGCCCAACGCCCCTTACGTCCCGTACCCGGCTGAGTACAAGGCTCACAACCGATACTATCGTAACCACTATCCAATAGATCGTTATAAGGAATATTGTGATCATGGATATATTTCCATACATCAGATTTAGTCCAATGTATGAGTGGATTAATTTTACCAAGCTTAAACTTACGATCATATTCAAAACATTGAGCATCAGCCCTATGTAAACTTTGATCACGACGAATAGAAGTTATCCAAGCCAAACGATCTGTTAACAATTTATTGAGAGGTACAAGCTTACGCATATAACAACACTGATCGGGGTCCCGTGCAAATAAATCTTTACCATATTTAGCATCTTGAGCAGCAACTGTTAATTCTGGCTCTATCATTAATATGGGTAACTTATAACGATTTTCTAGCCTCTGCTTCAAATCTAGTGTTTCTTTAAATTGGTAGCCAGTATCGAGATTAGCAATCGCAAGTCGTCCTTTAGAGCCAGCTCGCAAAGTCCCATCCCCAAGCTCACTCAACGAGCTGACTACATTCACTTCCATCTCCGCCAGCATTTGTAGGATCACACAACCCTCTGGACCAAAAGCCGTCAGAAAAATAATATCCCCAGATTTAAGGAGCTCTGTTATTGCATAGCGAAGGATTGATTCAGCAGATTGAGAATCAAATTCTTTAGCTATTTTATTCCAATCAACAGCACCTTGCATTATTGAACAGCTTCTTGTAAGACAGCCAAGCCAACTCTATCAACGAAATATCTAAACTCTTCAGACTCCGACCTGGCTTGCAAATAATATTGAATTAATTTACTTAAAGTGAGATGAATATCCTTATGCAAAAACCGCCCTTCAAGTGGCTGACCAAACTGAGCTTCTTGCCCCAAACGCCCTCCCAGAAAGATTCTGAAGGCATCTTGCATAAGACCAGAGTCATCTTTAACTTTACAGCCAACTATACCAATATCAGCAATAGAATACTGCGCACAATTATTCGGACAACCAGTAACTGATATCATCAGCTCCTCTTGTAGACCAGGAAACTCGGCATCCAAATAATCAAACAATTGCTTTGCTCTAGCCTTAGTCTCAACAATGGCAAGATTACAGAATTCAGTACCAGTACAAGCAACCCCCAAACGAGAGAAAGCTGAATGTTCAACCTTTAATCCATATGCCGTCGCTGCCACCAAAAGCTCATCCAGCTTGAATTCTAGAACATTAACAATAATCAAATTCTGTTTATTAGTAGTTCTTACTTCACCAGAATCAGTATATTGATCTAATAATTTAGCAATATTACTGAAATCCGGAGTTCTTGCTCGCCCACTAATAAAAGATACGCCAACAGCATAATGTCCATTCTTTAATTTAGTAATGCCAACATGATCATGATGACTAACAGCAGGAGCAGGGAAATATTCTTTTACACCAGTTTGATAAGTTTGAATTTCTGGAACACGCTCTAATTTATAACCGAGTTCAACTTCAACATGTTCGAGGAATTTATCCACGCCCCAATCTTGCACAAGGAACTTCAAACGCGCTTGGTGACGTTTATCTCTGAAACCATGATCCCTATAAACAGTAGTAACTGCAATAATAAGTTCTTTAGCTTTATCCCTAGTGATAAAAATTGGGAAGTTCTTTGCAATCATAGGCTTAGTACTTAAACCACCGCCAACTTTAAGAGTGAAACCAGCTTGCTTCGTTAGAGGATGAATGACCCCAACCAATGAAACACAATTAATATCTGGCTGCGAACACCAAGTTGAACAACCAGTTACAGACATCTTATACTTACGAGGCAAATTAGAGAAATCATGATTACGATTAAAAAAACTATCGATCTCAAACAATTCCTTAGACGCATCAAAGATCTCATCTGGCAGCAAACCCGCTAGGGGACAGCCTGTAACGTTACGCAAAATATCACCACAAGCACCTGCGCTATCCATACCAACTTCAGTCAATGCCTGCACAATAGCTGGAATGTTTTCAACTCTTATCCAGTGCAGTTGTACTGCTTGCCTAGTTGTAATATCAACAACCCCATCAGCATACTTCTGTGATAGTTCTTCGATCAGTCGCATTTGTTTAGCGTTCAACTGACCACCTGGCACTTTAATACGCATCATAAAATAGCCATCTTCTTTTGGCTTCTGCGCATAAACCCCATACCACTTAAACAAGGGTACTAATTCTTGGTTAACAGCTTCAAATCCAATTTTAGAAGCCTCTTCAATATGCGCCCAGACATCAAGTCCATCGACTTTGGCTTTTAATTCTTCAATCGCAGTTACCATATGGTTAATATTGTAACAAGTTATAAGCAAGAGCTGTTGCGTTATAATAATAGAATGCAAGCCACTAATTATCTAATTTATGATGGCGATTGCGGTTTCTGTAATACAGCCGTTCAATTCTTACGCAAAATTTTAAACCCCACAATCAAATTAGTTAAGTACCAGAATCTGCCCGCAAACTTCTGCAAATTAACAACAGAAGAATTCAATGAAGCAATCAAATTCATTGATAGTGATCGTCTTATTTACTCTGGCGCCCACGCTATATTCAAAGCATTAAGCTACCGTAAATTTCTTGCAATGCCACTTTGGCTCTATCATCATCTGCCATTTTTTAAAAATATTAGCGAAGCAATTTATACAATGCTCGCTCAATCGCGCAACAAGGAGTGTAAAATCTAACATTATGCTAAGTATCGAAGCTAAAGATCTTGATGCCAAAGAAAAATATTTTTTTCTAATTGGTGGCATTGCACCAAGACCAATAGCCTTAGTCTCAACCATTTCAGCAGATGGTGTTTATAACCTAGCTCCATTTTCTTTTTTTAACGCAGTAAGCGCAAACCCACCTGTAATAGTATTTGCACCAGCTCAGACTGCTGACCCAAATAGACCACACAAAGATACTTATTTAAATCTAATCGCAACAAGAGAATGCGTGGTGCAAGTTGTCACTCATAAAATTGTTCAACAAGTAAATATCGCCGCCAAAGAATTTGCTTACGGAGTTGATGAATTCAAAGAGTCTGGACTAACTCCTATCCCATCAGATTTAGTTAAAGCACCACGCGTCAAAGAATCACCATTTCAAATGGAATGTAAATTACTTGAAATGAAAGTTTTTGGTGATCAACCAGGGTCAGGTAATCTCGCAATATGCGAAGTAATAAAGTTTCATATCGATGAAAAAATTTTTAGAGAAGGTTCAACTCGTATAGATCCTCAACTTATAGATTTAGTTGGCCGCAATGGTGAGAATTTCTATACTCGTGCAAGCGGTGAAGCTATTTTTGAAGTCAAAAGATAAGATTCGCGACGGCGAGTATTATCCTAAAAAGAACATTAGCATTTGCAATATTATTTGTTTTTTTCATATACTAGTATAAGAATTAGGGAATAATGTCTTTATGAGCAGCGAATTGAGAAATAAAACCAAAACAGCAAAACTTGACTTCGAAGGCAAGAGTTATGAACTTAATGTTGTTGAAGGTAGTGAAAATGAAAAAGCTATAGATATAAGTCAGCTCAGAGATAACTCTGGATTAATTTCACTTGATCCTGGTTTTGTAAACACTGGTGTTTGTGAAAGTGCCATTACTTTTATTGATGGCGAGAAAGGAATATTGCGCTATCGTGGTATTCCAATTGAAGAACTCGCCGAGAAATCAACTTTCGTTGAAGTTGCTTATTTATTAATCTATGGAAAATTACCAACGAAAGAAGAACTTGCTCTTTTCTCTAAAGGATTAACTAGACATTCTTTATTGCACGAAGATATGATCCATTTCTTCTCAGGATTCCCTTCTACAGCGCATCCTATGGCAATTCTAAGTTCTATGACTTGTTCTCTATCTTCTTACTATCCAGAGTCTCAGCGCTCTGATTCTGACGAACAAGTTAACTTAGATATCATCAGAATACTTTCTAAATTAAGAACCATTGCTGCTTTCTCTTATAAGAAATCAATCGGTCAGCCATTGATTTATCCAGATAATGCTTTAAGTTATTGCGCAAATTTCCTCAATATGATGTTTGCTGTGCCATCAGAGCCGTATCAAATTGATCCAGATCTAGTAAAGGTAGTCAATCAACTACTAATATTACACGCTGACCACGAACAAAATTGTTCTACTTCAACAGTACGCACAGTACAAAGTTCTGGAGCCTCAATCTATGCCTGCATTTCAGCAGGAATCTCTGCATTATGGGGACCACTACATGGTGGTGCGAATCAAGCCGTATTAGAGATGTTAGAAGGTATACGCGATAGCGGTGATGACTACAAATCTTACTTAACAAAAGTTAAAGACAAAAAATCAAAAATTAGGTTAATGGGTTTCGGACATAGAGTTTATAAAAATTTCGACCCACGAGCGAAAATCCTACGCAAGTCTTGTGAAACAGTACTCAACAAAATGGGCATCCATGATCCTCTATTAGAGATTGCTAAAGGGTTAGAAGAAGAGGCTCTTAAAGATGATTACTTCGTTGAGCGTAAACTTTATCCAAATGTTGATTTCTATTCTGGAATAATTTATAGAGCGATTGGCATACCAGTCAATATGTTTACTGTAATGTTTGCTCTTGGTAGAATCCCTGGCTGGTTAGCTCACTGGAAAGAACAGCGCAACACCGGTGTACGTAAAATATTCAGACCTCGTCAAATCTATACAGGACTTAACTTACAGAACTACGTAGCAATGGAAGATAGGTCTTAGAGCTACCATTCAATAGGCACATAGTTACGAATATTACAACCGGGACAAACAAAGACTGGCTCATTACGCCCAGGTAACATCTTACGAGTAAACTCAGCAGAACAATTATCGTTGCCACAGATTATATCAACATAGCGCCCCTTGATATTCATACTATAAGGCAAGATTGAATTGCGCTTAGCTGCTGCTTCTTGCCACTCTTGAATTTCTTCCGGACTTGGCTGCATTATTATTTCAAATTCTCAATAACAAAGATATAATTACCACGCTCGTCAACATTAAGATCACCAGAGATTTTCTTGATAGTAGTATTAGACTTACTGTCTGTAATAAAAAGATTTGTCGTAGAGTCTATCTCTAACACTTTGTTATCAAGCTTCAAATATTGGGGACTGTAATCATCACCATTAATAGTCCAACCCTGCTCCTTAATATAGCGATCATCCTTACTAATATTAACGCGCAGCGTCTCTGCTGTTAAATTAGCAATCTTAAGTTTGCGTTTAGACAACTCACTAGTTGCTGGTGCCTCGGCTTGTTCCACCACTGCTGGTTTAACAGATTCAACAGGAGTAGTTACAACTGGCTTAGTCACCGGGGTTAAAGATTCAGCCACTAGAGTTTGTGCAACAGCTTGAACTGGTACCGTAACAGCCTGTGCTGCAGATTCTTTCTTAACAGCAACGTCAGCTTTTTTGATTTTGTATTCTCTATAAGGAGTCAGCATACTTGTATTAAGCATTCTATCTCCACTAGGTTTCTCGATTGGTGTAGGTTCTGCTACTGGCTTAGTTTCTATGACTTTGGGTGTTGGCATCTGCCCACCAAGATCCATATTCTGAATAGCAAACATTATGTCCTCAACAGAATGCTTTGGCAACACCGTACCCAGTTCAGGTAAATTCTCAACTTGATTAGCATTAAACTCTAGCTTTGGTTGCTCTAATTTTTGAACCAAAGGATCATCAGTAACAGCAGGTGGATTATATTCTTGTGCCAACAAAAAAGGGCTGACCTGTAGTATAGTGGCTGAAACAGTGTCAGCATCACGGATGTAACCCTTATACTGCCCCAAAAGATCATAGACTTGTACTTTATACTTAGCAGTACTTGAAATGACAATGCCCTTAGAAGTTTCGTAAGCATTAAGATAGAGTTCTTTACTGTTAGTATCATTAGCTTCAAATATAACTTTCAAGCTTTCTGGAAATTCGTTTTTGACATCTAGGAGTTTATAAGCAGAATTAGTCAGTAGCACAGTAGGCTTAGACTCTGTCATCTTGAGCTCTTGCACTTCAAGGTTAGTATCTTCAACATAAGCTGGCGTTGGTTCTTCAGCATAAGCCATTAGAACAGTAGTCGAAAACACAAGTCCAAATTTAATAAGCCTTTGCA
This sequence comes from uncultured Gammaproteobacteria bacterium, assembly GCA_964551925.1. Lineage (GTDB taxonomy): Bacteria > Cyanobacteriota > Vampirovibrionia > LMEP-6097 > LMEP-6097 > CAZKFA01. Next base: position 23,215 of record CAZKFA010000016.1, read on the forward strand.
ATCAAAATCTCCTTATTAGCCTTGTCAACAAGTCCAGAGAAGACACAAGGTATTTTAGTTGCGTCTAAAACTTTATCATCTGGAATACAACGAATTGTTGCTTTGAATTTTTCTTTCAGTACCGCCTCAAGCGCCACATCACCATTCCATAGAGCACGGACAAAACCACCAGGAGCTTCCAATTGCGCTTCAAGTTCAGTCATATTAAGCACTGTAGTTGTATGCTGTTCTCTATAATCAATAGCCCTCTGAAATAAATCTTGTTGAATATTTTCTAATAGTTGCTTAATATACAAGCCAATTCCTGAGCGAAGAATGCCCTTTTCTTTAGTTTTAAGATCACGACGATGTAATTCCACATGCCCTTCAGCCAAATCTCTCAATCCAAGAACTAATCTTAATGGCACACCTTTTTGTTCATATTCATTAAACTTGAAACCTTGACTAATGTTTTCTCTACTATCAATTTTGATCCTTATATCTAACTCCCTAAGCTCTGTAGCAACCTTATCAAGCTCAGCAAGTATCTCAGTATTAGCATCACCTTTCTTGAGAATAGGAATAATCACAACTTGATAAGGAGCAATTTTTGGTGGTAGCACCAAACCAACATCGTCATGATGTCCCATGACAATAGCACCAACCAAACGAGTACTTACCCCCCAACTGGTTTGGTAAGCGTATTCTAATTGATTACTCTCGTTGGTAAACTTAGTGTCAAACGCCTTAGCAAAATTCTGTCCCAGATTATGGGAAGTACCCGCTTGAAGAGCCTTGGCATCTCGCATCAATGCTTCGATACTATATGTACTTTCAGCCCCAGCAAATTTCTCAGAATCAGTTTTACGACCGGTATGAACGGGAAGAGCTAAATATTCTTCAAGTAGTTTTTTGTACATCGATAACATAAGCAAAGTCTCATCCTGAGCCTCTTGCCAAGTCGCGTGGCAGGTATGGCCTTCTTGCCATAAGAACTCGGTAGTTCTCAAAAACAATCTAGTACGCATTTCCCAGCGAACCACATTTGCCCACTGATTAAGCTTCAACGGCAAATCTCTATAAGAGTTAATCCATTTAGCAAACATGTGATTAATAATGGTCTCAGAGGTTGGTCTAAGAACATATTTCTCAGCGAGCTCTTTGCCACCAGCATGAGTAACTACGGCACACTCCGGCGCAAAACCTTCTACATGCTCTGCTTCTTTCTGTAAAAAGCTCTCTGGGATTAACATTGGGAAATAAGCATTCTCGTGCCCAGTATCTTTGATCATCTTGTCTAGTATTGTTTTGATATTCTCCCAAATCGCATAGCCATAGGGTCTAATAACCATACAGCCTTTAACTGGACTATAGTCTGCAAGCTCAGCATTAATTGCAATATCAGCTAGTACACTCTCAGCATTACCCAAACCAACTTGTTTAACATTCGAATTCATAGCAATTAAATATTTTTCTGTGCTTTCAGCTTAGCTCCCAGACTGGATCTTGAAACTCGACGGTTAGATTTATTCTTAGATTTATAATTTTGATTAACACCATTACCACTCATTAATTCTTGCAGTGCAGCGATTGCTTTTTTAAGACGACGCGAAACCTGCATCTGCGATATCCCCAATTCCTCTGCTACATTAGCTTGTGGGATATCACTAAAGAATATCATTTCAATAATTTGCCCTAACTGCGGCTTGAGCTCTTTAAGTAAATCTTGAATTATCAAGAAATCTTCACGGGTATCAGTACGCTTATGCTCCTTGATATCCATCAAAGTATCTATCAAGAAAGTGTCATTATCACCAGGACTACTGTGACTAAGACTTTGGTCTAAAGACACAAGAGTACGACGGCGATCAACTTCATAAGCCTCTTGAATCTTCGTACGTTTAACATCTTGCAGAACTTCAGCAAGCTCCAAATCTGTTGGCTCTCGCCCAAATTCAGATCTGAGTTGACTAACAATTCTATTAATTCGGAAACTCAATTCCTGTAATTCTCTTGGAGCACGGATCATAGAAGTTTTATCGCGCAAATAATGGCGAATCTCACCAGTAATTAAATGTGTTGCATAAGTTGTAAATTTAGCTCCTGCCTCTGGATTGAAGTAATCTATAGCTTTAATCAAACCAATAGAACCAATTTGAATCAAATCATCAACAGGGTCAGTACTTCTTCGAGCTAAACCATGAGCTATTTTTTTCACCAAATTAAAATTATCATTGACAATTTGGTCACGAACTTTTTTATCTTTAGTCTTTTTGTATTTAGCCAGCTGCTTGTGTAATTGTTGAGCTTCTTCGTGCTTGCTAATATTTTCTTCTTGACTCTGCATAGAACTAATTAAGAGTATAACAGCAGACCTGTTTCGAAACGAAGTTTCGATAAATCAGCAAAAATACAAAGCCATCCAGAAATGGGGCTCTTATCTTACTCGAACTGACACTGATGTCAGAAATCTTGCTATGATTTCAATATGCTTTACGGAGCCAAAATCCTATCCTTTGCAAGAGCCCTACCTAAAAGAGTAGTAACCAATCACGATCTCGAGAAGCTCTTTGAGACCAGCGACGAATGGATAATGCAACGAACTGGTATTAAAGAACGTCGCATAGTTGATCCAGATGCTGGTGAAACAGCAACAAGTCTTGGAGCAGAAGCTGCTCTTAATGCCATCGCTAACGCCAAAAAATTCTCCCAAGTAATTATCAACCCAGAAGATATTGATTTAATAATCTGCGCGACCGCAACCGGTGATAATCTTTTTCCAACAACAGCTTGCTTAATCCAAAGCGCAATTGCTGCAAAAAATGCTGTAGCTTTTGATATCTCAGCCGCTTGCACTGGTTATATTTTTGGACTTAATACAGCTTACAATTTTATCAAGACTGGGCAATTCAAAACAGCCTTAGTAATTGCTGTAGATCTAATGTCCAAGTTTGTTGATTGGGGTGATAGAAGAACCGCAATAATTTTTGGTGATGGCGCTGGAGCTAGCTTACTGACAGCAACAGACATCAACGAAGATCAATTCCACCCTTTCTATATCAAATCAGAAGGGGATACTAATTGCTCTCTAATCCTTCCCAACACCAGCTCTAAATATCCAATCAAACAAGAAGATATAACTCAAAAACTAACTATGGTGCATATGGATGGACAAGCTGTTTATCAATTTGCTGTCAAGATAGTGCCAGAGTCAATTAAACAAGCTTGTGACTTAGCGGGCATTGCTCCAAGCGATCTAGATTATGTAGTTCCACATCAAGCTAATCTTAGAATTATTGATAGTGCTGCCAGAAGATTAAAAATCCCTCTAGAGAAATTCATCTGTAACATAGAGCGCTATGGTAACACTAGTGCAGCAAGTATCCCAATCGCCCTAGATGAGGCTCTAGAACTAGGTTTGATAGTCAAGCCGACAGATGGACGAAAGCTCAAAATTGCTTTTGTTGGATTTGGAGCTGGTTTAACTTGGGGTGCTACGGTTATAGAGTTCTAATAATGCTTAAACAACAAGATTTTTTTTTAGAGTACAAATCCTACATCGAAAATAATTTAAGTTCGCTATTACAAAAGGACTCCAGCTTAGATGATTTTCGTTTAAGCAGCATTCAAGAAGCTATTCACTATAGTGTCATTGGCGCAGGTAAAAGAATTAGGGCCATACTTAGTTTAATAACAGCAGAAGCCATATTAAACGAAAAAAAATACCTAGCACCAAATCCTGCTATAGGATTGGCTTTAGCGCTAGAGCTAATTCACGCAGGATCTTTAATACATGATGATCTACCTTGTATGGATGACGATGATATGCGCAGAGGCAAAGCAAGCAACCATATTAAATTTGGCGAAGCTACCGCTCTACTAGCTGGTGATAGTTTATTAACTTATCCACTCAAAGTTCTATTGACCCAAACTCCAACAAACTATCAGTGCAATATTCATACTGTTCTCATAGAATTAATTGACGCGATTAACGCTATGATCGCAGGGCAAGCATTGGATCTAACGTCCAGTAAATCAACAGGTTCTCTCAGTGATTTAGAACAAATACACAAACTCAAAACTGGAGCAATACTAAGAACCTCAGTAAGATCTGCTGCAATACTCGCGAACGCTAGCCCTGAGCAAGTGACAGCCTTAAGCCTATTTGCAGAGAAGATTGGACTAGCATTCCAAATAGTTGATGATATCTTGGATCAAACCACCGACTCACAGACACTTGGTAAAACAGCAGGCAAGGATCAAGCTCAGAACAAACTAACCTATCTCAGCTTCTATAGTATTGACGAGGCTAGGGAATTAAGCACAGAACTAATTAAGCAAGCCAAGAAAAATATTCAACAAATTGATATTTATACTGATAAACTTAACTTAGTTGCAGATTATGTCATTTCTCGAGCAAATTGATTCTAATGGTTATGAAGTTATTACTGCTTTGGTAATAGCTAACGTCATTGCTCAAGTAATGAAAACAATTACCTATTGGTTACAAAATCATAAAATGAGTTTGCAAATTCTTTTTACAACTGGTGGTATGCCTTCTAGTCATAGTTCTTCTGTCGTTGCAATGGCAACAAGCATTGCTTTAATTGAAGGTTTCGACTCGATGGATTTTGCGATTGCTTTTGCAGTATCAGCAGTGGTGCTTTATGATGCTGCTGGTGTAAGACGCGCAGCTGGTAAACAAGCAGCTGTTCTCAATACTATTATGCAAGAACTGTTTGCAAAAGGCCACAAAGTCGGACAAAATCGTCTTAAAGAATTATTAGGTCACAGTCCAAAAGAAGTAATCGCGGGAGCAGCATTAGGAATACTTGTCAGCATCGTTCTTCGACGATTAGTTTGCCAATATTAAGTAACAATGTCGTCAAAGATAACAGAGATAATTCTTGCGGTACATGGGATTGGTGCTCAGAAAGATTGGCTTGAACCAATTAAAAATCCTTTAGAGTCAAATCATGTTCTTTTCTATAATTACGACCTCAAAGGTTTCGGCAAGAATACAAGTGAGTGTCACGGAGATATTCATTCATACAAAGAATGGGTTAATGAATTAGAAGAACATTACCACAAACTGCAAACTCAGTATCCGCAAGCCAGAATCACTATTCTTGGTCATAGTTTAGGGGCGGTAATAACTAGTTGCTTAAAAACAATCCGCAACAATGATCGGTTGATACTCTCTGTAGCTGGCTTCAAAGGCGCTGATAGTACTTTCCAACCTACTTTTGTAGCTAAAGTAATAAGCTTATTTGCATTAAGCTTCATAACAAGAAAACAATACTATGTCGAATTGCCAGTATCAGAAAAGTTACAAGACTTCCCATTAATGGATGATCCTTTACGCACAAAAAAAGTTACACCTCGATTATTAATAGAAGTGTTACGCATGGGCAAATTTGCCAAACAAAATATTCTTCGAATTCAAGTACCAATATTAATGCTGCAAGTAGAAGATGATATAGTTGTTTCTAATCAAATACAAGATCAAATATTTGATGCACTAAAAACCAACAAAACAAAAAAAACTTACTCAAACATTGATCACGACTGGATTTGGTCAGACAAAAAAGACATTATCGTCAATGATATTATAAATTGGATTAAGCAATAGCTACTAGAAAAACTTCGTATATCTCACCATCAACAATAATCGTTCTTGGTGCACCTTTACGATTACGTTTCTTGCGATCAACAATTTTTGCGGTTCTTGCTTTACTCGCAGCAACATTACTTAGTAATGCAACTTGACCTGACTGCTGCTGTTCAAGAGCAAACTCCTTGCCAGAGGATTCTCCATTGGCGTTTGCACCTTGACCTTGCTGCGAGTTTGGCCCGCCTGCTCTTACACCTGATAAACCACCTAATGACATGCCTTTATTATTAACTATTTAAGTTAAGCTTCGGTTAAGAAACACCGAAATCATTATTTCCCAAGGATATCGACAAGGGTTATCCCCTGTGTTATAATACTGTTATTAAAATTTGCGGTCTTAAGGAGCTTACAGTCGGTTGTGGGTTCTTTGAACAAACACCTTGGAGAGATATTCAATGATGAGTACAACAGTAATGGATTCTGTTCGTGATGTTATTACCCCGAAAAAAAAAGATACTGTAAAAAATATATATCAGCCAATTATTGAGAAAAACAAAAAAACTGATGACAATGAAACTGTAACTAAAGAAGATACAAGAAGAGACTTACATAAAACTCATGGTAATAATGAGATGAAAACAAAAACTCCTCAGACAATCTCAGAGCATTTTAAAAATGGAACAATAGTAGGAATATTTAGTTTACTTGCCTGTCTCTTCCTGTATCTAATTAGTCACGCTAGTGATAAAAAGCCTGAGATGACTAGAGCTAGATAACTTAATAGCTATCAATCATCGCTCCGGCGCAAACAAGAACCTGACCACTAACATAAGAAGATAAATCAGAAGCGAAAAATAACGCAACATTAGCGATGTCTATTGGCTTGCCCATGCCTTCCGCGCGATTAAGTCCAGTCTGAGAATACATCATCTGTATCATCTGCATCTGTTGTTCTGGGATACCAAGCTTAGGATCATCAGAAGGAGCTGATGTTAAACGAGTCTCAATAAAACCAGGAGCAATAGAATTACAACGAATATTAAAACGAGCCCATTCTTTGGCAACAGTACGAGTAATGCCATTGATACCAGCTTTAGCCGCAGCATAATTTATCTGTCCAGGATTCCCTTTAACACCAGAAGTTGAAGATATATTAATGATAGATCTTGGCTTAGCAGGAGTTTCATTCTTAGCCAGATCTCGCATCGCTGGTACTGAAGCTTGAATCATATTATAAGTACCTTTAAGATTGACGTTAATTACAAAGTCCCACTCTTGTTCTGTCATTTTGTGAATAACAGCATCGCGAGTGATTCCAGCAATATTCGCGAGAATATCAACAGATCCATCACCAAGTTCTTTGGCTGCAGAAATAATTTTCTGACAGTCTTCTGGTTTACAAATATTACCTGTTGCAACTACTGCTGTTGCACCCATCGCTTTCAATAAAGCAAGTGTCTCGTTAGCTGGTTCTGCGTCAATATCAGCAATGACAATTTTGGCACCATGCTGAGCATAAAGCTCTGCTGTTGTTCGTCCTATACCACGTCCCGCTCCAGTAATTACGGCGACTTTATCTTTTAGTAAACCCTGCATATTCTAATAATATACCCATTTTTCAAAAAATATCGCGACTATTATCTTATACGCAAGCCGCTGCTTGAAGAAACCATAATTACTGCTAATATTGAAATTGACCAATGAGCAATAAAATAGTAATAGTAGGTGGTGGATTAGCTGGTTTATCGGCAGCACTAAAAGCCGCGCAGGCAGGATCAGATGTCGATATATTGTCTTTAGTGCCAGTTAAACGCTCACACTCTGTATGCGCTCAGGGTGGAATTAATGCTGCTAAGAATATCAAAGGCGAAGGAGATGATCCACATAAACATTTAGTGGATACGGTGTATGGCGGAGACTTCCTTGCAAACCAAACTCCTGTAGATCGTATGTGCAAGGCAGCACCGGGAATTATTGACCTCTATGATCGCTTTGGAGTTATGTTCAACCGCACTCCAGAAGGACATCTGGATTTCCGCCGTTTTGGTGGCACACTATACCACCGCACTGCTTTTGCTGGTGCAACCACTGGACAGCAATTATTATATGCACTTGATGAACAAGTAAGAAGATTTGAATCAGAGGGTAAAGTAACCAAATACGAAGGCTGGGAAATGCTCTCAAATATAATCGACGACGAGGGTATATGTAGAGGTGTAGTAGCGCAGAACTTGCTTACTATGGAAATAAAAGCATTTAAAGCTGATGCTGTCATCTTAGCGACTGGTGGACCAGGTAATGTTTATGGTAGATCAACTAATAGCGCAATCAACAATGGTATAGCAGCTTCATCTTCTTACAAACAAGGAGCTTATTACGCCAACGGAGAATTCATACAAGTTCACCCGACGGCGATACCAGGTAGTGACAAAGATCGCCTCATGTCAGAATCCGCTCGTGGAGAGGGTGGTAGAGTCTGGACCTACAAAGATGGTAAACCTTGGTACTTCTTAGAAGAGAAATATCCTAAATACGGTAACTTAGTACCACGCGATATTGCAACTAGAGAAATTTTTGACGTAGTAGTAAGTCAAAAACTTGGGGTTAATGGTAAACGCTTCGTCTATCTAGATCTCACTCACAAAGATAGAGCAGAGCTCGACAAAAAACTTGGTGGCATACTTGAGATCTACGAAAAATTCAAAGGCACTGATCCACGTGAAGTGCCAATGGAAGTCTTTCCATCAGTGCATTACAGTATGGGTGGATTGTGGGTAGATAACGACAAACAAATGACTAATATAGTTGGTCTATTTGCTGCTGGTGAATGCGAGTACCAGTATCATGGTGCTAATCGTTTAGGAGCTAATTCTTTACTATCCTGTACTTATGGTGGTTTCGTTGCGGGTATAAGCGCTCACGATTACGCCAAAGGTCTAAAGAAAAAATTCAACGATGTACAAGAAAATATATACAAAAAGCAAGTAGATGCTGAATTTGAATTACTCAATAAATTCACCAAAGCTAATGGCAAAGAAAACACCAGAGCCTTACACATAGAGCTTGGAGATCTAATGACAGAGAATGTTACAGTAGTAAGACACAACAAGAATTTAGAAATGACTTTGAATAAGATTTCTGAGCTACAAGAAAGATTAAACAATATCAGCATTCCGGATACAAGCAAATGGTCTAACCAAAGCTTGTTCTATGCTAGAGAAGTTTATTACATGTTTGAATTAGCAAGAATCATTACAAAAGGTGCTCTTGCTAGAAATGAATCACGAGGCGCACACTACAAACCAGAATTCCCGCAACGCAATGATGATGAATGGTTGAAGACCACTCTTGCTTCTTACAAAGATGGAGATGCTATATTAAGTTATCAAGAAGTTGACACAAGTTTAGTGAAGCCAATTGCAAGGGACTATAGTAAATAAATGCCAGACAGTAGCAAAGATCCTCTATTTAATATTTATACTGCGATTGATATCATGGAAGGTCGCTGTGTGCGCTTACACAAAGGCGACTTTGGCTTGAGTACTATATATAACAACGACCCTATCTTTGTAGCTAAGCGCTGGCAAAGCTTAGGAGCGAAGTTTTTACATATCGTCGATCTTGATGGAGCTCGAGTAGGACGTCCGGTCAATGCCTCTCTAATACGCACTATTGTTAGTGAATTAAATATCAAAGTTCAAGTTGGTGGCGGAATCCGCAGTATCAGATCAATTGAGAAATTAATTGATGTTGGTGTTGAGAGAGTAATCATCGGTAGCGCGGCTATCACCGATCCAGAGTTTGTGCACGAAGCTTTCCGGAAATTTGGCTCTAATCGTATCGTACTTGGTATCGACTGTCAGGATAACTATGTTGCAATTAGCGGTTGGTTGGAGAAATCTGAAATCAGAGCAGCAGAACTAGTTGCTGAATTCAAAGACAAAGGACTAAAATTAGTACACTATACAGATATCTCTAGAGATGGCACTCTCAAAGGTCCTAATATAGATGGGCTCAAGGACTTCATGGAAGAAGCCAAAATAAACACAATCAGTAGCGGCGGCATTGCTTCAATAGAAGATGTTATTGCCATTAAAGAGTTAGCAAAAGCAGGTTATCCAATCAATGGAGTGATAGTCGGTAAGGCTCTTTACGCCAGTAAAATCAAACCCAAAGAATTATATTCAGGTAATATTTATTTCTGATGCGGGTGCTCTCTGCTCACGAACCAATCAACGAGCCTTGCGCAGTAGCCTTAGGCATGTTCGATGGCGTGCATCGAGGACATCGTAAAGTTATCGACAAAGCAATCGCTTACGCCAAGCTAACTAATATCAAATCAGCTGTCATCACATTAGCTAATCACCCAAAAGATCTGACTGATCATAAAGCACCCTTACTAATTACTAGCCTAGAAGCACGATTAAATATCTTTGCTGAACTTGGAATTGATTACGTACTGGTACTTGAATTCACTGAAGAATTAATGAACCTCAGTCCTGAAGCATATTTGGAACAATATATAGTCAAACAGCTAGAAGCTAAATTTATCAGTGTTGGTTTTGATCATCATTTTGGCAAAGATCGCAAAGGGAGTCCTGCGTTATTAGAATCCTGGTGCAAAGACCATAATATAATCCTAGAAAGCTCTAGCCCACTGCATTATAACGATAATATAGTTAGCAGCAGTCAGATCAGAAAGCTAATTAGCGAAGGTAATATCAGCGAAGCAAATAATTTACTAGGTTATAGTTTTTTTATCATCGGCACAGTGATTACAGGACAAAAACAAGGTCAGAGATTAGGATTCCCTACCGCAAACATCTCCATTGACTCACGTTTCGTTATACCAAAATCTGGCGTATACCAAGGTTCAGTATTAATAGCAGGGGAACAAACTACTCACCTTGCCGCCATCAATATTGGATTCAGACCCACTATACAGACAAATTCAGCTCTCACAATAGAAACTCACTTAATTGATTACAGTGATGATCTTTATGGTAAAACAATAAAAATCGTGTTTATAGATAGATTGCGCGATGAGATAAAATTTGAGAATACCGATGCCTTAAAGAAACAGATTAGCCTTGATATTGAAGAAATAAAAGCATTAAAAATAAGCCATTCTTAACCAAAGCTTAACCTGTTTTTGATTAAATAAGGGAGCGATGGACTCCACCAAACAAAAAATTTCTACAGAAGCTCGGGTTAATACTTCTGGCCCCAATACAGCTAATCATCAAGCCCTAAGAGATGAAAGTATCTCTTTTGAATCTCAATTCACTGAGAACATACGTAGAAGCGATAATAGTATTGCAAAAGATTTTATTCAACTGAACATCAAGAAAGAATCTAAATTACCAATCACTATCAGTGAACTGACAGAAGAAAAACATTTAAGGAAAATTATTGTTTTTTTTAAGTCCCAATCTTTTATCAATCTGACCAACCTAAAAGAGTTTAATCTTATTATTAGAAAATACCTTAAAGACCTAGATAATCTTACAAACAAACTCAATCGACTCCGAGAAGAAATCGACAAAGAAACTTCTGACTATGATCCGCATGGCAAGCTGATTATGAACTGGTCGCTCAAGACCAACAAAATACGCCTTGATTTTGAACGACCAAAACTTAACGAAAGTAAACAATATATTGCAATCCCAATGAATCCAAAAGAAAGCTCCATCGTCTTCACTCAAAATTTTGCAAATGAACCATTCAATGAAATTATCAAAATCAGAACAAAATATACTAGGCAGAAAAAAAATTCGATTAAATTTGATGCACAAGTATGGCAGGCTTTTAACCACTCTGGCATCAGTCCAAGCAATTACCTAAAAACACTTGATTGCTTAGAACGTAATCACTTAAATATGAAAGACTTCTCAGAAGAAGTGAATAAAAAAGAATTGCTGGAACTACTGAGAGGTAATTTGATAAACAAAATTTCTATCAAAACCAATAACAAAGACACTAGCTTAATCCGCTTCCGGACCAATTTATCTCAACAAATAGAAACTAAAATAACAGCAACAGCAAGCTCACTAAAGATTTTCTAAGTGAGGTAAACTTGATTTATAATGATAGTAGTCGTGTATTATTTAAGACTACTATTTAATTTTCTTAAAGCAATTTGCCTATTTATTGGAAGCTTAACTAATACTTTCTCTAAAGTGCTGCAGAACTTATTTGATTTAAAGCTAAACTTACCAGAATTCACGAAAGAATCAGTTTACTTTATTTATAGCTTAATCATCCCAGTTGGAATCATTGCCATATCTTTAGGCGTGGTAACAGGTGTGCAACTTGGTCCAGAATTTGTTTCTAACGGTATTGGTAATAAACTAGGTATCTTAGCTGCTCTAACTATGACCAGAGAGTTAATTCCAGTAGTTGGATCACTAATGATTACAACACAATACGGGACTGGCTTAGCTGCTCAAATTGCTAATATGAAAATAACCGAACAAATAGATGCACTAACTGTCTTTAGTATCGATCCAATATATTACTTAGTCACACCAAGATTTCTTGTCGCTGTGATCTTTGCTCCAATTCTGATTTGGTTTGCAAGCATCCTCTCTATCTTAAGTAATTTTATAACTGTTTGGTTTATGGAGAATATAAGTTTCAAAGCCTTTATCTCAAGCATTTGGGCTTATTACAAAATCACAGATATCAATTTATGCTTACTCAAAGCTTCTATCTTTGGTGGTTTAATCGTAATCATTGCTAGTACTCTAGGACTCAATACCACAGGTGGTGCTAAAGAGGTTGGTAAAACTACAACAAATACAGTAATCTATAGTTTTATTGCAATTATATTACTAGACTATGTTATAACCAGCTTATATTTATAAATGCAATCATTAATAGAACAATTCCAAAAAAACTTTGAGGTATTATATGAGCTTTATAATGAATATAATGCTCACACCAATATTTCAGCAATTCGCGATCAAGAAGCTATCTACCAAAAGCATTTTGTCGATTCATTATATGTATCAAAACACATTGATAAACTTCAAGCAAAATCAATCATAGACCTGGGTTCAGGCGGCGGTTTCCCCGCACTGCCATTAGCAATAGTAGCTCAGGATAATTATCATATTACTGCAGTAGATAGCGTTCGCAAAAAAACCAAATTCATAACTCTAGTTAAAGAAGAATTGGACTTAAGAAATCTCACAGTCCTTACTGAAAGAATTGAAGATCTTGGACAACAAGCAAAACACAGAGCTAGTTATGATTTAGTATTAGCACGCGCTGTTGCTAAATTAAATATTTTACTTGAGTTTGCAATTCCATTACTAAAAATCAATGGGCACTTTATTGCCTTCAAAAATGCAGATATAGCAGATGAATTATTAGAAGCCCAATCCACAATCGAAGAACTTGGAGTAGAGCTTATTGAACAAGATTACTACCAAGATAAACAACTGTTGGTTTTTAAGAAACTCAAAGCTACTAATAAGCTTTATCCTCGAAATAATCAACAAATCAAGCAAAATCCGCTATAAATATGGAAAAATCCTTAAAACAATTTCATTAAAGCTCATTCAGTTGTTATAATACCAAAGCGGAGTGGAGCAGTCTGGTAGCTCGTTGGGCTCATAACCCAAAGGTCGTAAGTTCAAATCTTGCCTCCGCAACCATTTTTTGATGACAGAAGAAGTTTTAGACCTAAAAAACACTCCCTGTCCGGTAAATTATATTCGCAGCAAAATGAAACTCGAGACAATGCCAGCAGCAGCTCGACTAAGGGTCTTATTACGTGATCTAGAAGCTCTCAACAGCGTAGCGCAAAGCATCAGCACTGATGGTTATCAAATCATAGATAAAATCGAAGCTAGCGAGCACACAGAGCTAGTGATAGTTAACTTATAAAACACTGTCAATATCGTTATCCGGACTAACTCTCGGCTTAATTAATTGATCAATTAGAGTATTCATCTCAGTGGGAGTGTAATTATAGAGCTTCTCTAGACTCACTTTATCTTCAACAATCTTAGTTAGATAGCCAGTGATCATGGCACTTAATAATAGTTGATTCAAAGATTGTTTACTTGTCGTAATATGTACATCAGCAATGGCATCAGGCATCTGCCCTAACAAAGACTGCAAACTTAATTCAAAAAAATTCTTAGCATCTGGACTTAACTCAGAAGCTAATCTCACTAACTCTTCTGGTTTGCGATCATTAAAAAACGATAAAATAGAACTCTTAGATCCGCCGAGTTCACTTTCAAGATTTTTGCCAAAAAAGACCATAACCTAATTATAACATGCAACAGAATTAGCCACTATTTTAGAGAATTCTACCGGATCTAGTGAAGCTCCACCAACTAAGGCACCATCAATATCAGACTGAGTGAGGATTTCAGTAGCGTTACTTGATTTAACGGATCCGCCATAAAGTATTCTGATTTGCTCGTAATCTTTATTCAAGGCTTTGAGCTGATTGCGGATAACTTTAATTACTCTATTAGCTTCGGTAGCAGCACAGGTCTTACCAGTACCAATCGCCCAGATAGGTTCATAAGCAATAACTAACTTATCACTCAAGACCGCAGTATCAATACCTTGAATAGCTGAAGCAATCTGCTGTGCAACCCAAGTATCGGTCAAGCCTGCTTCTCTTTGTTCATCAGACTCACCACAACAAAGAATAACATTCAAACCAGCAGCAAAAGCTGTTTTAACTTTAGCGTTAATAATAGAATCGTCTTCTTTAAATACTACTCTTCTTTCAGAGTGTCCAATAATAATTTGCTTAACACCAATTTCTAAGAGCATCTCAGCATTGATCTCACCAGTATAAGCGCCTGAAGCATACTGACTAAAATTTTGTGCTCCTAATTGCACTTGCGAATTTTTGGTCAAAGCCGCAACAGTAGCAAGACTTGTAAAAGAAGGACAGAGGATAACATCTACATCTGTCTTAATTGCTTGCAACTGAGTAAGAAAGCTTTCTACAAAAGCCTTCGCCTCACTTTGTTTCATGTTTAATTTCCAATTTGCTGCAATAAATTTAGTTCTTGACATAAT
>CAZKFA010000017.1:0-37280 GCA_964551925.1 uncultured Gammaproteobacteria bacterium
ATAAATCAACGAATGCTTACGATGCTATTAAATTTTATCTTTCAAATAGCGCAGTCATGAAGACTGGCACCTTCAAGTTGTATGGGTTACTGTGATTTTTTCTATAAGTCCAAACTTTCTAATAGCGTATCTAGATTGAGAATACTAACAGCATTCTCTGCATAGGGCTCTGTCACTGGAGCTAGGATAAACAAAGGGACTTGAGGGTATTCTTCTTGAAAGGCTCTTAGTCCTGAGAAGTGAGCTGATTTAATTGTTGCCGAAGATTTGATTTCTATTGCAGCTTGTATTTTGCCATGCTTCTCTATCAACAAATCCACCTCAGCTCCATGATTAGTGCACCAGAAATAAATTGAACTTTCTTGAGAATGATATTGCAGATGGCGAAACACTTCTAAGATTACAAATTGTTCGTATAACCTACCATAGTAACTTTGTTCGAAGGTAGAACTTAAGAGGCGATTGATAGCATTAGTTACACCAGTATCAAATAAATAAAACTTATGTTGTTTTACTAAGCGCTTACGGATAGATTTGTTCCAAGGTTCAAGCTTTAGTCCAATTAAAGTATCTTCCAAAATTTCGTAATAGGATTTGATGGTATGCTCTGAAACCCCGCAGTCACGAGCGATTGACGAGTAGCTAACAAGATGTGAGAATTCAGCAGTAGCCAAATCTAAGAATCTAGAGAAGGCACTGAAGTTACGCACAATACCTTCGGCTTTGATTTCTTCTTTAAGGTAACTATGTACATAGCTATGTAAACTATCTTGTTTGTCAGTTTTATTCTTAGATAGCAGGATAGATGGTAGTGAACCATAACGCAACACTTCATCAAGATCAAAATCTTTTCCTAATTCTTTAGTTGTTAGTGGGTATAAATGTTTAACCAACGCTCTGCCCCCAAGCATGTTTGCTGAACCGCGTTTGAGCTTGCGAGCACTAGATCCAGTCAGAATAAACTGTACTTTATCATATTCTGAAATCAGATATTGTACCTCATTAAGCAGAGCTGGAATGCGTTGAATTTCATCCACAAAAACTCGAGTAATTTTTTTTGTTTTAATTTGAAGTCAAGTTCTTTACGAAATAAAGAAGGGTCTTTCTCGAACTTAAAATAGACATCACTTAGCAGCAGATTGTATTCGATAAGATTTTTGGCAAAAGTTTTTTTAACCAGACTACTTTTACCAGATTGTCTAGCACCAAATAGAAAAAAAGATTTTTTTTCAGGTAGTTACAGCTCTCTTTGCCAAAACATACTTCGTTATTGCACGGTAATTCCGAAGTGAGCTGCGTTAGTTTTTGCTAATCCTTATTAAAGGTTAAACCTCTAGACTTTCGTGGAATATAATCAACAGTGCCTAAAAAAGCACAATTTATTATTTTGATAGGGGTGTTTTTAAGCCTCTGCTTTGCGTTTGATGTTTGGGCCCTGAATGATGGCGCCGGCAATGAATATTTCTCTAGTAACATTGGAATCAAAACCAGATCACCAACGGCGACTCTTGATGTCAATGGAAGCATCACTACCAATGGATTCAAGATGGATACCACTGCTCCTGTAACAGTGGGACATGTGCTGACTGCAACTGATGCTAATGGTTCTGCTGCTTGGCAGGCGCCATCCAATTCAGGATCAGCTTTTGGGACATGGAGTGATGGAATTCAAGAAGATATTTCATACAAAGCTTTGTCTGATGGGTTTCTTTTGGTGCGAGTGGTAGTAAAAGATATAAGTGGTACCAGTAGTGCTGTATTATATGTTTACACTGATTCGAACAAAACTCCAAACACTCTAAGAACTAAATTTGTTGAAATTGAGCCAAATACTGGCGACGTTAATATTGAGGCTGGAGGCTTTTCAGGCTTAGTGCCTGTTAAGGTTGGAGAGTACGTCAAAATTAATCATACTGCTACTTATATGGACTTTAATGGTGATTATTCTTGGCTTCCAATTGGCAGCACCGCAAGCTTAGAGCTCAGAGCTTCCAATAATCTTTCTTGTAGTAGTGGTGGTGGTAACTATGATATAGAAAGTACATCTAGTAACACTACAACAAAAACTATGGACTGGAGTGCCTGTGAAGAAATTGAGTTCCAAGACAATGCAACTGGTGCTGTAGTTAGAACGATCAATTTCACAGCTCCAGCAAGATCTGGAGCTCTACTACTACGACTAATTAAAACTGCTTCAACTTCAGTTGCTTATACTTGGCCTGCTAGCGTTACATGGACCAATGGCACTCCTACTGGCTTAAACATCGCTGGTACTTATACTTTTAGTTGCACTTATACTAGTTCACCTGTGGGCTATCAATGTACTCATAGTCCATAGTAATGTACAAACTTTTTTAAACTACAAAAAAGTCACTTTGACCACTTTCATTTCCAGTTAGTTTTTTGCAAAATTATTCTGTGCTTGAATATTTAGATGATAGATTAAGACCGTATCTAGTCAATATTTGCCAATTCTTTGGATTTGGATTTACTTTTCCGTTAGGTAAGTTTTTGATTGAGTGGACTTTTGACAATGAAGCTCCAAGTTTTGGTAGATTAGTACTCTCATCTGTATCATTTATTCTGGCTGTTGTCGCACTAATCATAGGTGGTATAATAACAACAGGGAGACCGAAAATATGAACTATGATATTTTAGTAGGAATTATAGGATTGTCCGCTGCTCTTACTATTATATTACCTATGTGCTACTTCGCCTACCGCTATCACAAACAAGACCAAATGGAAGAGCAAGGCTCTGATCAGGCATAATGCACAAACCTCTTTGAGCCCCAGAAGGCAATCAAACTCACTATTAGAGTAATCAAGAACAAAACCCAAGCTAGGGCACTTGCGTAGCCCATACGAAAATCATCAAAGGCAGTTTGGTAAGTGTATAAAGAATAGAACATAGTCGCGTTTTGTGGTCCACCACTGGTCATCACATACGCTGGTACAAAGTACTGGAAGACTTGAATAATACCGATCACCACATTAAAAAAAATCGTCGGTGATAGTAAGGGTAAAGTAATGTGGCAAATTTTCTGCAAAGCATTAGCTCCATCGATATCAGCAGACTCATATAACGATGGAGAAATATTTTCTAAGCCAGCAAGATATATCAACATTGGATTGCCAAGTGACCAAAAACTCATCACAATTAAAGCAGGCAGTGCTAGCTTTGGATCTACTAACCAAGACTTGAAAACCCAGACCCAGACTACGCTTGAAGCCACTATTGGTACCACTGATGGAATATAAAGCGCAGCTCTATAAAATGAAGTGAAGGCGATTTTCTGTTGCAAAAGAATCGCTAAAACAATCGCAAGAATAGTACCCAAGCCCAAACTAGTTACAGCAAACAGAAAAGTAACTCTTAGTGACGTTAAAAAAATTGGATCTCGTGTCAATTCTTGAAAATTATTCAAACCAATCCAAACTGGCATATTAATCCCATCAAATTCACTAAAAGCCAAACAGAGACTGGCTATAATCGGTCCAAGTAAAAAACAGAGCAGCCCTACTAACCAAGGAAATAAAAAAAATAATACTACTGGTCTAGCCATTGACTTAAAGTATGAACAGTCGCTTGACGATTGGCTTTGGCGATACTGTCAGTAAGAGGGATTTCCTTAGGGCAAGACTTAATACACTCTTGAGCATTACCGCAGTTGTTGAGCCCATTGTCTATCAAGGCTTGTATACGATCTGGTTTCAAACTAGCACCATTTGGATGACTGTTGAACAAAACTGCTTGCGAAATAGCTTGCGCTCCAATAAAACCGCCATCATTAGTCCATTGCGGGCAGACCTCTAAGCAGCAACCACAGGTCATACAACGGCTAAGAACATAATTCTCTTCTTGAATCTCAGGAAGCACTCTAGGACCCTCTCCTAGATCATAGATACCATCAACTGCGATCCAAGCCTTAACTTGTTTAAGAGCATTGAACATTCTAGAACGGTCAACTAACAAATCTCTCTGCACCGGAAACTTAGACATCGGCTCTAGAGTAATAGGCTGTGGAAGCTGCTCTACAAGAGCAGTACAGGCTTGACGAACCTTACCATTAATAACCATAGTACAAGAACCACAAACTTCTTCTAAGCACGAGCACTCAAAGCTAACTGGCTCCGTTGCTTCACCATCAGTAGTATGAGGATACTGACGCGTTGCCATCAATAGAGAAATAACATTCATTCCCTCTTCCAAAGGCACAGTGAATTCTTCATAATAAGACTGAGTTTCAGGCGAATCTTGTCTTTTGACTTTGAATTTTACTTTCTTTGTCGAGCAGTCAGTAGTCATAGATAAAATGATAGCACTACTATCATTGACGGCATAGTCAACTCAAGTTCTTCGGAACTCGCAAGCCTAGCATCTGGGAGCTTTTCGAATAGATTCAAAGAAGCAATTATAGGATCATAATGTAAAATAATATAAATGGGTCGAGCGAAAAAACAACTAGAACGCAAAAAGAAAAAGAAAGATCAACTAGCAGCTCAGACCAAATCTGGTTCCGCTACAGTGGCTCGTAACCGCAAAGCAAGTTTTGACTTCCATCTCGGCAAAGAAATTATCGCGGGCATAATGCTCAAAGGACCAGAGGTCAAATCCCTACGCCTCGGCAACTTACAACTCAAAGGTGCTTACGCCAAATTTATTGATGAAGAATTATGGTTATTCAATTGCCATATTTCTCCATACGAATTTGCGAATCGTAATAACACAGATCCTGATCGCCCGAAAAAACTCTTACTAAACAGATACGAACTCGATCGTATCCAACTAGAATTACAGCGCTCGAACAAAACCTTAATAGCTAGCAAGGTTTTGTTCAAAAGCAACAAAGCTAAAGTGATTCTTAATCTGGCAGAAGGCAAAAACAAAGGCGATAAGCGCGATAGCATCAAACGCCGTCAGCAAGACAGAGAGATCAGGAGAGATCTCAAGGACTTTTAGTAGAAATGCTATAATTCACTGCATGAATCAAGCAACTCTAACAGAGAAAAATATTATGCTAAAACAACTAAAAGATAAGGTCTGTATCATCACTGGTGGTACCCGTGGTATTGGTCAAGCAATGGCAGAATGCTTCGCTGCTGAAGGCGCAAAAGTTATTATCACTGGCAGATCAGCTCAAAACGACACTGCCACACAAATCAATTCTGCTCTTCAACCCGATCACCCAGTAGAGTATCAAGCTTGTGACATGAACGACAAAGCTGCCATCACAACTCTTATAGAAACAGTTATTCAAGAGCATGGTGCAATTGACGTGCTGGTCAATAACGCCGGCATCACCAAGGATAATCTTTATCTACGCATGAAAGAAGAAGAGTGGTTAGACGTGCTCAATACCAATCTCAATGCGGTTTTTTATTTGACTCAACCTGTCATCAAACAAATGTCCAAACAAAGATCTGGTTCGATTATCAATATGACTAGTGTTGTTGGTGTGCATGGTAATCCAGGACAGGCAAATTACTGTACTGCTAAGGCTGGCATCATCGGCTTCACTAAGTCACTGGCTAAAGAATATGGTCGTCGCGGTATCCGCGTTAACGCGATTGCTCCAGGCTTCATAAGCACCGAAATGACTGATAAATTACCCCCTGAAACACAAAATAAATATAAAGAAAATATACCATTAGGAGACTTTGGCAGCGTAAAAGACGTAGCTGGATTGGCTTTGTTCCTAGCTGGCTCAGGAAACTACATCACCGGTCAAGTAATACAGATTGATGGCGGTTTATTTATGTAGTATTCTTGTTCAACATACGCTGGCAACTGTTTTATTTGCTAGTGTAGAAGGTTGAAATAGCCATCAGCAAATAAACACTGCGATTGGCCCAAATAGACCAAATATACAAAAAGGATCAAAAGGAAATGACAACAACTATGGATCGTAAACAAATTCTAGAAAGAATCAAAAAAGTAGTAGCTGGACAATTAAGTATCGGCGAAGACGAAGTCAAAGAAAACGCAAGTTTTACTACTGACCTCGGTGCAGATTCTTTAGATACAGTTGAATTAGTAATGGCTCTTGAAGATGAGTTCGGTGTTGAAATTCCTGATGAAGACGCTGAAAAAATCACAACTGTGGGTGCAGCTGTAGATTACGTAGAGTCTAAATCTAAGTAAGTTTTTTACTTTTTCTAAACATCTGAGGATGAGCATAACGCAGCTATTGGCGATTTCGTAACAAAGCTGCGGGTGCTATTTTTATGTCAGCAAAAACTCATAGCCTATTAAAATCTAGAGAGCTATTTGCAAAAGCTAAGGCTGTGATACCAGGCGGCGTTAACTCTCCAGTACGCGCTTTTAAATCTGTTGGCTCCGAGCCTTTATTTATAGATCGTGCTGCTGGACCCTATCTTTGGGATGTGGATGGTAATAAATATATAGACTTGGTTCTATCTTGGGGACCAATGATTCATGGTCACGCTGATCCTGATATCGAGAATTCGGTATTAGCTGTTATTGGCAACGGCACTAGCTTTGGTGCTCCAACTGAAGTAGAGACCAAACTCGCTGAAGAAATTATCAAACTAGTACCTTCGATCGAAATGGTACGCATGGTGAATTCGGGAACTGAAGCAGTGATGTCTGCTATCAGATTGGCTCGTGCTTACACCTTACAAGCGAACCCAGAAAAAAACAAAATCATCAAATTCAGCGGTTGCTATCACGGACACGTTGATCCACTCTTAGTTCAAGCTGGTTCTGGCTTAGCTACTCTAGGATTACCTTGCAGCCAAGGAGTATTAGGACGCAGCACACAAGACACAATAGTATTACCGTTCAATGACTTAAACGCTGTTGAAGCTGCTTTTGAAAGTTTTCCTGATCAAATTTCAGCAATCATACTTGAGCCTATCATTGGTAATGCTGGCTGCATATTACCAGAAGCTGGCTACCTCAAACAACTACGAGAAATAACTCAAGCTCATGGAACCTTGTTGATTTTTGATGAAGTGATGACGGGATTTAGAGTAGCTGCTGGTGGTGCCCAAGAGCTTTACAATATTAAGCCAGATATAACAACTCTAGGCAAAATTATTGGTGGTGGCTTCCCTGTTGGAGCTTATGGTGCATCAAAAGAAATTATGTCACTCGTTGCTCCAAGTGGACCAATGTATCAAGCTGGAACGCTCTCAGGTAACCCAATTGCGATGAATGCTGGACTGACTTGCTTGAAGAAATTACAGCACCCAAATTTCTATCAAGACCTACACGCCAAAACAAAATACCTTATTGATGGCTTCAAAGCAGTCAAACCAGAATTACAATACAACTTCAGCACTGCAATGTTCAGTGTATTTTTCAATAGTCATAGAGTTAACTCTTATGAAACAGCGATGACTTCTGATTCTGAAATTTTCAAACGCTTCCATGCTCACATGTTAGAGAATGGTATTTACTGGGCACCTTCAGCCTTTGAAGCTGGGTTCCTGAGTGCTTCTCACTCATATGTAGATTTGGATAATATTATTGCAGCCTTTGCAAAGTTTAAATAAAAAAAGCCGCATCACCACAACGGACAACACGGCTCATAGGATACCTGATTAGAATACTTCCACGATGAGGTATCTAGGTACTTACGCTTTTGGGATCAATTTGCCTTGCAGAATATGCAAAACAGCAGACAACCCAACTAAGTCATAAACAATATTAACTAGCATGCCATCGGCAAAACCACCAAATATTGTCTCAACTAAGTTCATGTTGAGTAATCCAACTAATCCCCAATTTAAACCACCAACTATTAGTAGTATTGAAGCAATTACGTTGATTAGGTGCATTGAAACCTCCTTTGGAGTAAGACTCCTATAATTTTGACCTACGGTATTAAAGAATATATATAAAAAATAAAGTTCCTTAATACTAAGGCTTAATCATCTGAATCCAATCTCTCTAGTTCCTTTATACCCGATTTAGATTAAACTCTAACTAAGGAAATAGGCGATAACCCTGATAAAATATTAAGCTTTCGGGGGCTTACCCTGAAAACAAACTGCGCTACAATGATTTTTCATGTCAGGAAAGATAAAAATTGCATTATTAGGTTGCGGCACTGTTGGATCAGGGGTCGTAACAATTCTCAATAGACTCAATAATCCCAATATAGAATTAGTAAAAATTTTAGTACGCAATGACAAACGCGCTGATGAAATTAGCAAGGCGCTTGGCATCAGTAGAAAATTATTCACTAGTAATGTAAATGAGATTATCAATGACCCTGAAATCAATATTGTAGTTGAGCTCATGGGACAAGTTGCAAACACAAAAACAATCCTATTAGATGCCATCAGGCACGGCAAGAACATCGTTACAGCTAACAAAGACTTACTAGCACTTGAAGGTGAGTCGTTATTTGAAGCAGCCAAAGAAAACAACACGACTATTCTTTATGAGGCAGCCGTTGCTGGTGGTATCCCAATTATCGCAACTCTAAAACAAAGCCTAAGTGCTAATCATATTTTAGAAATCCAAGGTATCATCAACGGTACAACTAATTACATTCTTGATGTTATGAAGTCAGAAGGCAAGAGCTTTGATGAAGTTCTCAAACGTGCTCAAGAATTGGGCTTTGCTGAATCAGATCCAACCAATGATATTGATGGACATGATGCTGCTTACAAAATTGCGATCTTAGCAACTATCATCTCTGGTAAACGCGTCGATGTCAATAAAGTTTATCGCGAAGGAATCAGGAATATTAGTAGCGCTGATATCAAATCTGCTGACAAGAGAAATTTTGAGATTAAATTATTAGGAATCATCAACAACACAACAGATGAGCTTGACGTAAGAGTACATCCAGTCTTTGTGAGTAAGACTAATCCACTAGCTAGCGTACGTATGGAAAATAACGCTATCTTGATCAAAGGTGATGCTGTTAAAGAATTAACCCTAATTGGTAAAGGCGCTGGCTCATTACCAACAGCAAGCTCTGTTGTTGCTGATATATTAATGCTTTCTTCACAGCTCAACAGTTCATCAAACCCGCATCCACAGTATGTTTGCCCGCACAGCAGCTACGCTAAGATCAAAGACATTAAAGATGTTACTAATAGCTTCTACATTAGAGTATCAATGCATGACAAAGTCGGAGTCTTGAAAGACCTTGGTGAAATCACATCCAAGAATGGCGCTAATGTAAAATTCATCGACCAATACGAAGCTCGTGGCTCAGAGGCACATGCTGACTTCATCATAGATCCAATCAAAGAATCAGCAATGCGGCAAATGATCGCAGACATCAAAGCCCTAGATTCGATCAAGGCAGTTGAGAGTGTGATTAGAGTTATTTAAATATCTATGATATTTTAATTAGCTTCGCGAATTTAGGGTCAAGTAGTTTTTTGGTGCCATTGAAATTAACATTATAAAGTACACTAGCGCCACTACCTAATACCTGCAAAACTTCACCAGCACCGAACTTGGCGTGCTTAATTCTATCGCCAGCCTTAAATTCAATCTTGAAATCATCAGCAACCGCACGTTTGACAGCAATCTTGCTTTCAAATTTTGCAGCATTAGAGCGCGACTGGTCATAAAAGCTCTCAAGATTCCAGTGACTAGTATCATCACCATATTGTTCTTGAGCTTTGAAACTAGAAGCCCTGTCATTAGAACTAGATTGTCCATAATAACCAATCAATAATTCTTGCGGCGCCTCTCCCAGAAACCTACTAGGCATAGCAAACTCAGACTGTCCAAAAATACGACGGCGGCGAGCATAGGTAAGATAAAGTTTTTCTTCAGCTCGCGTCACACCAACATACATCAAACGTCTCTCCTCTTCTAACTCCGAAGATTTCTCAGACTTGAGAGAACGTTGATGCGGAAACACTCCCTCTTCCATACCAGCAAGGAATACAATCGGGAATTCTAGTCCCTTAGCAGCATGTAGGGTCATCAGGGTAACGGTTCTTTGGACTTCACCCTTGGTATTTTCCTGTTCGCTCAATAGTGATATCTCAGCCAAGAAAGCTGAAACCGAATTATCTTCGGCGTTCACTTCAAAATCAGTCGCCACGCCAATAAACTCATGTATGTTCTCAACTCGAGACTCAGATTCAGCATCAGAAGATGCCATCAGCATTTCTATATATCGTGTACTGTGAATTAAATCATCAACTAAAGCACCCAGCCCAAGAGTTTTAGATTTGATACGCAAATCTTCAATCAAATCGACAAAAGATTTGATTTTAGTTGCAGCGGCAGAACCAATACCAGGAACTTCGTCAATCTCAATCATGCTACGATAAAGACTATAAGAGCGTTCCGCACCATACTCCTCAATCTTAGCTATAGTAGTCGCGCCAATACCACGACGAGGTTCATTAACAATACGTTTCAGACTCTGAGCATCAGCAGGATTATAAATCACCTTGAGGTAAGAGATCATGTCTTTGATTTCTTTACGATCATAGAATCGAAATCCACCAACTATTACATAAGGAATATTACGACGCAATAAAGCTTCTTCTAGTGCGCGAGACTGTACATTAGTACGATAAAGAATAGCGAAGTCCTCAAGTGTATGATTACCAGCAGCAACTTGTCTTTGGATCTCAGAAGCAATATACTGAGCCTCTTCTAACTCATCCTGCGACTCAAACACTGTAATCTTCTCGCCCTCTGGCTTAGTCGGGATGAGACTCTTGTCGATACGCTCAGTGTTGTTAGCAATAATCATATCTGCCACTGCAAGGATATTAGCAGTCGAGCGATAATTCGCTTCAAGCTTCACCAAATGCGCGTCTGGATAATCTTTACGGAAATTGATGATTAACTTATAGTCCGCTCCACGCCACGAATAAATACTTTGATCAACATCACCAACCACAGTCAAGGAACCGACTTCAGTGGCTGCATTCTCGGCAAGCAACTTTATCATTTTATACTGAGTATGATTAGTATCCTGATACTCATCAACTAAAATATGCTTAAACCTTGATGAGTAATACTTTCTCACCTCTTCATTAGACTCTAGTAACTTCACTGTAAATAACAACAAATCATCAAAATCAAGAGCGTTATTACGCAACATCAGTTCTTCATACTTTGCAAAAACTTCTGCCATTTTTTCTTCACGATAATTCAAAACGCTCTCGTGGAAATCCTTTGCGAGCTTATTAAAATTTTTAGCCTCACTGATTTTATGTTTAATAGTTTTAGGATTATAGATTTTGGGATCTAAGTCCAAAGCTTTGATTGCTTCTTTAACGACATTAACAGAATCAGTCTCATCAAAAATCGTAAAATTCTTAGACCAAGTGCGGCTACTTCCATCACTAGCCTTAATTGATAATTTATCAATATCTTGCCTTAAGATACGAGCACAAATAGAATGGAAAGTACCTATCCAAGAAAATTTAATCGCTTCAGCTCCAGCAAGATTAGTAATTCTTTCACGCATTTCTTTAGCGGCTTTGTTAGTGAAAGTTACCGCCAAAATATTAGCTGAATGAATTCCATTAGCCAGCATAAAGGCTATCCGATGCGTCAAAACCTTAGTCTTGCCACTACCAGCACCGGCCAAAACCAATAGAGGCAGACCTACATGTATTACAGCTTCCTTTTGGGCAGGATTTAAATTTGCCAGTATTTTTTCTTGAATTTCAGTTGATTGTGCGAACACTAGCTAAATTCTAAGCGATATTCCAAGAATTATGGGATATTTTTTGCCCTTTTTTAAGCAAATTGCTATGATATACGCTTTAGTTAGGATAAATATATTTTAATATGATTCTTAGTTCAAACTCGTCAATAAACATCAAGAACTTTATGGAAGGTACAACAAAAGGTAGCGCATCGGTAACTTTTAATACTGACCTAAATATTCCATCGACTCACGATCTCTCTGAAGAGTTTAAGAATATAATGAACCAAGGCAATCATTCAATTGCCATGATAGGCTCTAAAGACCTGTCTATGAGCCAAATTAAGATTATTGAGATGATCGCTTTTGGTTTATCCGTAAGTGGCAACACCGTGATTACTAGTGGTGGATACTGTGGCACTAATTACGCTACCATCAAAGGTGCTCTCAAAGGCAATCCGGCAAAGCTAAAAGTTATATTGCCACAAACCATTGAGCAGCAAATTAAAGAAGTACAGGATCAACTAATTGGTGTGCAGAATATTGTTGAGCACAAAGAGCGCGAGCATATGTTACTAGCTGACGCTAGCAGATTATGCAATAGAGAGATAGTCAATGAGTGTCAACAATTGATTTGTTTTCTCTATAGAGACAGTAAAACTCTAATGAATGCTATTGATTTTGCTCATAGCTTAAACAAGGTTGTAACTGTGTTCTATCTCGACTGATGTCTTTATAGGCAACTCTGAGATCAAGCTTGGATAACCTAAATGTAATTGCATCTCATCAACAGTCTGAGCAATATTATCAATAAGAGTTTTATTCTTTAACCACTTGTTAGACTCTGGTTTAGTTGCAGTCGCAACAACAGGTAAACTCCTAACTTGCTCTTGTAGAGCCTCATCATAAGGGATCTCAATAAAATCACAAAGCTCTTTAATAATACTCGAAGGATCAGCAATCAGCTCCTCATATTTAACTCGACAGACTCTAGCTGGGTCAAGCCTGGCAAAAGAGTCTGAGGCATATTGGTGAGCCGAAAGCCACTGAAAAGCACAAACGTCCTCTAAAGATTTATTGAGATAAGCTTTCCAACCTGGTGGATTAGTAAATTTCCAAACATCACCATCATAACCTTTGATATTAATGTATCTATTGTAATCATAAAACTTACGTACGCGAAATTTAAATTTAGTTTTCGAACGCCAGCCCTCAATCAAAGAACTTATATTAGCAGCAGCATCTCTAGTAAGGTAGATGAATCTTGCATCAGGGAAGGCTTTGGCAAGATAGTCAATCCTATAAGTATTCGGTGGAGTTTTGTCAAGCACCCTGTAACTATTACGACTAAAGAGCTTACTCAAGAACAAAAATATTCTACGAGGATACCAAATTAATCCAAAAGGATTAGTATATTTTCTTGCTGATGGCTTCATTGATGGATCACCTTGTGTTGTCCATTGATGATATTGATTTTCTAAATATTGCCTATCACCGTCTTTAAAATCACTAGCAGATAAGACGAAAGCTAAACTAAAATCGCGCTTATCAGGAAGAAATTTTTCCCACACAAAATGTGACTCACCAGAGGCAGACCACAATTCCGTTGATGCTTTAAGAATAGTATAAAGAAGGGTAGTACCACTACGGGGACAACCTATAATAAATACTGGTTTCTTAATTCTCACTTCGTAAAAGCTTAATCCTTAGAGGATCTGGTTGTATTGTATCATATAGAGGTATTCCTATGCCCACCGAGAAAACCTCAGAGCCTATTTTTATTATTGCTTGCCCGCGCTCAGGGACTACCATTCTTGCCACAATCCTTAATCGCCACCCCAATATAGCAACTGCTCCTGAAACACATTTTTTTAATCTAATTAGTAAACTTGATTACACTTGGAACAAATTAACAGACAATGATATACATTCCCTACTGAATCAATCGAGAATCATTGATTTAATTAAGGTTGCCGAACTCGATAAAGAACTCCTTGCTCAGGAGCTATTAGTAATGCCTAAAAGAAATCAAAAGGCTTTTTTTGATTTATTGATTAAACATTTCTTGGTCAAAAAAGATAAAGCAAGGCTCTGCGAAAAAACTCCTCAGCATTTGCGCAATGTAGATGAAATTCTAGCCTTATATCCGAAAGCCAAATTCTTACATCTCATTCGCGATGGTAGAAGCGTTGTCAATTCACTACTTAAAATGCCATGGCGACCAGCAGGCTTAGTAAACAATGCTCGCTTCTGGCTACAAAATATTAGACTTGGCGAGAAATTCACACGCAAATATGAAGGTACAAGCCTCTTAACAATTAGATTTGAAGATATAATGATCAAACCAGAGGAAACGATAATGCAAGTTTGTAACTTTATTGGTGAAGAATACAGTGATTCTTTATTAGACACCAACCTAAAAGATAATATCTTCCCAAGTTGGGAAAATAACTGGAAGCACAAATCCACTCAGCAATTGGACTCCAAAAGAGTCAATGCTTGGTCAGATGAGATGACTACAGAGGATAAAACAATCCTTGAATGGATGCTGTCCTCAACATTAATCAAGTATGGTTATACTAATAAAAGAGCTAAGCTTAATTTTAAGAGTGCTGTCAAATTAAGCGGGGAATACATAGAGCTTGCCATCAGAAAGCTTTATCGTGGTGCAACCAATCTAATAAACTAAATGATCATCAATAACATCATCTCCAAATTGCGAAAAGTAGTCAAATTTTGGCTTGATGATGCTACCTTCAACCAACAAAAACAAGTCAAGGATTTTGTTATCACTCAAACTCACGACAAGATGAATATAGTGCTTGTTACTTACGATTCCTGTCGCTATGATACTTTGATCCAGGCACGCACGCCCAATCTAGACAAATACGGGCACATATATAGTGGCTGGACTTCGGCAACTTTTACATATCCTGCTCATGCAGCATTTTTTATGGGGATACTACCGATGGTGAATGAAGCACTGCCTTACCTAAATCGTTTTCACACTCAACTTATCAACCTCAATCAAACAGGACAAGCTGCTGAACATACTTACGGCAGACGTACCTTACGCCTCAAAGCTGGCAACCAAGATATGATCTATGGCTTACGCCAAAGTGGTTATTATACTGTTGGTAGCGGATCCGCGTTGTGGTTCGACAAAAAAAATCTAATTGGTAATTTCAATCATTTTCAATTCAAACATGCTCAATCTGCACCAAAGCAAATCAATTATGTATTAGAGAAGATCGGCAAATATTCTAAGGACAAACCATTTTTTGCTTTTATGAATTTTATTGAGACACACACTCCCTATATGCACTATGGCAGTGATAGAGCCGAATTCGCCATGGGTGCTCGTGGTTTTATGCGCTTCCCGCCACAAGAAGACCCCATCTTCAAAGACTCTCACGGTGGCAAACTACACACCGCTCAAATTAAAGCAGCTGAACATCTTGATATCCAGATGGGTGATTTTCTCAAACAACTACCTGGCAATACTTTAGTGATAGTAACCGCTGATCACGGTGAAGCCTTTGGTGAAGATGGTTTCTGGGGACATGGTGTTTACCATCCAACTGTGATGAATGTACCAATGATGTGTTTTATGATTAATCATGAGCCTATTTTAGATGAGCGCAGATGAGAATAATTACGACGTTGTCGTCATAGGTGCTGGAGCTGCTGGCTTTATGACAGCTATCCAAGCCGGCAAGCGTGGTCGCAAAGTTCTATTGATCGATTCCTCTAACAAGATAGGCGAAAAAATTCGCATTTCTGGAGGCGGGCGCTGTAACTTCACGAATCTTTACGCTGGTCCAGAGAATTACATTTCTAACAATCCACATTTCTGCAAATCAGCTCTGGCTGGATTTACACCCCAAGATTTTATTGCTTGGGTCGAACAATACCACGTGCCCTATCACGAAAAAAAACTCGGACAATTATTCTGCGACAATAAATCAACTGAAATAATCAATATATTGTTTCAAGAGGCAAAAAAAAATCATATCGAGATACTCAAAGGCTGCCATATAGAAAAAATCAAACATGAGGATAATATTTTTTATCTAACTGATGAGAGTGAAACTTATTATAAATCTCAAAGCTTAGTTATTGCCACGGGTGGGCTTTCTATTCCACAAATTGGTGCTAGTGATTTTGGCTATCGCATAGCTAAACAGTTCGGGCTTAATATCATAGAACCCAAACCAGCACTGGTTCCTCTAGTATTTAAGAATTGGGGATTTTTCAGCAGGCTAGCAGGTTTAAGTTTCGACGCAATAGTAAGCTGCAAAGAGATCTCATTTCGAGAAAATATTTTATTTACACACAAAGGTTTAAGCGGACCAGCTATTTTACAAATATCATCCTACTTAGCAGCTAACGAAAGCCTTACAATTAATCTCTCACCAGCTCTGAAGCTAAAAGATTATTTAATCAAGAATAAAAGCTCCGGCAAGAAGCTCAAAACCATTCTCAAAAATATTGACTACCAAAGCGACGCTCTTAGCAAAATCAATCGCCATAAGCTTTTGCCGGACAATTTTATTGATGAATGGAGCTGGCCAGTTGATATCGATAACAACATTGCCGAATATGCCAATAAAGATCTAGAGGCGATTGCTACAAGCTTAGAAGCGTGGCAACTAACTCCAAGCAGCACAGAAGGTTTCAACAAAGCTGAAGTTACTAGAGGCGGCGTGGATACCAATGAGCTAAACTCCAAAACTATGGAAGCCAAAAAAATACCAGGATTATATTTCGTAGGAGAAGTGGTTGATGTAACAGGTTGGCTGGGTGGTTATAATTTTCAGTGGGCTTGGGCCTCGGGCTTTGCGGCAGGACAAAACTGCTAAAAAATAGCCTATTGAAGTCATTCCCCTATTTTGCGGGAACTTTCAGGGTAAACCGCAAATAAGACACTTAACATACTGCTGAGAGACTAGCTTTGCGGTTCAAGCTAGCTTAACGATCCTACTACTCTCGCCTGTTATTTCAAAATATATTTTTAATACTTTAATATGACTATTAATAATATCCAAAGCTTCTTGACTCAAATTTTCTGCCCATTCGAAAACCAGAATTGATCGCATCCGATCATTCTCGCAAATCTCTGCAAGTTCTTCTAGAGCCACTGGGACCTTATACAAATCAAAATGATAAAAATCCAAATCTTGAATTCTATGTTGTACTAAACCGACAAAAGTTGGACTAGTAACCGCAGTAGTTACACCACAAGCTAATGCTAATTGACGAGTGAAAGTAGTCTTACCAACTCCAAGTCCTCCATAACAAAGTAAAGCCACAGACCTGTTTGCAAAACGTTCTGCGATAGATCGAGCAAAAACTCTAGTTGCTTCCAAATCTTGAAGAACGATAAGAGTATCAGTCAAGTTTCGCCCCCAAAGGCTGAGGTACTTCAAGACCCTCTCCACCAATGGTTTTGGCCTTCTGACCATCAATATATAAATAAACCGGTCTGCCTTTAGCCAATGTTAGAGCAGTTTCGCGCAATTGTCTAAAACGAGCCTGCATAGCCTCAGAACCGCCACCATACATAAACTGACTACTTACATCAATCTTAACTTCCTTAGAACTCTCATCAACACTAATTAATCTAGAACCAACCGGGATCTCAGTATGCAAACCAAGTTTCTCCTGCTCTTCTAACGTTGGTCCAAGAAAAAGCTCCTTAAGGGCTGTTTCATAAGCAGTCTTACCATTAGGAATTTTTCTATAAATAGGAATAAGCACCACTCCAAGCTCCTCATTGGCCTTAGTAAAATAAATAGTCACCTTAGGACCACTCACAGCCGCACCAGGCGAGTTCTGCTTAGAGCAGCCTATCAAAAGATAAGGCAAACAGAGTAGACATAAGCAAAAAACTTGAAAACTTCTCATTAACTAATATTTTAACAGGTCCTAGAGCTTTGCTATAATAGCTACTATGCATAAAAATTTATCTATTCTTCTTAGCAGTTTATTAATGTCAGCATTATGCTTATCACCGACTCAATGTAAAGACGGATCGACATTGAAAGTTGCTACTGTAAATCCAAACAAAATACTCGAAGCTTATCCAAAAGCTCAACAAATGCTACAAGAGCTGTCTAAAGCAGAAGCTGATTTAAATAAAAAAATCATGGCAAAAAAAGAAGTTCTAGATCGTGCCAAAGCTGCCAACAAAACAGAAACTGAACTGCAGATGCTCAAAGAACAAATGCGTCTTGAGATTGAGCCTGAAGCTAAAAAACTAGAAGAAGATTCTAATAAACGCAGTGCTGAAATCGAACAAAATATTGATACTGCAATTAAACTTGTAGTCCAAGATCAGCAGTTTGATGTGGTCATGATGCAGGACGCGGTCCTATATGGTGCTACGGATATAACAGATATCGTCTTAGGAAAATTAGGCAAATAATATGTTTAAATTACTAATATCTATTGCAATTTTAATTTACTCCTCTGTCCCAGCGCTCGCAGCTAAAATTGCGGCTATTGACCTAACTCGTGTATATGAAGAATATCCATTAATCCAAGAAGCTAACAAAGCTATCGATGACGCTGAATCGCGCTTGAAAAGAGTGTTAGCAACAGCAGATAAAGAGCTCAAAGAACTTGAAAGCAAAGGTTCTCAAGAAGCTATTCTAGCTAAACAAGACGAAATCCAAGACCTAGTAGACGAAGAAGTTGAGAAACTGCACGATCAAAAAGAAGCTTACAATCTGGAGATCAATCGTAATATAGAGCGCTCATTAAAGAAACTAGCTGAGACTTACTCTTACGAACTAATCCTCAACAAGATACAGACGGCGGGTGATACAGAAGATGTTACTGATCAATTCTTAACTGAACTTAAAACAGTACAAACACCAACAACAACCGGGAAATAGATCATTGCAATTAAGTCAAATACAAGAGTTAACTAAGGGGATTTTGAGTGGTGATAAAAATTTCTCGATAGAAGGAATAGCCGCTCAGCCCCAATCTGCCAAAGCTAATGAATTAGCTTTAATTTTCTCTAGCAGCCTGCCTAAAGTACTCAATATACTAGAGACTTCTCAAGCAAAGGCGTTTATAGTTAATGACAACTTACAACAGCAAGCCAAATTTTTGGACTTCAAAAATACTCATGATAATTTGAGTTTTATTTTCGTTGCTCGTCCTAAATTTGCACTAAAGCAACTGATCCCTTATTTCTGTAAAGCGCGCTGGAAGCCAAATCAAGGTATAGATACTAGCGCCATCATTAGTGACAAGGTGGCTATAGATAGTAGTGCCAGCATTGGTGCTCTATGTTTTATCGGACCCAATACCAAAATAGGCATGAATACCATCATTCACCCACGTGTAACTATCGGAGCGAATGTAACGATTGGTAATAAGTGTGAAATCAGATCTGGTGTAGTAATAGAAGATTACGTAGAGATTGGTTCTAACGTTCTCATTCACCCAAATGCCGTAATTGGAGCAGATGGATATAGCTACACAACTGAGCAAGCTAGCAATTTAGAGAAAATGCAGAAGGGTGATTTTAACTTCAGTACTGATCGTCAGATTCAGCACAAAATCCTATCTGCGGGGACGGTAATTATAGAAGATGATGTAGAGATTGGTGCAAATACTTGTATCGACAGAGGCAATATTACAGCCACTCGCATCAAACAAGGAAGCAAGATTGACAACCTATGTCAAATTGGACACAATGTACAAATTGGCAAAGACGTACTAATCATTGCCCAGACCGGGATTGCTGGCAGTGCGGTAATTGGCGATCGAGTTACTATGGCAGGATCATCAGGCTGTGGTGATGGAGTGAATATTGGCAACGATGCGGTGGTAGGAGCTTTTAGCGCAGTAAATTCTGACATACCTGCTTTCTTGCCAGTGTTAGGCGCCCCAGCAATTGCTTATGGTGAATTTATGAAACGTCAACGCGCAATTGCCCGCTTACCAAAACAACAAGAGGAATTGCGAAACATTAAATCACAAATCGCTAAACTCTCTCACAACAACAGTTCAAGCGAAATAAAATAAATTGACAGAACAAAAAAATAAATTGAAAATATTCTGCGTAGTTGGTACCAGGCCAGAGTTCATCAAAATGTATCCAGTTTATAAACGCTTCTGGGAATTAGGGCAGAAGAAATACCCCAATCTCGAAGTCAAATGGATATCGAGCTCTCAGCACACAGATCTACTTAAAGATTTATATAAATTCTTCAAACTAAAAGCTGATTATAAATTCCCAGAATACTCATCAAAAGCTGATTTGAGTACAAAAGCAGCTAAAATTCTAGGTGCTGCAAATAAATTATTCAACGAGGATCGTCCTGATTTAGTAATAGTGCAAGGCGATACCTTAACCAGTCAGCAAGTAGCTTTGGCAGCTTTCTATCAACGGATCCCCATTGCTCATATTGAAGCAGGGCTGCGCACTAATAATATATATTCTCCTTTCCCAGAAGAGCTCGCACGAAGAACTATTAGCCAAATCAGTGAGCTGGATTTCACTCCAACAGAGAATGCTCAGAACACTCTAGAGGCTGAGAAAATATTATTCAAACGCTCATCACACCCCTTTCTTACAGGCAATACTGTCATTGATACTCTTAAATTCACTGTCGATAAACTAAATCATAATTTCGACTGGGGGGATTTGGCTTTTGCTGAATTCGCTTACAAAAGAAAAAAAATAAATCTAGTTGAGGCGCTAGCTGAGCCAAAGAGAAGCATTCTCATCACCAGCCATCGTAGAGAAAACAATTATTCCATACAATGCAATTTAACTAATGCCCTGTATCGCTTAGCCCAAAGATTCAAAGATGATGATTCTATTCGATTTATCGTATCAACCCACAAAAATCCAGAAGCCCGAAAAGCTTTTACAGAGCTCAACTCACAACTTGTTGATGAGGGCATAAACAACATCATGATACTAGAATCTCTTAATTATCCATTATTTATACACCTATTACAGGAAGCATATTTTGTGGTTACTGATAGTGGTGGCATTCAAGAAGAAGCTCCTTACCTATGCACACCGGTATTAGTTTTTCGCAATGAGACTGAACGTATCGAAGGTATAGAACAAGGCTTCAGTAAATTAATTGGAACTGAAGAACATGTTGTTCATGGAGCAATGCTCGAGATGCTAACTAATGACAGTGCATATCAATCAATGATTAAATTTGACGAGCAACCCTATGGTGATGGCTTAGCAGCGGAACGCATTGCAGAAATTTGTTTACTATATTTAAGAGTCCGTTGAAAAGTTCGGTTCTTTCTAGAAACCAATTCTCTCAAGTAGTACAACAGCATGTGCTGCAATTCCTTCTTCTCTACCAACAAACCCCAAACCCTCACAGGTAGTTGCTTTAATGTTAATTTGCTCAATAGCCAAGTTCAAGACCTCTGCTATATTCTCAACAATTTGTTGAGAATAAGGTTTAAGTTTGGGCTTCTCCGCTAGTACCGTAAGATCAATATTAGCTATTTTATATCCATGAGCAGCAACCATCGCCATCACCTCGGCAAGAAATAAATTACTATCATAACCAGCATAATTCGCATCAGTATCAGGGAAATGCCTACCAATATCACCCAACGCTGCTGCTCCCAATAAAGCATCACAGAGAGCATGCAAAACCACGTCAGCATCAGAATGCCCTAATAAGACTTTGCCATAATTAATAACCACCCCACCTAATTTCAGCTGATGCTCAGTACGCTTAGGATGCAAAGATAAAAACTCTTCTTTAGTCAGCAAACGATGCACATCAAAACCTTGTCCTATACGAAACATTGATATTAATTTTAGCAAAACGACACGCTTAAGATATCACGCGACACTTGCAGATTATCATAACTCTTATATAATTAATATTGAGTATGCAAACAAAATTCTTTTCTCTAGTTTCAGTTCTTAGCTTATCCTGCTTTTGTGGATTAGCTTCATCTGCTGCAAATAAAGCCGGCTTATACGATGTTCCAAAAAGTCACTGGGCTCATGACGCCGTTAAGACAGTTGTTGATGATTATCAATTTATGCAAGGCGATCCTAACGGTAACTTCGGTGGGTCTAGAGCGTTAAGCCGTTATGAGTTTGCTAAAACTATGACTAAAGTTGTAGAACATTACAACACTGCCATTGAAGCAAATAAACAAGATACAGAGAA
This sequence comes from uncultured Gammaproteobacteria bacterium, assembly GCA_964551925.1. Classification (GTDB taxonomy): domain Bacteria; phylum Cyanobacteriota; class Vampirovibrionia; order LMEP-6097; family LMEP-6097; genus CAZKFA01. The sequence goes on from CAZKFA010000017.1 coordinate 21,799, forward strand.
TTTACTATCAGTAATGGAATTATTCCAGAACGAAATGAAATCTGTTGATGAGAGAATGACTGAGTTAGGTGGTCAAATTGATTCACAGAACGCAACTGTCGCAGAACTGAATGAACTTATTCTTGGTTTAGCAGAAGAGATAAACTCTATTGATCCAGATTCAGGCAAAACCAAAATAGAAGGACTAGAAGAAAGAGTTGCACTTGCAGAACAAAAAATTGACTCAATAAAGAACAGAGGACTTATTGTTGATACTTTGATCAAAGGTACAGCAAATGATATCAAGAAGCTAGGCAAAGCTACTGCTAATGCGGGTAGATCTCTAAGCAGAAGAAAAAACAAGCCGGGTGAGCAAGTTCAAACGTCAACTCTAGAAAATGAAACAATAGAAATTACAACTCCTAGTAAAGATACTAAAGGTGAGAATTTAACCGAGAGTACTGTTTATCAAAACATTGATAATATAATTCAAACTAACGTACCAGCTCAAGAAAAATCAATTGCATTTTCAGAAGATAGTGGTACATTGTAGAGTATGAGCTCGATTAGTAAAGAAGAACTTTGTCAGAAATTAAGAATAGATGAATTTATACTAAAGCGTTATCAAGGCTTCTTTGGCTTGCCAGAAGATCAAGTACATTACAGTCAAGACTTCGTCTACCATATAACGAAGTTACATGATCAGGTGTCAAGTGGGCTTTCGTTAGATGATATATATCATTTAAGTTTCGTTGCTAACAAATACGCAGATAAAGTAGAAGGTCTAGTAGCTTTTGCTGAATTATTACCACAGAAGCATCTCAAAGAAATGATTGACTATCAAGCAAATCTAATCTCAGAGCTTAACAGCAAGAATCAAGAGTTATTCGCTTATATCCAAACTCTAGAAGAATCTCTATCAGTAACACAACAAGATTTAGCAAGACTACAACAACTAGAAGCTTGCTTACCAGAATACCAAGAAGCTTACAATAAACTAGAAGAACTAGTAGAAACAAAAAACACTCAGAACGAAGCCCTACTAGAGCGTATTGCTCAAAATGAACTTGAGTATGAGCGGTCACGCCAAGCAAACCTGCTACAAAGAGAACAAATCTCAGATCTGAAAACAAAAGTATCCGCGTTAGAAGCAGAACTAGGATCATATACTAATTTAGAAGATGGTAGTGCGATAAACTACCAAACCTTGCTGCGCAAAAAAGAGCGTGAGATCGCATTAAAATATCAGCGTGAAATTATAGATCTAAAGAAACAAGTAGATTTAGTAGTAGAACAGAAAGAACAAGAGTGGTTCAAAAAGAAAAGTGGAGTAAATTACTGAAGTGGAGTGTCCGTTCTGCAAATCAATGAACATAAAGGTTCTAGAGAGTCGAACCAGCGATGACAATACCAGTATAAGACGTCGCAGAGAATGTGTTGATTGCAACGAACGCTTTACAACTTACGAGAGAGTAGAGTTCAACCCAATTGTTGTTGTCAAAAAAAGTGGCAGTAAAGAAATATATTCACGCAACAAGCTACTTAAGAGTATCGTGAGAGCCTGTAGTAAAGGACAGATATCCACAGAGACCCTAGACTCCATACTCGAGAAAGTCGAGAAACAAATGTATCGCAATTACTCTCGAGAGATCCCAAGCTCAGATCTTGGCGAAATAGTCATGGGTGAATTAAAGAAACTAGAACCAATGGCATTCTTACGTTATGCTTCAATTTTCAAACGAATCAACTCATTAGAAGAATTCCTACAAGAATTAAATCACATTCAAGACTCGACGACCTTGATCAATAGCAATGCTTAAAGCAAGCCTACAAATAGACATCTTTCGAAACCGCAGGTTTCGATGTAGATGTCGCTTAACAAAAGTAGCAACCACGCGGTACGCGCGTGTTGCCCGACTAGAAGATTCGGGTTTCAGAAGAAGTCTAATAGAACTATTGCAAAAGTTGATGTCATCTGCTGCGTACCTATTACTCTTACTAACCATAGCACAAGCCGCTCCAGCAGTTGCTTTAAGCAAGATCTATGAATTCAACTTCAGACCTCAACAAACTGTTTACATGCACTCTGGCACCAAAGCAACTATCCGCCTACTGTCTATACCAAGCGACATTGATTTCTTGCAAGTAAGCTTAGGACGCCGCAAAAACACTCCTCGAGCACACCTTATAGGTAAAAAACTGATTGATGTCAAAAAGACTGCTAATCAAGGAGTATTAGATATAAACATAGAAATTGAAGAAACAAAAGATATCACCGAAGCTCGCCATCCAATAGAGCTCAAATTTAAATCATTAAAAGAAATCGATGGCAAATATACTGTTACCGATCATTTTAGTAATTTTATTCGCCTAATAATTTGTCCAACTAACGAACAGCCTGTTTGTGGTGTAGTACAAGTACCTTGCCGCTCTAAACTAAGATGCGGCGAGTCTGTTGAAGAAGTAAGGCAAACTTTCAAGAATTTATGTGAAATGGAGAAAAATGGCGGTCGAATTCTCAACTACGGCAGCTGCGATTAAGATAACACGGGATATTCTTTTAGCAAATGTGGCATAAAGTAAGAATGGAGATAGTAGAATTTTAGACGTGAAAACAGTAAAAGAAAATAACGACACAACAAATATTCCTGAGTGGCACATTAACAAACTCAGTACGAATTTTAAACTTAAACGTACTCACACTTCCTCAGCTGTTACTGCTGCCAATGAAGGACAAGAAATTATTGTCTCTGGTTGGGTTGCAGCACGCCGAGATTTAGGTGGCATAATTTTTATTGAACTACGTGATCATAAAGGCACAATACAAGTAGTCGCAGATCCTAAACGCAATCCAGAAGTCCATTCTAGTTTTGAGAAATTGAGATCAGAGTATGTTATTGCAATCAAAGGCCCAGTGAGCATTAGACCAGAGGGCTCAGAAAACACCTCAATGAAATCTGGAGCAATTGAGATCTATCCTACTGAAGTAGAAATCCTTAACACAAGCAAAGCTCTGCCATTTCAAATTGATCAAGCAGATGAAGTTAATGAAGACCTGAGGTTGAAATATAGATACCTAGAATTACGCAATGAAGGTAAAAGACAACATTTAATCAATAGGCACAATATTGTACAGGCCATACGTAGTCACCTAAACAAAGAAAGTTTCATGGAAATTGAGACTCCAATTCTCTGCAAATCCACTCCAGAAGGAGCTCGTGACTATTTAGTACCAAGTCGAGTACATCCTAATGAATTCTATGCTCTACCTCAGTCCCCTCAACTATACAAGCAATTATTAATGATGAGTGGCTTCGATAGATACTATCAAGTAGCACGTTGTTTTAGAGATGAGGATTTGCGTGCAGATAGACAGCCAGAATTCACTCAGATAGACATTGAGATGAGTTATATCTCTCAGGACGACATTATGAGCATCACAGAAGGTCTGATAGCCTCAGCTTGTGAAGCTGTTGATATCAAAGTCGAAACCCCGTTCTTGCGCATGAGTTACGACTATGCGATGAATCATTATGGTTGCGACAGACCGGATTTACGTTTTGGATTAGAGTTAATAGACCTAACTGAAACCATGTCTAAATCAGGATTTCAAGCCTTCGCCTCTGTTTGTAATAATGGCGGCATAGTCAAAGCAATCAATTTCAAAGGCGCAGCTGGACTTAGCCGTAAAGCAATTGATGATCTTCGAGATCTCGTTATGACTTCAGAGTACGGAGCCAAAGGCTTAGCATGGATCACTTATAAACCAAACGAAGCAGACCCTACTACTTATGAATTGCAATCACCAATAGTCAAGTTTTTCTCGCCTGAAGAACTCGATCAAATTCGCTCTAAGACTGGTGCTGAAGCTGGAGACATTCTACTATTCGTAGCAGATAAAGCTCCATTGGTTCATCACGTACTTGGCAAATTAAGATTACATATAGCTAAACAATTTAATTTAATCCAAGGTAGACCGTATAAGTTTCTTTGGGTAATTGATTTCCCAATGTTCGAGTGGGATGATAAATCCAAGCGCTTTAAAGCGACTCACCACCCTTTCACTATGCCTCATAGAGAAGATTGGGAGAAGCTCAGTTCAGATAGAGCCAGTATTAAGACTTATGCTTATGACGTGATACTCAACGGTATTGAACTTGGTGGTGGATCAATTAGAGTCCACAATATGGAATTACAACGCAAAATTTTCCAGGCACTAGATATAGATGATGCAACGGCCAAAGATCGTTTTGGATTTTTGCTTGAAGCTTTAGAACTTGGCGCTCCACCACATGGTGGCATTGCATTGGGATTAGATCGAGTAGTAATGCTACTTTCTAACACTGAGAGCATTAGAGATGTCATCGCTTTTCCAAAAAACCAGGCGGCCATTTGCCCTCTTACCTCAGCACCTTCGAATATCGATCAAGAACAGCTTGATGAACTGTATCTAGAACTTGTCGATCCTGAGTAAAATATTAGACTTGGCAGCAAATCTATTAAAAAAAGCTAAAATCAGGGCTAAAATCAAGCTAATTCCATAAAATTTAGCTTTTGCCGATACTTTATATATCGCTGATCTGTTAAGATTATGCACTGTTATGAGTCAACAAATCATACGAGAAATCGAAGCCGCCCACCTCAAGAAAGAATTACCTGTTTTCCAGACTGGTGATCTTGTAAAGGTAAAAGTATTAATCCGTGAGGGTAAGAAAGAGCGTAACCAGGCCTTTGAAGGTATGGTCATAGCCATGAAAGAAGGTGGCATTAATGCAAGTTTTACAGTAAGAAGAATATTCCAAGGTGTCGCCATCGAAAGAACTTTCTTACTACATTCTCCAAAAGTAACGGAAGTTACAATACTACGCAAAGGTAAAGCTAGAAGATCTAAGCTTTACTACATGCGTGAGCGCGTTGGAACTAAGAAGACCAGATTGCGTGAAGATACAGCTCGTATTGCTAAAGATTTTCAAGCCAAATTAGTGGCACAAGAACAAGCTGCTAATGATAAACCTAGCGAAGAAGAAGTAGTAACTACAGCTTAAGGTGTTAAAAAATATTTTATGAAACAGGAATTCAATTTCGATACGCTAATAGCTGCTTTGGCTTTGGTATTGCTTGTTCTGATAGTAGCAAGTAGTTCTTTAAAAGCAGCAAACAAGGAGAACAAAATGGAATCAGAAATGATAGATAGTCTCAAAAAGGCACAAGGTCTTAAAGACACAATTGTAGAGATGGAGACAGACAAAGGTACTTTTAAAATAAAGTTATATATGAACGAGGCTCCAATTACTGCTGGCAACTTCAAAGATTTAGTTGAACGTAAATTCTACAATGGTCTAATTTTCCACAGAATTATACCTGGTTTCGTTGTTCAAGGTGGTTGTCCAAAAGGTGATGGCACTGGAGGATTTATCGATCCAGAAACCAAAGAAGTTCGTCGTATTCCACACGAAAAGAATAATCTTAAACACAATAAGCCTGGCATCATGGCTATGGCTAGAACTTCTGATCCTGATACGGCTAGCAGCCAGTTCTTTATCGATTTAACTGCGTTACCAAGTTTGGATGCTGGTGGTGTTGATCCTTATGGATATGTAATTTTTGGTGAAGTTATTGAAGGTATGGAAGTTGTCAATCAAATAGTTACAGACAATGTCCCAACTTACAGAGGTTCTGACAGAACAGCAAATCCTGTCAAAATCAAAGCGGCAAGAGTCGTCGAATAAAAACTACAAACACTATGTTCACAGGACTAATAGAAGAAACTGGAACGATACACAAACTAGAACAGCAAGGTAGTAATTTGATCATTCAAATTCAAGCTAATACTGTAGTTGAAGACTTAAAGCTTGGTGACAGTATTGCTGTTGATGGTGTTTGTCAGACGGTTACTGAGATCAACAAGAATATTGTTACTGTTTGTGCCATCGCACAAACGCTGAAGCTAACAAATTTCAATGATTATCAAATCAACAATCTAGTAAACCTAGAACGTCCTTTAAGACTGCAAGACCGGCTTGGTGGACATCTAGTACAAGGTCATGTAGATGGCATTGGAAGAGTAACAGCAATCACAGACGCAGATGGTTCACAGAATATTACAATTGCAATACCCGACAATCTTAATAAATATATTATTGCTAAAGGCTCAATAGCACTCAATGGCATCAGCCTTACAGTCGCGGAGAAAGGCAATAACTCAATTACAGTTTGTATTATTCCGACTACAATCGCAATAACTAATATACACAATTGGCAAGTCAACAATAAAATCAACATCGAAGTTGATATGATGGCTAAGTATTTAGAGAACCTAGTTACACATTAGTTTTAGATCAGAATGATTCAAGAATAAGTTCCACAGATAATTAGTCGCTGGTCCTTTAGCTTCAACTGCGTTCCGCAAAAGATTTAATTGTTTTAGCATAGGATCTTTAATAGTCAGTGGTATCAAGATACCCTCGTCAAGCTCTCTGGTAATAAGGTTTTTGGGCATATAACCCCAACCCAAAGAATTAATCAACAATTCTTTTTTGATCAAGAAATCAGTCAAATGCCAAACCTTAGAATTATTGACTCGTGCTGGTGCATTTTTCTTGGCTAGAGTGGCTCTGCCTCCAACTACTAATTGTTGTAAATCATCTAAATCAGACTCTACTATGCCAGGCAAAGTAGCAGGATAATTTGGTGCAGCACAAGGAATCATCTCAACAATAGTCCAAGGGATAGCTTCAAAATTATTCTTATAAACTTGACTTACAGTAATAGCCAAATCAGCTTCCCCTGAAAGCAGCATCTCATAAGGCTCTTCAAAAGTCTTGAAATCAATCTCAATTTCTGTTTGCGGAAATTTGCTATTAAAATCTTTCAACACCTTAATTAATAAAGGCAAAGGAGTAACCGCAGAAATGGCTAAACGAATTTTCAATTCAACACCTTCTTGCACTATATTGGTAATCTGAAATAAATCAGAATTGATACGAATAATACTAAGTGCTTTGTTATAAACGATCTTACCAAAATTAGTTAATTGAACCGTATTACCCGTACGTTCAAAAATCTTTAACTTCAATCTCGCTTCTAAATTCTTGATAGCGTAACTAATTGAAGATTGTGCCTTATGTAACTTAGTAGCAGCAGCCTTAAAACTACCGTGATCAACAACCGCAATAATGGCCTCTAGCTCATCAAAATCTAATGACATTTCCCGCTCTCTCCAGTTGTACAAAGATTGCTAATCTAGTTTTTTGATTTACCAAATCTAAAATTTAAATCATCTAAAAGTCAATTATGTAATATGGCTCTATTTATATATACAGAATGGGCTAACGGGAAATCACATTCTAATGGGAGTAAAATGGGAAGGCAAGATAAGACGAAGATTCGTTTGGATTTACTACAGGACGAACTTTTACAAAATATCAATTTACAAAAATTAAATAGCTTACTAGATACTATTGATGTTATTAAAGCAAATAGTTTGAGTCCTACTTTTCTACAAGTTGGAGAGAGGGCCTGTGACTTCTCTCTAGAACAGAATGGACAAATAATTTCATTAGATAGTTTATGCAAGCAAAGCAACGTACTACTAATATTTACCAGAGGTGGTTGGTGTCCATATTGCTATTTACAATTACGTGACCTACAAAGTCATTTGCAAGAATTTGAGAAACTTAATACAACAATAGTAGCAATCTCCGCAGAGAAACAGAACTACTGTCTCAGCACAACCAAGCGACACGGCTTAAGCTACAAAGTCCTAAGCGATCCGACTAATAGCATTGCCAAAAAATACAAACTCTTATATCAATCTCAATCATCACTCAATCTCTTTAGTGATCTGGGTTTGGAAGATGCTATCCTCAACGGTGAAATCTCATACCAACTACCAGTGCCTGCTAGCTTCTTTATTAATCAGCAAAAAATAATTCGTTATCGATTTATTAATCCAGATTACAAACAAAGACCTAAAGCAGATGAAATACTGAACGCAATTCGGAATCTGCAATAGAAAATCTGAGTCGACTTAGCTTTGAGGAACGAGCGTAACACGGCTATGGGCGATTTTGGAATGAGCTGTCTTGGTTCCAATTCAGAGCACCCTTATTCCACGCATAAGCAAGACCAAGAAATAGAATTCCAACAAAAGCAAAAGCCTCAAAAATAATAAATCCACGTTGTCCAGGCATAGTCTCATTAAAATAGCTTGCCCACGGCATAAGAAAGACAAACTCTACATCAAAAATAATAAAAATAATGGCAAATAAATAGTATTTAATATCAAACTGAACTTGAGCATCACCTTGTGGTTTCATTCCACACTCATAAGAATCATTCTTAACCAAACCGGGTCTAGCTATACCAAAAAACTTCTGTATCAAGGCACTTAAGCCAAGTAAAACCAAGCCATTAACCAAGGCTAGAGCGGCGATAAAAGCAATCTGCGACATCTGCATAAATTTTATTATAGCAGGATTCGTGATAGCATAATAGGTAATGAAGACTTTAAAGAACATTGAAGCAGTTATCCTCGATAAGGATGGCGTTTTTGTTAATTTTCATAAAATGTGGCTAAGAATTATTGCGTATCGCGCTCAATTAATAGCAGAGAATTCATCCGATACTAGTGATACTCTAGTCCAAATTCGTACAGCTTGTATTCGTGCCATGGGCGTCGATGAAGATGATGAGACCATAGATCCATATGGTCCTTGTTCTATGACCTTAAGCGATGTTAGATTAGCTCTAGCAACAGCTTTGTTCATAACCAAAAACGAACTTGACCCTACTTACAAATGGTTTACAGCTTTTAACTGTGTTGATGATGCTATTGCAAAGACATGGGAAGCTTTGACTGTAGCAGAATTAAGCGAAGAGGTCTTTGGCAGCATCGACAAAATTCAAGAAATTGCTAAAGCGGGTTTAAAGATTGGTGTATTCAGTTCAGATTCTGAGAAAAATGTAAAAGAAACTCTTAGTAAGTTTGGTCTCAGTAAAGCTATTAAGAAGATTAAAGCTGGCGAACACAAGACAACTGAATCATTCATTGAGCTCTGTGATAGCCTTGGAGTGAACCCAGAGAACACAATCATGGTAAGTGATGCACCGCATGATATCGCGGTAACCAAAGCTGCTGGAGCCCATACCATTGGAGTACTCTCTGGTATCATGAGCGAAAGTGAAGCGGATCAAGCTGATATTATTCTTGATTCACTTGCGGCTCTAGACGTTAGTAAAATTAGTTCTAAAAAAAAAGTAGCGAAATAATATTGAATAGCAATGAGGCTCTAGTTATTTTTTCTGATGGTGCTTCACGTGGTAATCCTGGTGCCGCCTCTATTGGAGTCTCACTACAAGATCAATCTGGCAATGAAGTTGCAACTATCTCCAAAACCATCGGTATAGCAACCAATAATATTGCTGAATACAAGGCTCTACATGAAGGTCTAATCAAGGCTCAGGTACTAGGTTACAAACAAATAATTATTAAAGCTGATAGCGAGCTAGTAATCAAACAATTACAAGGTCTCTACAAGGTAAAAAACCCTGATCTTCGCAAAATCTATCTTGAGATCAAGTCACTAGAAAAAAACTTCGACAGTGTCACCTATAGTCACGTCAGACGCGAATACAATCAACGCGCAGATCTCCTTGCCAACAATGCTTTAGATGGGGTTTACTAATGTCTGACAATAGAGATGACATCATAAACTATATTAGTGAGCGCTATGCTGCTGAAGATACACTGCTCAAGAATATTCTCATCAAACAACTTGCTGGCGGTGGACCCATGATGAATATCGGACCCGATCAAGGTAAGTTTCTATATTTATTAGTACAATTACTCAAAGCAAAAAATATTTTAGAACTCGGTAGCTATTATGGTTATAGCAGCATCTGGCTAGCTAGAGCAATCAGAGAGCTTAACAAAGAAGGTATCAAATCTCATTTGACTTGCATCGAAAGATCAGCAGATTATGCTGATCTAGTCCAGGAGCATTTAGCCGCAGATGATTTAAGGCAATTCTCAACAGTAATAACAGGATCTGGTCTAGAAGTATTAACCAAGTTAATTAATGATAAACAACGCTTCGATATGATTTTTATTGACGCTGACAAAGCCAACTATCCTAATTATCTAGACTTAGCTGCTCTATTATTACCACAAGGCGGTTGCCTATTAGTAGACAACACCTTATGGTCAAATAAAGTCCTTGACAATGATACAGCAGACAAACAAACTCAAGCTATTCAAGAATTCAATGATAAACTAGCTCAATCAACAGACTTTGAAGCGACTTTATTAACTATTCAAGATGGCTTGACATTAGCTCTGCGCAAGTAAGCCAAGCGACTAAAGTACCAACTGGTTGTTTATAATCAGCGAAACCATATTGTTTCGCTAGTAATTCATTACTAGAGCCAATCATAGCTGTGTGCGGCTGAGAATCATAAACATCTCTTTCATTTCGCTGACTAGAATTGTATTGAAATTGTGTTAGATAGAATTTACAAGCTTGTACATCTTGACCATTAATTGTAGAGAGACCAAAAGACCTACAAGCCAGTGGTCTAGCTTCATGTATAGTACAAAGATCATCATCACCTAACATCGGACAAGTAAACTGAAAAGCATGAGGATTATCCTTGGCTACAACTTGATCAACGATTATCATTGCCTCGCCATATTTATCCTTATGTTGTTTTTGTATAGCTTGAGCGCGCGTGACTAAGGATTTTATATCAACATCATGAGCCTTGATCCATTCTAATATATGTAGAAACTCAGTCAGTGAGACAGTTGGGAAATCTTTTTTACAGCAATCACTACAACCAAAATATGAGCAGGTGTCTTCATAAACACCAGAGCGAATCAAGACTTCTGCTTGAATAGTTTTCACCTCTTGATATATCGCTGATAGATTAGGTAGCACCTCTTGAGCTGAATAAAACTTCTCAGGTGCGATTTTATTTAATTTTATTGTTTGACTTGTCTTTGGGTAGAAAGCTTCTCGATATTTGGCTTGATGCTGCTCCGCTAATTGCTTATTGTCAATCCGTCTGTAGTATAAGGCAAGCAAACGCTGTTGTTGAGCAATCAAGCTCTCGTCAACTAGAACAGTAAAATTACCAGCATCAGAAATCACTTTATAAACCTCGTTCAAAGCCTCTCCAGAAGAGTTTTTTAAAAGAAAATCAGAATAATAAATAACAATACTGGGCAATAATATTTTATAATGATAGAAATCTATCGACTTGAGCACAATATTATTAGTCAATAAAGCATAGAGCTCTATCAATTCATAAGCTAGACTATCAACAATGACCGGGTTTGGTTGTCGTATGGAAATATGCCAAGGTTTAATTTCCTGACCTAAGACTAAAAGATTCAACAAAAACAATGCTTTAATTTTGCTCGTGCTGATTAAATGTGGATTAGCTTCTAAGTATTCATGTAATTCTTGGTGTTTACTACGTAGAAATTGACCAAGATAATGCAAATAATCTTTGTTAATTTGTTCTTCATGCAAGAGCTCATCCAAGCCAGAATTACGGCAAGGCAAAAGATCAAGAGATTTAATGTTTTGCTTAGTCACTACTAATCTTCATTATTCCACAATAAGCTAGCTCAATCACATACATGTTATATTGTTATCTAAGCTTATGACTGCAAATAAACTCAGCAAAGTCATCTTCCTAGGCACACCAGATTTTGCCGTGCCTAGCCTTAGAACATTAATTCAAGATCCAGAGATAGAAGTTCTAGCCGTTATTACTCAGCCAGATAAGCCCGTAGGGCGTAAGCAGATTATCACTGCACCAATAATTAAAACACTAGCGCGAGAACACCGTATCCCAGTTTACCAACCAGAATCACTCAACAATGATGAAGAATTATTCACAACAATGCAGAAACTTAATCCTGATTATTTAATCACGGTTGCTTACGGGCAAATCATCAAAGAAAAAATCCTCAATTTCAAGCCCATTATCAATGTCCATGCTAGTTTGCTGCCATATTATCGTGGACCAGCTCCAATCAATTGGATGATCATCAATGGTGAGACTGAAGTTGGCGTAAGCACAATGCTAACCAATGCTGGCATAGATACCGGTGATATTTTATTACAAGCCAAAACTACTCTTGATTCAGACAGCAATGCTCAGGAACTCAGCACTAGATTGGCTTCTATGGGAGCAGAATTATTAATCAAGACTCTTAAGACTTACACTACTATTCAACCAATCAAACAAAGTTCTTATACTAATCTTGATTCTGATAAAATCCTCGCTCCTTTTATGAATAAAGAGTTAGGCTATATAGACTTCAAAACAGAGAAACTATTACTTAAATCTGGCAATCCAAAACAAACAGATTTCTTACTAACAAAAGACAACTCGGCCACCAATATCCACAACCTAGTCAGAGCTTGCCTTCCATGGCCAGTTGCATATTTCACACAAGACAATAAAAAAATCCAAATTCTAGAAACTACTATTGTTAACAATGATTCTCACTCAAGCAAGATCGGTGAAATCATTCACAGCGATAAAAACGACAAATCAATTACCATCCAATGTAAGCAAGGACAAATAAAAATCCTTAGAGTCAAACCCGAATCCAAAGCAGAACTAAGTGCCTATGATTGGTTTAACGGATTAAAAACGTCTTGAAAAAAAGAACCTGCTCTTTAGATGATGGTGGTTAAGGAGATTAACTATGAGGTTTCATGAGCAACAAATTGAGCAGGTTCAGAATTTTGATTATGCTCGATGCCAGCCAGCAACAGTATCTCTATCATAGACAGGAACAGTAGCCAGCTCTAGTCTTTTGAAACCAAGGCCTGCATTAAGAGTCTCAATCACTGAATGAATTAAGTCATTAAAAAACACCACAATAGGATCCTCCAATTTCTCAAAGCAATATCAATTCTTAATAAAATATTAAAACAAGTATGTCGCAAAAGGCAATATGTCTTAACTATAATTCTAAAGAAAATCTTAAAATTTAATATTTCAGATAACTACATATCTTCCGGACTAAGTTCGTCACCTTCATCATTAACCCCAGGCATAACCTTAGAGAAAACAAACAAGAATAACAAGAAAACTGCCGTCAGAGCCAAAAACCCTAACAAAACGCCTTTCCACATTCCCGGAAATATCATAAATTAAGCTCCTTCAGAGGACTTGTTATGCTGCAGCCTTAGCTTTGGCTCTAGCACCTTTAATTTCTTCAGCAACATTTGGTGGTACTTCTTCGTAAGCAGAAAATTCCATTGTAAAGGTACCTTGACCCTTAGTCTTGTTACGAATATCAGTCGCATAACCAAACATATTAGCAAGCGGTACAAAAGTAGAAACCATAGACAATCCTCTATCAGTCTCCATCTTCTCCACACGCCCACGACGTGAAGATATATCACCAATCACATCACCCATAAAGGCTTCTGGAACTTCGATATCAACTTTCATCACAGGCTCAAGAATGATAGGCTTAGCCTTCTGTACACCTTCTTTAAGCGCCATCGATGCAGCAATTGCAAACGCCATCTCCGAAGAGTCAACGTCATGGTAAGAACCGTGTACTAAAGTAGCTTTGACACCAATTACTTCATAACCAGAAATCACACCACCAGTCATCGCTTCTTTCATACCCTTCTCAACAGCTGGAATATATTCTTTTGGAATCACACCACCAACGATCTTATTAACAAACGTCAACGGTGGATACTCTTTACCTTCTTCATCTTTACCAATCGGAGCTGGTTCGAAATCAATCACAACGTGACCGTACTGACCACGACCACCAGACTGCTTCGCGTACTTAAGATCTGAAGTAGCAGTACCTTTAATCGTCTCACGGAAAGCAACTTGTGGCTTACCAACGTCAGCTTCAACCTTGAATTCTCTTCTACATCTATCAACCAGAATCTCCAAGTGCAATTCACCCATACCAGAGATAATAGTTTGACCAGTCTCATGATCAACTTTAACTCTGAATGTTGGATCTTCTTCTGCTAACTTATGCAAAGCAGTTGAAAGTTTCTCTTGGTCAGCTTTTGTCTTAGGTTCAATCGCAACTGAAATAACAGGCTCTGGTACATGCAATGACTCAAGTATGACTTGATTTTTTTCATCACAGAAAGTATCTCCAGTAGTTGTATCTTTGAAACCAACCACCGCACAAATATCTCCAGCTCTAATCTCATCAATCTCTGTTCTTTGATCAGCTTGAAGTTTGATTAAACGTGAAACCCGCTCTTTAGTTCCTTTGTTGGCGTTATAGACATAAGTACCAGACGAAATCACACCAGAGTACATTCTAATAAATGTTAGACGACCAACAAACGGATCAGTCATAACCTTGAATGCTAATCCAGCCATCGGCTGATCATCATCACACTTACGTGTTACTTCATTACCCTTAGTATCGATACCTTTGATATCAACTACTTCTAAAGGATTCGGAAGATAGTCTACAACAGCATCAAGGAGTTTCTGTACACCTTTATTTTTGAAAGCTGATCCACACAATACCGGAATGACATCTAACTTAACAACAGCTTGATGTAAACCTTCTTTAAGCTCTGCTTCAGTAAGAGAATCTTCACCCTCTTCTAAATATTTATTCATCAGAGCTTCATCATTCTCAGCAATCGCTTCTACCAATTGGGTTCTAAGCTCAGCACACTTAGCAGCCAAGTCAGTAGGATAGCCTTCAGTAATAGTGATGTCAGTACCAATATCATCGTTATAGATATAAGTTTTCTTCTCAACTAAATCAACGATGCCCTTGAACTGATCTTCAGCTCCAACCGGAACGTGCAGAGGAAGTGCGTTCACGCGAACTTCTGTACGTAACTGTTGTACTACTCTAAAGAAATCTGAACCTTGTCTATCCATCTTGTTAACAAAGACAACACGTGGAACTTTGTATCTATCAGCTTGTCTCCAAACCGTTTTGGTTTGCGGTTGCACACCACCAACAGCGCACAATACAATCACAACACCGTCTAGCACTCGCATTGAACGCTCTACTTCAATTGTAAAATCCACGTGTCCCGGGGTATCAATCAAATTAATAAATTTATTGCGCCATTCAGTAGAAATTGCAGCTGCTGTAATAGTGATACCGCGCTCTTTTTCTTGCTCCATCCAATCCGTAACAGAAGCACCTTCGTGTACTTCACCAATTTTGTGGATTTTACCTGAATAGAATAAAACTCTTTCTGTGGTAGTTGTCTTTCCAGCATCAATATGTGCTGCGATCCCCATGTTGCGATAATCTTCATACTTAACTTTACGAGCCATGTTGTTTTCCTTTTTGATTACGTAGCGAAGCCTCCGCAAAACGGAGATCCGCTCTAATTTTAAGACTTTTACTAGGATTTTGGCTTAATATTTAGGATTTTTATGTTTTTGCAATAACTTATTGAGAACCGGCCTCAACAAAATTTGACTCTAGGGTAAAGGTAAGATAAAATATTCTTAATACT